>CAZZEC010000008.1:0-66508 GCA_964652565.1 uncultured Bacteroidia bacterium
AGTAATTGAAGGAATGCCACTTTTTGTGCTTCAGAAAAATCACCTACTTGTAAGCCTTCATATGTATCCAGAGATACTTTTTTGTCTACGAAAGTAACAATATCATCTGGAGCATCTTCAGCTATTATGGCAGTTTTAAGTTGTTCTTCATCAAACATTCCCATTAAAGTTCTGGCAAGATCCTCTTCAGCTTTCAAAACGCGCTTTCCTTGGAATGGACCTATAGGGACTTTGGCAGGGTTACTTCCCATAAATGCAGGGGTAACAGAATATCCATCTGCAATAACCGAAAAATTGAGAGAAAGATGGTGGCCTTCAAATCTCCATCCCCAAGGCTTGTCCTTTTGGGGTTCTCCATATACGCTGAGAAAATATTTTTCAGGATCGCGATAATCATCTCCTTCTTCTCTCCCTTCAATTACTTTCAGGATACCCTCCAGGTCCATTATTTCACGTGCTTTTGAAAGACCTTTTGGGCTTAATGCGGTCCCTAATAATTGCAACAGTTTGTCTCTTTGTGTCTCATTGAGGTCTTGCCACTTCAGGCCAGTTCTGGGTATAGGTGTAAAATGCCATTTGTATCTCATTTCACCCTCAAAATCAAACATTGCCTGACTTTTCTGATCATCATTCAGGGTTTCCATAAGTTCGACCATGGCTTTGTACATGTCTTCACTGATTTCTCCAGACATTTGTATTGTTGGAGGAATTTGCGGGTCTGCTGGTCTTTGTAAATTCCAGGTATAAGCTACGGTGCCCAGTGTTAGACAGATGATACCTAGTATGATATAAGTTTTCATATTTTATTGTGTTGTAAGTAGATGAATAGTAGTCTTGAATTAAAAATACCAATAATTATTCTTTTTTTAACAAAGCATGCAAAGCTTACATCGACTTATTTTTAATCTGAGGCATAAATTATTTCAAAGAGATCCTTCAAATGGGGAGCTATATTACTAATGTAACCCAAACAGAAAATTAAGATAGGGATTACGATGAAGTTCCAATTTTGAGTGTTTCGTACACTGCTTCATATAGTTTTGTCCATTTTTTTGATGCTGTTATTTCAATGGGTTGCATGGACACTGGATAAATACTACCCGAAAGTTGATCTTGACTGGCAATCAATTTCAGTAAATGATCTAAAGGAAGCGTACAGCTGAATCGTTGAGTCCACTGCTTTTTATTGATGCGTTCGAGATATAGTTGGTCAACATCTGTGATGACAATAATTTGTTCCTTATGTTCTGAGTGTAAGAAGACTAAAGAATCGATTTGATTGATAGGACTTGAACTGTTGAGTGTAAAATGTAAAGTGACAGGATTTTGTTTAGCGGGTTGATAATTAAGGGTGAAATCGGCAATAATTTCGTACGGACGATTGCTATTAAATTGTATGGGCTTGATGAAATATAACGCACCTTCCTCTTTGGGCATTACTTTTAAGTATGTTTGTGTTTTTGTCGAAATACATGAGGATGCCAACCCTAGATAAACAATTGAAATGATTAATAGTAGGGAATACTTATTCTGGTTGGTAGGCATATATATGTGTTGAGTAGAGGATACGGTTTGTGTGAGTAATAGGATAAGAGGAAGTCAGTAGTAAGACTTCCTCTTCAGGTTGTGTAGGAACACGTAATCATTCACCATACACATAGACTGTGACTCTGGCAAAAATTCCCAATACGCTAAATGCTTCATAATCAACGTGAGAAATTTTTGAAATGCCAGCATTTCTTGCAGCAGTTTGGATACTAGCATCGCCCGTAGCTGCAATCCCTAAAATAGAGGTAGCTTCACCAGTGCCTACTTTTGTGCCAAGTTCATTAGAAGTGGCAACAATAGGAGCTTTAGTACTCGTGTAGACCACTCCAGTTACAGGAGCTGCCACAAATGCACATCCTGTAGATAGTAACGATAATGATGCAATGAGTCCAAGTGTGAATAAAAACTTCTTCATAATCTAAATTCGATTTTTGGGTATAAAATTTAGGTCTTCGCAAAATTATAAAGAATATCCTTATTTGCTAATATTGGAATGATGAGTACAGAAATATTTCTGGTAAAATTTAATTAAAATAATGATATATACTTAGAACTATTTAAATAGTTAATTTAGGTTGAGGGTCTCTAAATTAACGGGAATTACCCGAGATACTCCCATATTCTCCATGGTGACGCCGTAAATAACATTAGTAGCAGCCATCGTTCTTTTGTTGTGGGTAACGATGATAAATTGGGAGTATTCGGAAAAATCTCTGATGATGTTGTTGAACTTATCAATATTTGCATCATCCAGTGGTGCGTCTACCTCATCGAAAATACAAAAGGGAGCCGGCTTTATCAGGTAGATGGAAAAAAGTAATGCTACGGCAGTCAATGTTTTCTCTCCTCCGGAGAGCTGACTGATGGTAAGTGGTCTTTTACCTTTTGGCCGAGCAATAATAGAGATTTCGGATTCTAGCGGATCTTCGGGATTCATGAGAATCAGGTCGCAAGTATCGTTTTCAGAGAAAAGCGATCGAAATACATTAAGGAAATTTTCCCGAACGAGGCCAAACGTCTCATTAAACCTCTCTTTTGCAGTATCATCGATCTCCTGTATTGTATCAAGTAAAGAATTTTTGGCTTCGAGTAAATCCTGTCTTTGGCTTTCCATGAAATCGTATCTTTCTTTCATTTCGTTGTAAGCTTCTATAGCCATGGGATTTATCTCTCCATAAGTTTGTATTTTTTGTCTTTTCTTTTGGACATCCTCTTCCATTTTAGCCATATCATGCTGTCCGTTGGCATCCTGGAATAGCGTTTCGGCATCTAGTTCTTCTATATCTATTTGAAATTCAACGGACATTCGTTCTTTCAAGGAATGAAGTTCCAAACGGATTTCAGTAGTTTTTTCAGAGAGATCTTGCTGTTGTTGTGTAATCTCTTCTCTTTCTTTGCGTAGGGCAGATAATTTATTCTCCACCTGAATGATCCCCGATTTGATCATTCCCACTTTTTGTTCCAGAAGGTCGGTGTGTTGCTCCTTTTCTTTTTTCTGTTCGTACAATTCCATCACAGTCTCGTCATCGTGAGAATTACTAGAGGCAAGGGCTTCTACATCCGAACGAACACGAGAGATTTCTTCTTTTAGTTGCGTGTGATTTTTATTGATACGATGAATGTTGTTATTTTTTTCCTGAATATCCCGGAGGATATTGTCATGTTGATTTTGGAGTTGTACTAATTGAATTTTTGCTTGATTAAACTGAGCGGTGAGGGTATTGACTTGTTGTTGGATTTCTTGTTCAAGTGTCTTTTGTTGTTCTGAAAGTGTTGCTTGCCTAAGGAGTTCCTCGCGTTTTATAGCTAACTGAGGAATTAATTCATTGAGTGAAATCTCTAGTTTGTTTCTTTCTCCTTCGAGTTCAGCTTTTCGTTTACCCACTCTTTCTAAAAAGGCTTTGTATTCGTTTTCTTTAGATTGTATTACTGACAGATCGCGTTCTTTTTGATTGAGCTGACCCTGCGCTTGGCTTAGTTGCTGTTGGTATTTGGGCTGTTTAACACGTTCTAACTGAGCAAGTAATTGGTCAAGTTGATCTTTTTGTTGGATGAGTTTTTGATCAAAAGAAGCTATTTCTTTTTCAAGTTTTTCCAAATTACCTGCTCTACCCAAACGTCGGCCTTCAAATAAACCCAGTGACCCACCGCTAACAATAAACTTTTTTCGAGTGAGACTACCTGAATGTGTGAGAAAAACAAGTTCATCGGGTAACTCTTCTGGTAAATCACTTTCATTAGGAACAAAATATACTCTGTCTAATAGATAGGCAGCTAATCTCTTGTAGGAATCCTCAACCTCTACAATATCCAATGCAGCTTTAGCCTGGGTAAACAACAATGGATTTCGTATTTTATATTCATTTAATTCTTCTAATATAAAAAAATTGGCTCTCCCCTTTGATGCCTCGGCCAACATATGCACAGATAGCACAGCGTCTTTCCTTGTAGGGACGACATAGTAGCTTAGAAATGAATCCAGGTAGTTTTCCATTGCAACCTTGTATTTTTCAGGACAATTGAGGATGTCTGAAACCAGCGGTGCTTCTCTGATCCAGCGTGCATTTTTCTTGAGGAACTTCACACTTTCTGGGAACCCTTCTAAATTTTCGACCAGGTCTTTGGTTAGGTTATATTCGTTTTGGCGTGCATCCAGCAATCTGTTGGTCTTGTAAATTTGGTCTTTTAGCTGGGAAATCTCTTTCTCTGTAGCCGAAATCGCTTCTGTCTGCTGGAGTTTTAAGGATTCTATTTGATCTACCTCTCCTTTCAGTGTATTGACCTCCTGGGACAATTCTTCAGATTTAACTGAAAATGCGCCTAAATCTTCGTGTTGATGCGACTGATCTTCTGTGGCCCTTTCCAGTTCTCTAGTAAGACTATCCATCTGTACGCTTAGGACATCTTGGTTCCTGGTCAGAGATTGAATTTCCTGTTCCAGTTCTCGATAGTTAGATTGAGCGCTTGAAGTATCTTCCTTTTGTATGTCCAGACGTTCATGTTGGATGACCAATTCCTCTGATAGCTGATCTACCTCTTTTTGTTGATCTTGTAGGTGAGCCTGAATTTGTTCATAGGATTGCTGAGCCGTCTTCAACGAATGTTCGTATTCCTGCACCTGTTCTCGTTCTGAGACAAGTTGATTGTGAATAGCAATTTCCCTTTGTTGAAGGTATTTCAACCGTTCATTTTTAATGGATTTTTGGGTTTCAACCTCTTGAATATGTTTGATATGGTTATTCATATCAGACTGTGCAAGGGATAATGATTTTTCCTGATCGAGTAATTGTTTCTTTAATTCTTGTAGTCTTGCTTCCTGAATGGCAAATGTAGACTGGATGTGGGTATGTTTTTCGGTAAGGGTTTGCTGTATGTAATGTGATTGTTGTTGCCGTTCGCGTATGTTAGCGCTCAGTAGATACGCATATTGTGAACTAGTTATCTTGTATTCTTCTTTCAGTTCAAAATATTTTTGTGTTCTCCTGGCCTGTCTTTCGAGGGATTTGAGGTTTTTTTCAATTTCAAAAAGCAGATCTTCAACTCTTTCTAGGTCTCCATCTGTATCCTGAAGTCTTTTCAGCGTTTGCTTTTTACGAGTCTTATACTTTGAAATTCCCGCTGCTTCTTCAAAAAACTTCCTCCGTTCGTTATCCTTATTGGTGAGAATTTCATCAACCATTTTCAGCTCAATGATGGCATATGAGTCAGATCCTATTCCCGTATCCAGAAAGAGGTTTTGAATATCTTTCAGTCGACATCCCACCCCATTGATCAGGTATTCACTTTCTCCAGAGCGGTAGAGTTTCCGGGTGATACTAACAGTAGTATATTCTGTAGGGAGGATATTTTTCGTATTTTCAAATGTTAATGACACCTCGGCCAAATGGGACTTTCTCTTTCCTGTAGTTCCATTGAAAATCACATTCTCCATCTTATCAGATCTGAGATTACGGGTCTTTTGTTCTCCCAGAACCCAGCGAATAGCATCCACTATATTAGATTTACCGCAACCATTAGGTCCAACAATCCCTGTAATTCCTTGATCAAATACGAATTTCGTACGCTCTGCAAAACTCTTGAACCCAAAAATTTCCAGACTTCTTAGTAACATATATAACCCTCACAAGATTGATCCGAAAAACAAACTCGAATATTACAAAAAAAATAGCTAGTTTTAGTATAGAAACAGGTATATCTGAAGCGCAAGTACACTAAAATTATGAATAGCTAGATATCAGATGCTTACTTTGACCCAATACCTAAGTATTTAAAAGTAACCATTTAATAAATAATTTTGCATAAAATTTAGTGCATTCGTCTTAGGTATAATCTTAACAATATCTTAAAGCAAAGATATGACAATAGATCCATTTTTGTTTCTTCGCATGTTATTTTGGACACTATTAGGAATCGGAGCATTTCTTTATTTGCGTCATGTATTTTTCAAGTGGGGAATACGCGATTCCAAATATCCTACTGTTCAGCATGCTGATAAGAAAGTTCCACCACCACCAAGACCCCCCCAATTTTTGCCAGGGAGCTATATCGATGAAGATGAAGATTGGGATGATACTTTTGAGGTAGAATCAATTCTAGGGGAGGGGTTAAATATTACCAAACTTGAAGAAGCTAAACATCCGCCAAAATCTCATCCTATCTTGGGCGATCTCAAAGATCTTCGCAAGGCATTTCTATTGGATGACATTCTCAATAGAAAATGGGACAAATAAAGGGTGAGCGGTAATTTATACCGTAACTATGTACACTTACCTCCGTAGAATGATTAGAGTATAATTATATGGAAATCACGGGAAATATAGTTTTTGTCGATTTATCAGGTGGATTTTGGGGTATTGAAGGGGATGATGGGAAAAAGTATATGCCTTTAGATGGCGTACCTAAGCGTTTTCAAGAATCTGGGAAAAAAGTTAAAATTACATATGAGCCTTCTGATGCATTTAGTATTTATATGTGGGGGCAAAATATAAATATTAGTGACATAAAAGCACTTTGATTTTTTAAATTTATTACACGGGAAAGAACATTGTATGAGTACTTTTTTTGTATATCTGTTGGGGCCGCTGCTCGCGAGTTGGGCATTCATGGTTTTTGGTAAAGGAATGCTACAGCGTAGCAAAGGAATGAGTTTTAACCCTCTTTGGGCATTTGTATTCATATTGGGAGCATTTTTATATCGTTTTCTATTGCCAAATATTTGGTTGGTAAATGCCTATAATTTTGTAGGTGAGAATGCAGGTATGCTGGATAGAATATGCTTAATGCTTACAGATATTGGGATAGGGATGATTGTTGCCTCTTCTTACCTGTCATTTCACAAATTACAACCCAAAATATTTTGGGTGCCAGGAGTTTTATCTCTGTTATTTGCTTTTGGCATTTATGGTTCGACCGTATTGATCAAAAGTTTTCAGAATTTTCACTCCAAAAACTCTCCTGGCAAAGTGGAGTTTTTGGTCGAATTGGGTCCCGATGATACAATAGATGAATTACAACCAATTTTCAAGAAATACAAAGTACATCACTGGAAAGCTTTCCCCAATGTTACGCTTGAAGAAGATGAAGATCTCGCTCAATTCTATGTACTTTGTGTCGATACTATGTATAAATCTCTATTGCAAAGAGAATTGAATTACGATAAGGAAAATGTAGATCATGTCGATTATAATCATCCCGTAGAACTCATTGAGCCTATTGCTAATGGTAGCCCTGAATATACAATGCCTAATGATATACTTGCCAATGATCCCCTCATCTCCAATCAATGGTATATTGAAAGACTGAACTACAATCGTGCATTTGAGATATTGACAGCTCAAACCCCTACAGAAAGGGCAAAATTAGCTATCGTCGATACTGGGGTTGAAAGTAAGCATGAAGATCTCAAAGACATTTTTAAGTCAAGTCCTGGCAACAGCGATAAACATAGCCATGGTACGCATTGTGCCGGGATTGCCGGTGCTATGACAAATAATAATAAAGGTATAGGTTCCTTAAACTGGGAAGGAAAATTTTTGAGTATTTCTGGATATCGCGCCCTGGATAGATATGGTAGGGGAAGTGACGAAACTGTTGCACAAGCAATTATAGATGCCGCTGAAGATGGTGCAGATGTCATTTCCATGTCTTTGGGGGGATTTCACCCCAGACCACCAAGAGTACAGGTAGAAGCAATAGAATATGCGTTAAGTAATGGCTGTATAGTGGTAGTAGCGGCTGGGAATAGCAATGATAATGCAAAAAAATATTCACCAGCAAATATAGAGGGAGTTATTGTGGTTTCAGCAGTGGATGAATCTTTAAACAAAGCTGTTTTCTCTAATTGGAATAATGAGCTGAAAATGCCTATTGCCGCCCCCGGAGTAAATATTCATTCAACTATTCCAGGAAATAAATATCAATCATTTAATGGCACATCAATGGCTACTCCGATGGTTGCTGGCTTAATAGGTGTGATGAAATCTTTTCAGCCGGAACTTACACCACAAGAAGCTCACAGAATACTGGTTAATACGGGTGCTCAAACAAAGGATTCTGACAGAGTAGGAAAAGTTATTATGCCTGCTGCTGCTTTAGAAACGCTACAAGTATTACCCTAATTCTTTTGTAATTACCGCCGTTAATGTAATTCTGCTTTTGTAGCGCCGTTTCCATATTTCTTGGGGTCTCCTGGATATATGGCTTTTACTTCAGAGTGGGACATCAGTATATTTTTTACCTCCTTCTTTAATTTTCCTTCTCCTACGCCGTGAATAAACGTTATGGCAGCACAATCTTCTAGTATGGCTTTGGAGAGCATTTGTTCGGTATGATGCAATTGCGTTTTAAGCATTTCTGAAGGCGACATTTTATAAGGCTTGCTCACCAATTCTTCTATATGTAAATCCACTACTTTTTCTTTTCTATTTGGCAAATCTCCCCCTTTGATCTTTATATTGCTCATCGCTACTTTCTGTTCAAATTCTGTAGGTTTTTGTCTTAGGGAGAACAACCATCCACTTTTACTAATAGGTTCTATATATGTTGTGGGATTGATAAATACACTTTTATTCCACGGTATTTCGTGAGTATCTAGCGCATGAGGATGGCCTTTTCCTATCTTATAAGGTAATAACTGAAAATATACACCACGAATGGATTTGGCTTCTACAGGACTGAATGAGAATAGTTTTTGTACTTCGTCGGTATGTATTACTCCTCCTAACATACCTTGATATTTACTTTTTATTTTAATGTAACAAGTAAAAAGTATATCAATAGGTTCTGGATTGATGAGATGGAAATCCACTTCATCGGCTGATTTGACTACTGCCATGCTCATTTCTAACAGATTGCCCATGGGCCTGGATTTTACTTGATCATCCTCCTTCCCTGTCCCGTAAAAAGAACTTTGTTCTTCATTTACAATGATGATATCGTCAATATGAACATCCATGGGGAAATCGCCATCTAATGTTACTTCTACATGATGTTTATCAATTAATTCAGTAACTACACCTTCACCACTCTCATGAAGTAACCTAACACGTTGCCCTATTCTCAGTCTCATAGATTTTTAATAAAGGTAGATTAGTAATTAAAGTATTTTGATGTGTTTTTGTTATTTTTAAAATAAGTAAATGTTAGAAACAGAAAGTCAACAGCGTAAAGATGGTTTATTATGAGTTAAATTTACAAAATTTGGGATGTAAAGTATTATTATTACTTATACTACAGTGCGTTTCTATTACTAATCTTTTATCTCAAAATGTTATCAAGGAGCTCAAATTAGAGGATTATTATGATGACAATGGCATATATCCCTTTAACTATCATGTCGGGAATATGGATATAATCTATAAGTCGCATAATCCAATATTGAAGTTGTCCGAAAATGACTTTGTACATATCTGGAGACCCAAAGAGTTTAATAGTAGAATTCGCGGAATTTCCAGGTACAACTTGTTATTGGAAGAATCGTGGTATAGCGAGATCGAGCTCAGAGATGAGGAAGAAATCGTAAGAGTGTTTCAAAAAGACACTACCATTGTCTTATTGAATGTGGACTATGATAATAAATTGAAAGAGCATAAAATCCTGACCAGGCTAATCGGAATAAAAAGTGGAGAATTATTAGAAACTAATATTCTATCTGTAGTTAAAGGGGACCGGGATTTTAATTTGTTTTTAGAGTTTTCACCCAATGACTCATTATTCACCATATATCATTATGGAAATACACATTCCAACAAACGCGTGAGATACTTTTACGATTATCAGGAGGGAGAGGAAGAGCTAGGAGTAAGAGCAGAAAGAGTAGAATATGTGGTGATCGATGTTTATTGTATGGAGTTGGAGAGAAAGTACAAGGATACAATGTATATTTCTGAGAACCCTAAAAACAAGGTAGATGTATTGTGTGGAAGACTAGATGATACTGGAAATTTTTATATAGGAACTATTACGAAGAATCAAGACTTTGTAATGTACCAATTTCATGGTAAATCAAAAGATACACAGTCCTTGCGTGTTCGAGATTTTCCGAGATATTGGAGAGAATCAGATCTATACAATGCCCATTTTCCACCTCTAGTCGGCAAAGGTGAACGTATATATCTTGCTTACTGTGATAGAGATAAGTCAAAAGGTGTGGGAATGAACATCAATATGTATCAAATAGTTGCATTTGACTTTAGAAATAGAGAAGTAGACATGAAGAGAAGAATAAATATAGATTCTTCTATTTTAGTAGAAGTATCAAAGAAAAGGGAGGAGGCAGGACTAAAACCCATCACTAAGTTTGATAAATATTTGATACATAGCATGATAGAAACACCTGACCAAGGTCTTATGTTGATTGTCCAGAAATTTTCACAGGAGAATCGACTATCTGTGGGTAGCTATCGATCAATCTCCTTGTTTAGTCCTATCGCACAGGGTACAGCTACTACTATCCTCGAAGAGATCATCATTTTTGAATTTGATCCTTTTGGTAGATACAAGAATATCATGGTAGTCCCTTCCTATCAAAGAGTCAAAGTAGCTATAGAAATGCTTGGGTATTTCTTCAATCTATTTCCCGATTGGGAAGATCAAACATTTCATTTTTTGGTACATGAAAATGGTGGAGAAAAGTATGGCGAACCACTGAGATTATTTTACAAAACGCTTGATCTAACTACTGGAAAAGTGAGTGAGCGTATTCAGATTTTTGAACATAAACGCAGAAATCATTACTACTCAAGGCCTCATACGATTTGGCTTAATGATCAGGTGGTAGCAACATTGATGCATGTCAATACTAGTATAAGCACTCAGTCATTCTGGGTGACCTATTCAATAGAATAAATTTCTATTTTGCTATATGTTTGATAATCATAATTTTACGTTTAACACCAATATTAAGTACAAGTTTTTTTACTCTTTTCTTACACTATAGAGGAGAAAAATTAAATGATTTCTTTGCAGAAGAAGAAAAAGATTATAGTTTTGCAATTGTCACAGAATACTAATGCGTATCATTTTTTGATAATACATTAATATTAGTTTAACTTTGATAAAAAAGAGAATACACATATTCTTGAAAAATATATAAAGATTTAGGGCGTTTTCATGGCTGTTTGGGTCGCGGACTTAGTCCGCGGCCACTTTTTTTTGGGGTATAGGGTAGTCTTATACTATATCATGAAACATATCAGCATACTACTGGTTAGCATAACATATATTATCTCGTTTATTTTTTATAAATGATCACTATAAAAGTAACTGACAGAGATGGTTCGCAAAGAACCATTCAGTTTGAAGAAAATCCATCGGGAAATTTAATGGAAATACTCACTTCAGAAGGTTTCGATGTTCCTGCTATATGTGGTGGAATGGCTGGATGTGGAACTTGTCATGTTAAAGTTGACAAAGGATTTGACAAATTAGATGAACCTGAAGAAGATGAGGAATTTATGCTGGATAGTTTACCGAATATCACTGACACAAGTAGATTATCCTGCCAACTTCCCCTACAACAAGATATGGATGGGATGGAAATTATTGTACTGGGAGACGGTATGTAAATCCCAATAGTGAATGTTAAAAGAGCTCATTTTTCTTTAACTATTGGCAGTATATATTCGATATACTGATACCCGGTGATGTTTATTATTTAATAGTATTTCATATTCTGTTTTCTCGTGTAGGAAACCTTCGTTTTCTAACAGTGAAAAAAATCGTTCTGAATATTTTCTTTGAGGTTCGCTCAATATGATAGATGTTTGTGCGTGGCTTAGTACATGAAACGTCCTTATCAAAGGTTTGTGCATTCTTTTTTCATATACGACATCTGAAGCAATAATCACATCAGAGGTAAGTGCTTCGTTAGGTCGCCTAATATCCATTATTTTACAAGTGGGTTTTGGGTTATTATTTATTTGCCACATTATATCAGCCGCAGCAAATGCTTGCTCCAGATAGTCTGTAAGTATAACGCTGGCTCCCAGTTCTTGAGCTATCATTCCACTGAAACCCATACCACATCCAATTTCTACTACAGTGCTATTTTTCACTAATGATGAATGTGATAATAAGTATTTGGCTAAACCAATTGAAGAAGGCCATAAATCTGTCCAATAGGGTATTCTTTCATCTTGTATGTAAGGATGATTATCATCCAGTTGAAGGATTTGATTGAACAGATCTTCTTTATTAAGTATTTCCAAGAGTTGGTATTTTTTACCCTCTATTTGATATTCGTAGGATGTCCATTGAAAAGGGGGCCCTTTTGTTTGCATAAACTATAGCATTACTTATGTTGCTCTGTATGATAATATGCAAATTATTAATAAATAGTGTGGATATAATGTGAGTTATTGGGCATGAAATACGTATGTAATCGTGTTTAGTAATATATTACCAATAATATGTCGATAAATATTAGCAAATTTAATATACGTGTTTATGGGTTACTCATTGTAGAAAATCAGTTACTTATAACTGATGAGATTAGGAAGGGGATGAAGATGACGAAACTTCCGGGAGGGGGATTAGAATTTGGCGAAGGTATTGAAGAATGTCTTAAAAGAGAGTGGAGAGAGGAATTAAATGTAAATATAGAAGTAGGGGAAATATTTTATGTTAATCCCTTTTTACAGCAATCTGCATTTAATATCCAGGAACAAGTCATTAGTATGTACTTCCAGGTGAAATGTAACGAGAATATCGCAATTTCAGTGAAGGAAAAGCCAATGGATTTTGATATTGATGAGGAAGATGAGCAAGTATTCCGATGGGTATCGTTAACAACACTCATGGCTGATGATTTTACATTTCCAATAGATCAGGCATTAGTTCCAAAATTAAAAGCAAACTATCTGTGATACGTCTCAATAATTTTTGGCGTCCTGTAATTCTCTTAATTACTGGAAATGGATTGGGACAAGTATTGAATATCATCGCATTGCCTATCCTTACAAGAATATACGCACCAGAGTCATTTGGCGTATTTTCGATATATGTTGCTATCGTAGTTACTGTGGCAGTAGTGGTGAATGGAGGGTATGAGTGGGCGGTAATGTTACCTCAAAAAATTGGTGAAGCTCTGGGTTTGGTAAATATTGGCTTAATATACGCTGTAGGTATATCGACGATTGTTGCTATTTGCGTTTTTATCTTTAGTAATTCCATAACTACATTTCTTCATGTTGAACAACTTCAAACGTTGATGTGGGTCATACCTATTAGTTTATTGATCGAAGGGATTATCCAACCCATTAGGGTAATGATAAACAGGATAAAGATGTATAGAACACTTGCAGTATCCAGAATTGGAAAATCGTCTGCACAAGTCCTGGGGTCCTTGTGGGCAGGTTTTGCTGGATGGGGATTTGAAGGGTTAATCTGGGGGTTTTTAGCTGGTCAAATAATGTGTTTATTGCTGCTACTGTTACCTTTTATCAAATGGCAAGTTTCACTTCCCAACAAGAAATTTTCATTAGCTACATTCAACAGCCTAAGGAAATCATATGATGATTTTCCCAAGTATTCCGTTTTTAGTACACTGTTAACTACGGCTTCTAAGCAACTACCTTTTTTTTTGATTCCACTGCTTTATATCGATGCAATGGACGTAAACGGATTATTTAGTAAGGCCGATCAAATATTACTTGCGCCTTTGGGACTAATTAGTGCGTCTGTTGGAAATGTATTTTTTGAACGGGCAAGTCATGCCAAAAGGTTGGGGGGAGAAGTGCTATCAAAGGAGACTTGGAATACCTTCAAGAGATTGACCATTTTAGGATTACCTTTTCTTATTGCAATTTTATTTGCTGGCCCCTGGTTATTTAGCTTTGTACTAGGGCCAGAATGGGAAACTGCAGGTGTATACGCCCGTTGGTTGAGTCCATCGATGTATCTATTGTTCATTTCTTCCCCTTTGTCTTGCCTGGTAGATATCCAGCGAGCACTACAACCATTTTTACTGATTACTATAGGGGTATTCTCTGCGAGATTTGGCTTGTTGTGGATAGGAGGAATGAATTTCCCTCCTTTCGGAATGATACAACTATACGCAATGGGAAGTATTACAATAGTAGGGGCTCAACTGATCTACCTACTTCAACTAGGGACTAATTTATTGAATTTGAAATCGCCTTTTTAGAGTTATAATTTACTTTATGGGGCCAGACGTATTATTTCCCAATTTAAATTATCAAGTAACCGATAAGCAAGCCGATCATGGAGCCTGCTAGGACGGCCCTGCCAAAATTCTAGGTAATGAGGTATTACCCTAAAGCCCCCCCAGTGGTCCGGGCGAGGTATTTCGTTTTCTCCAGCAAATTTCGCTTGGTATTTATGTACGTTTTCCTCTAGGATTGTGCGATGGTCTATTACTTCACTCTGAGGAGAAGACCATGCACCAATTTGACTGGCTCTATCTCTACTCTGGTAGTATTCTGTGGATTCCTTTGCGGAAACGCGTTCAGCTTTGCCTTCTACCCTCACCTGACGTTCTAATTCTGCCCAAAAAAAGGTGAGTGCTACAAATGGATTGTGAGATATTTCACGACCTTTTCTGCTTTGATAATTGCTATAAAATACGAATCCCATTTCATCCAGCCCTTTAAGTAGGACAATTCTTACGGAAGGCTGCCCATTGTAAACTGTTGCCAATGCACAGGCATTGGGTTCACTAATTTTGGCATCTATAGCATGTTGAAACCAATATTGAAACTGGTTGAAAGGATTGACATCAACATCCTTTTCATCCAGGGAAAATTGTTTATATTCTTTTCTCATCCCTGCTAAATCTATATTCATAAGCGATCAAATTGATGGATATATCTTTAAAGAAAGTGAAGTTATCGAAATTTTGAAAGCTACCAGTGATATAAAACCTTTATTGTAGCAATTCTGTATATGCAACTATTTTAAGGGTATAATCGTTTAGCAATCGTTACACACATTAGAATGAATTTTGTTTATATTGGCTAACATGGAAACTTGTATGTTATACATCACCTGTAGAGATATGAGCGAAGCTCAAATGATTAGTAAGTGTTTGATTGAAGAAAGATTAGTTGCATGTGTAAACATTATTGACAACATGGTTTCTATGTATATATGGAAAGGTGAAGTTGTAGATGACCAGGAGGTTATCATCATAGCTAAGACCCAGTTGTCCAACTTCGCTAATATAGAATCCAGAGTGCTTGAATTACATAGCTATGAAGTTCCCTGTATAGTTGCTTTACCTTTTATCCAGGGACATGTTCCTTATATACAATGGATTGCAGAGAGTACCGTACAATAATAATTATAGTTACATGGAGGAGAAAATACATATCCGAAAAGGTGTGAGGCGAGATATTCCCGCCATTCATCATTTGATCAAAGAACTGGCAGTATATGAACGAGCAGAAAGTGAGGTTCATACTACAGTGGCACAAATGGAACAAGATGGGTTTGGGAAAAAGCCTTTGTTTGAGTTCTTCGTAGCAGAAACAGGAGAAGGGGAGGTAGTAGGTATCGCATTGTTTTACTTTGGATACTCCACCTGGAAGGGTAAAAAATTGTATCTAGATGATTTAATTGTAACGCAGGCATATAGAAGACACGGAATTGGGCAAATGTTATTGGACCGTCTGGTTGCCTATGCAGTAGAACAAGATGCATGTCAAATACGATGGCATGTGCTCGAATGGAATGAACCAGCAATTAAATTCTATGAAAAGCTTGGAGTAGAATTTGATAACGAATGGGTCACTTGTAAGATGAGCAAAGAGAAAATCCTCGATTATGAAAAAAAACGCCTAAGCAAAGTTTCTAGTAATTAAGTTTATCAAAATATATATATGTATTTAACATTCTGTGAATAAATTTCAGGGTTATCTGAGAACTTTTTCAATCGTATTCGTAGTATATATAGAGGTTAGACAGATAAATAGATCAATACCACTTTTACTCAACATATTTACATAAATGTCTATTATTTGAGGTGATCACTGTTGTTGATCTATTGATGGAAAAAACAAGAGTAAGTGAGTTGATGAGGATGAAAATTGGGTTGGAAGATAGTTGATTCCATAATCTACCTCAATATCTATATGAATTTCTATAAGGAGTAATAAATGTACATATAGTATGTATCATTAACTTCTCATTAGAATAACAATTATTGTCTTGAAAGCCTTTTGACTATAGGTTTATTGTGGTTAAGAATGGATATGGAGTTATTCCATATCCTTTTTTTATTTCAAATAAGGAGTCAAACAAAGTTTCCAATATATTTGTTGTTTTTTCTAGCTTCACGGCAACAAAATTGTAAATTGGCTATTTTGTTGAAGTTTATGTAAATGAACTATCTGGGCAAGTCAGGATTAGTGATAGGTTACCATGAATTACTAACAATACACAACAAATATTCTACATCAATGCAAAAATTAATCATTCGTAGGATTCTGGTTTCTGCAATTGGAGCTATTGTTATTTTATGGATAGGTAGTTATATCCAATCCAAACTTGCCAACAGACAATCTCCAGTTCGTCAGATGTCGTTTCAAGAGCAAAAGCGTACTGTAAAGACGACTCCTGTGGAATATAAGAGCCGTGAAATTTCACTCTCTAATATGGGGAAAGTTGTTTCGGAGCGAGCGGTAGATATTATTTCAGAGGTACAAGGGGAAATACTGCCTGGTTCGGTACCACTTAAAAGGGGACAGGCATTCAAAGAGGGGCAAATATTAATGAAAATTGATGATACAGAGGCTCGATTGACCATCTATGCCCAAAAGAGTGACTTTATGACCGCAGTGGCAAATATATTGCCCGACTTAAAAATTGATTACCCCGATACCTATCAAAAATGGCAATCCTATTTCGATCAACTTACAGTAAGTGATCCATTATCTACTCTTCCTGCTATAGAGACTTCACAAGAAAAAGTATTTTTTTCTACGAGAAATATTATTAATCAATATTACAATATCAAAAGCGCTGAGGAGAGACTAGATAAATATATTATCAGAGCTCCCTTTTCCGGTAGCTATTCAGAAGTATTACAAGAGCCTGGTGCTGTGGTGAATTCGGGGACTAAAGTGGCACGGATTACTCGCTCTAACAGACTGGAAATAGAACTCCCTCTAAGGACAGAAGATCTGGATTTTGTCCGACCAGGTACCATGGTAAATATTACTTCTTCCAGCAGGAGAAATACATGGAAGGGAAGAGTAGTAAGGGTAAGTGATATTGTAGATCCGACTACTCAGTCTGTGAATACATATATTGCCTTTACCCCTAGCAATGAAAGAGTGTATGACGGGCAATATCTAGAAGTTGAGATCCCTGGAACACGACTTAAAGATGTTATGGAAATTCCCCGGAACGCTGTATTCAATCAAAATGAAATATTTGTTGTAAAAGAAAATAGACTTAGTGTTCAACCCATTCAGATTGAAAAATTTAACGAAGAGACCTTGTTCTTTTCAGGTTTGGATGAAGGGGCAATGGTTGTAACAGAACCATTGATCAATGCTTACGAGAATATGGAAGTAGTGATCGAAGGTACAGAAGAACCTGCCAACATATCGAAGTCTACAGATGAGTCTTCGGAAATAAAAACTGTCAATACCCCTTCAAATGAAGATAATTCTACTGACAGTTCAGCTGATAAGCTTCCAGAAAACAACAATACTTCCCCTTCATCCTCAGCTACTAACTAACCTAGAATACCATGAGAAATATTATATCATATATAACTAAATATCCCATTTGGGCCAATGTCATTATCTTAGTTGTACTGGTTCTGGGTGGAGTTAGCACTTTTACTATTAACAAGTCTTTTTTTCCCGAGATAGAACCCAATATTATTAGTGTAAGGGTTACTTATCCTGGAGCTTCTCCTGAAGAAATGGAGGAAGGAGTAGTCATTAAAGTTGAAGAAGCATTAAAAGGACTTGAAGGTATTGAAGAAGTAACTTCTATTGCTTCAGAAAATACCGCCAGTATTTCCATTGAAGTGGATCCGAAGTACGAATCGGAAATTGTACTCACGGATGTAAAGAATGCAGTGGATCGAATTAATTCTTTTCCGGAGAATGCAGAAAAACCCGTTATTTATAATCAAAAGCCCAGAGGTGATGTGATAGATATGATCTTGGTAGGTAAGGTTGACCTTTGGACGTTAAAGAGATATGCAGAAGGTGTCCGAGAAGATCTTCTGGCGTCTGGTATTATCACACAAATAGAAATTACCGGATACCCAGAGAGAGAAATTTCAATTGAAGTTCCTGAGGAAGTGTTGATTCGCTATGGGCTCACCTTTGATCAACTGGCAAATGCTGTAAGACTCAATAATCGTGATGTGTCTTCAGGATCTGTCAAATCTACTAATGAAGAGATCCTCATACGCTCACGAGCCAAGCAATACGATTCCGATGGGATTGGAGATATTATCATTCGAACTAATCCAGATGGAAGTATTCTGAGGGTCAAAGATGTTGCACAAGTAAAAGAGCAATTTGCTGATGTGCCAAATAAGACGATGTACAATGGTCAGGCTGCAGTAACCATCGAGGTTTCAAAACTTCCTGACGACGACATCATTGATATAAGGGATTATGTCAATTCATATACCGAGGAGTTTAATGAGACTAACGAGACAGTAAACATTATATTAGATAATGATCGGTCTGACTATTTGTTAGCACGTCTGGATATCTTATTGAATAATGGAACGATTGGCCTGTTGTTAGTACTCATATTTTTGGGATTATTTCTTAATGTAAGGCTTTCATTTTGGGTGGCATTTGGTATCCCTTTTTCATTTATGGGCATGTTATTCCTGGCACAGTTGGTAGGGATTACTATTAACATTATTTCACTATTCGGGATGATATTGGTAGTAGGAATTTTAGTGGATGATGGAATCGTAGTAGCCGAAAACATATATTCACACTATGAAAAAGGTAAACGCCCTCTTCAGGCGTCCTTAGATGGTACTTTGGAGGTATTGCCCGCCGTGTTTACGGGTGTTTCCACAACTATAGTCGCATTCCTGGCGTTTTTCTTCTTTGAAGGACGCTTTGGGCAGTTTATCATTGAGATGGCCATAGTGGTGATTTTTTGTCTGGCATTATCACTAGTAGAGTGTGCCTTTATCTTACCTCCGCATATTGCACACTCAGGAGCACTTTCAGATAAAGAACCTGGAAGATTCAGACGGAATTTTGATAGAGGGTTTAAGTACGTTAGAGATAGAATATATGGGCGTTTCCTAACGCGAATAATACGGTTTCGCTATATAACCTTAGCACTGGCCATAGCTTCATGTCTGGTGATGGTGGGATTGATCCAGGGAAAATATATTAAGCTTACCTATTTTCCATCTTTTTCCCGATCTGATAATTTGGATGTCAACCTTGTATTGAAACCTGGGACACGTGAATGGAAAACAGAGGACTATCTGCTAGAAATAGAAAAGGAGATTTGGGAGATCAATGAGAAAATGAAATCGGAGAGATCCGATGGGAAAGATATGGTATTGAGTACGAGACTTACTGTTGGCACAGCAGGTACAGAAGCAGGGGGGCACACGGGAAATTTACGTATCGAATTACTTCCTGAAAAAGAGCGTAAGGTAGATAAGCCCATTGTGGCGGCACGATTTAAAGAAGGGATTACCGATATCCCCGAAGCAGAACAATTAACAGTAGGTGAGGGTAGAAGATGGTTTGGAAGCCCGGTATCGCTAAGCTTAAAAAGCCGTAATATGGCTGAATTAGAAGGTGCCAAAAATATGGTCAAAAATGCACTAATGCAACGCGCAGACCTCAAGGATATAACTGATAGTAATATACCAGGTAAAAGAGAAATCAATATACAGTTAAAACCTCAGGCATATGTATTAGGTCTTACACATAATGATATTACCAGTCAAATACGACAAGGTTTTTTTGGTGAAGAGGTCCAACGCCTACAGATAGGACAGGATGAAGTGAGGGTTTGGGTTCGATATCCGGAAGAGAATAGAAAGAGTTTAGGCCAACTAGAGCAAATAAAAATCAAAACAGTCAATGGGGAAGAATATCCCTTGACAGACTTAATAGAATATGAAACTGTAAGAGGAGTTGTAAGTATTAAACACTTGAATGGTGCCCGTGAAAATCGTGTAGAAGCTGAGTTAGCCAATTCCAGAGATGCGGCACAACCCATTTTGGAAGATCTTAGAACGAATCTTATTCCGGAAGTCAGGAGGGCCTTTCCCAGTGTTTCGATATCTTTTGAAGGACAGGCCAGGCAGGGAGATCGTTTTGGAGGATCTTTGGCATTGGCAGGTCCGTTGATTTTATTGGCTATTTTTCTATTGATTACGTTGGAGTTCAGGTCCTTTTCACAGGCATTTCTCATTATACTCATGATCCCTCTGGGTATACTTGGGGCTGCTATTGGCCACTGGATAGAAGGGAAACCGATTTCCATTTTGAGTTCATATGGTATGCTGGCACTTTCTGGGGTAATTGTGAATGACGCCGTAGTATTTGCTGATAAATACAATCGTTTGTTAAAAGAAGGTCATTCAGTAGCCTCTGCAATCTTTTTTGCTGGGAAGTCTCGTTTCAGACCCATATTACTAACATCTTTGACAACTGTGGTTGGATTATTCCCACTTATCAGAGATACAAGTGCTACAGCCAGATTTTTGGTTCCCATGGCTATCTCAGTTGCATACGGTATTCTTCTGGGTACATTCTTTATTCTTACGATATTTCCTGCACTGGTTGTCGCCTGGAATGATCTTAGAGTCAGTATTACTTGGTTGTGGAATTGGTTGTGGGAAGCGAAAGTTCAATTCCCAGACAGGATTGAAGTCGAGCCCTCAATAAAAGAAGACAAGCGTCTTGAAAATATTTTGTAATTCTGATTTAAGCTATCGTAATACTACATTATGAAACAAATCTCCTTTTGGATTATTAGACTAAGTTTGTCAGTCTTTGGAGTATTTGCTGTATGTCAAACAGTATTTGCACAAAGAAATACCCCCTTATCTTTAACGGATGCCATTTCCATTGGCTTAGAAAACAATTTTGATATTCGTATCGCAGATTATCAAGTCAATATATCTCAAAATAATAACAATGCAGGGGAAGCAGGTATGTTGCCCAGGGTTGATCTAAATCTCAACGGATCATTTTTTAAAACGGAGAGTCCTGCTTCATTTATTGCAAGCAGATTGAATGCAAGTTCAGGATTGAGCATTTCATGGATTTTATTTGATGGATTTCGCGCTAAAGCTAATCTGGAACGATTGGACTTACTTCAATCTGAAAGTGAAGGGAATGCTTCAATTATTGTTGAAACTACTATTCAAGCAATTATTCTGGGGTATTACAATGCTTTATTGGCACAGGAACAAGAGCGTGTATTGAAAGAGGTATTAGCTGCATCAGAACGTAGATATGACTACGAAGAATTGAGGAAAGAGATGGGAGCTTCGGGTACTTTTGAACTCCTTCAGTTCAAAGATGCGTATTTTACAGATTCTGTCAATCTGGTCATTCAGCAATTAAATGTGAGAAATCAGATTCGCAACCTCAATTTGCTGATGAATGTACCTGTAGAAAGTGATTGGACACTTACTGATAATCTACAAGAAAGATTCTCTCGCTATGATTTTGAAGAGCTTAAAGAC
Source organism: uncultured Bacteroidia bacterium (assembly GCA_964652565.1). Classification (GTDB taxonomy): domain Bacteria; phylum Bacteroidota; class Bacteroidia; order J057; family J057; genus JBCCTX01. The sequence continues at coordinate 21,719 of CAZZEC010000008.1, forward strand.
AAAATGATTGCTGATAACAATAATATCAGGAACCAATATATTTCAAATCGTATTTTAAGACAGGATACGCGTTTAGCCGAAGCTAATATGTATCCTACCATAACTATCAACACAGGAGTTAATTATGGTGTTGGTACAGCTAATAGAATTGATGGGCAGTCTTTGGATTTCAGAGCCTTTGATTACACAGCAGGGTTTTCACTCGCATTCAACCTGTTTAATGGAGGGCAAACACGCAGAGCTATAAGAAACGCTAGAATTGATGAGCAAATAGGTCAACTCACCGAGAGACAACTAGAAGAATCTCTCATGAATGACCTGTTGGTAACCTATGATACCTATGGTGCAAGAAGAGAAGTCAAGGATCTAAGAGATATCCTGGTGGAAAATGCAGCCTTAAATCTGGATATCGCAGAAGAGAGATTCGAAAGTGGACTGATTAATTCTTTAGATTATCGACAGATTCAACTACAATTTCTAAACGCTCAGCTGAGTAGATTGGAAGCATTACGTGATCTCAAAGAATCTGAAACTGAACTCATACGTTTAACTGGAGGTTTGGTCAGAGAAAGTTGACACTCAACTGTGAATCATGCCTGATTAGAATAATCCTATAAGTTCACGTATCTTTATACCCAAACTTAAATATTATATGCACAAAATTCTCTGGATACTTATTGTAGTAGGCGTTGCAGCATGCAATACACATTCACAAACAAATGATGAAGATGGGATGGAACTGAGTACTGAAATGGCAGATTCTTTGAGATATGATGAAGAGGTTCACCTGCGTAATATTCGTCAGTTGACTTTTGGGGGGGATAATGCGGAGGCATATTTCAGTTTTGATAACAACTATCTCGTTTTGCAACGCGCTTATGACGCTGAAAATATTCCTTGTGATCAAATATATGTAGGAAAGATACCTGGTTCTCCCGCTGAAAACTTCGATATGCAACTGGTTAGTACCGGTGAGGGAAGAACTACTTGCTCTTATTTCATGCCAGGGGATTCATTAATCATCTATGCTTCAACGCATGCATCTGGTGCAGATTGTCCTCCTGAACCCGATAGAAGTATGGGGTACGTATGGCCGATATATAATAGTTATGAATTATATATCTCTGATCTTAATGGAAATCTAAAACAGCAATTGACTGATAATGACTTTTACGATGCAGAAGCAACCCTTTCACCCCAGGGTGATAAAATAGTTTTCACTTCTACGAGGAATGGAGACCTGGATTTATATACAATGAATATTGATGGTTCCGATATAAAACAAGTTACGGATGTTCCGGGATATGATGGTGGTGCCTTCTTTTCTCGAGATGGGAGTAAACTTATTTTTCGTGCATCAAGACCAGAAGGAGAAGAATTGGAAGATTATCAAAACCTGTTATCACAGGGGTTAATTCGCCCAGGCGACTTAGAACTTTTTGTGTGTGATACCGATGGTTCCAATCTTCAGCGAATAACAGAGCTAGGGCAAGCCAATTGGGCTCCATTTTTTCATCCTTCGGGGGAGAAAGTAATTTTTTCTTCCAATCATAAATCTGGGGGTAGAACCTTTAATTTATTCATGGTTAATCTGGATGGTACAGGTTTGGAGCAAATTACATTTGACGATGAATTTGATGCATTTCCCATGTTTTCATATGATGGTAAAAAGCTGGTATTTGCTTCGAACAGGAATAATGGAGATACTCGGGATACAAATGTTTTTATAGCCGATTGGGTGGAGTAGCAGAGGAATTCAAATTTTTATCATTTCAAATTACCTAACTTTTTACGTTCTCACACTTCATTAACCCATAAAAATCATGAAATACAATCACGTTTTTGCTATTGGATGCATTATATGTATTCTCGTAGCATGTCAACCACAAGGACAGTCTGAAAGTGCAGAAGCTCCGGCTGAAGTTACTCAAGTCGGTAATCCGGCAATGCCAGGATTTAACATGGAAGACTCTGACTCAGAGGCGATCGAAGTTGCGGATAAAGTAATGGAAGCTATGGGGGGACGCAAAAACTGGGATGATCTACATTATTCTACATGGATCTTTTTCGGCAATCGCAGACATATCTGGGACAAGTTCACTGGAGACGTAAAAATCGATTATCTCCAGGATACAGCTCATAATAAATCTGTAATTTTTAATGTGAATACCATGGAAGGTAGAGTTAGGTTGGATGGAGAGGTATTAGCAGATGCAGATTCAGCCAGTAAGTTAATCCAGGCAGCTAAATCACATTGGATCAATGATATGTATTGGGTATACATGCCTTTTAAAATGAAAGATGATGGAGTTACACTGAAATATGCGGGGCAGGATTCTACCGAAACAGGGGTTTTGGCAGAAGTAGTAGAAATGACGTTTGATGGGGTAGGTAATACCCCTCAGAACAAATACCATGTATACGTAGACCCTACCTCTCACATGGTCCTTCAATGGGATTATTATCCGAATGCTACAGATGAAGAACCTAGATTCAAATCGTCATGGGAAGCATATAAAAACTATGATGGGCTAAAGATTTCCAGCGATAGGCTCTTCTATGGTGGGGCTGTACGCAAGTTAGAGGAAATTGCTGTCATGGACACCTTAGAGACAAATGTTTTCGAAGCGTTCTAATTTTTTCTATACCTAAATTATTCCATTGACAAACATATATATAGATGCCATTTTAGAAATATCAAACTAAAATGGCATCTTTTTATGAAAACGTTATTAACTATTGGTCTCATACTCTTGGTAATTCAGGTACATGCTCAATTTGAACAAGGGGTAATTCTAGCTGGAGGAAATGCATCCTTTTCGAGAACAAATACTGACGATAGCAATAATGATTTTTTCAGTTTTGTGTTAGCTCCCAAAGGGGCCTATTTCATTATGGATCAACTAGCAATTGGGGGCATGATACAGTTTAGTTGGCTCAAGCCTGATGATTTCGATGGCACTCAAATTATTGGTATCGGCCCTTTAGCAAGATACTATTTGCAACAGGGCTTTTTTGGTGAATTAACTCTTTCATACCAGGGTGGTGATATTGATGGAAGGGGAGAAGTCGGACTGGGAGTTGGATATGCTGCATTCTTTAATAAGCATGTGGCTGTAGAACCCGTATTGAGTTACAGGAGTAATTTTGGTAATGAACAAAACAGGAATACTATTGGGTTATTTGTCGGATTTCAAATATATCTCGATAACCTCGTCAAAGAATAATCATTGGAGGAGCCGTGGTGCAACTCGGCTCCTTCATTGGTTAATACAAAACTGCATAGATCACAGCCAAGATACAAGCTATAATGATTGCTCCAGCATTGAAACCAGGAGAGGTTTCAAATAATTTCCTATTAACATCTATGGCGTTGGGGTGTGTCTTCCCTTTAGATTCATAGCTTGAAATACCTACTAAGACCAATGAACAAAGTATAAAAATCACTCCCATACGATTCATAAATGGCATGTTGGGAAATAAGTAGTATTTAAAGGCAATAGAGAATGGTATGCTTAGTATCGCGGACCATAAGGCAGCATTGGGAGTAGCTTTTTTCCAGAAAAGACCAAATAAAAAGATAGCGAGAATTCCAGGGCTCACAAATCCTGTCCAATCCTGTATGTATTGAAAAGCCTGATCCAGCCTTCCCAGTAATGGTTCGGCAGTAATACACGCTGTGATCAAGGCGAGCGATGCCACTATTCTGCCAATATTTACTAATTGACGCTCATTTGCTTTTTTATTGATAATCGGTTTATAAATATCCATGGTAAAAATGGTAGATATACTGTTGATCATCGAGCTCAGAGAAGAGACAATGGCAGCTATAAGCGCAGCAAAAGCTAGTCCTCTCAGTCCAACAGGCACAAATTTTTCAAGTAGCCATGGATAGGCTTGATCAGATTTATCTATTGCTTCTGTCTGCATAAGACCGTACTCAGGATCATTCAGGAGTACATATGCTGCGATTCCCGGTATTACAACAATAAGTGGAACGATTAACTTCAAAAATCCTGCAAAGATCATCCCTCTTTGTGCTTCATCCAGACTTTTAGCAGCAAGCGCTCGTTGTGTGATATATTGATTGCAGCCCCAATAAAACAAGTTCGCTACCCATAATCCCCCGATCAGGACAGAAAGTCCGGGAAGGTCTTGCCATGCATCTTTCATTCCGGTTTCACCATCGGGTATCATCATTACACCTTTTTCTATAATCATATCAAAATGATTTTGCAGACTGCCAATGGGGTCTGGACCTGCTTTTTGATATAAGATGCTGAGCCCTTCAAAGAATCCCTGACCCTGACTTACCTGATCCAATGCAATGATGGTGGTAATGATCCCTCCTCCTATCAATACAACAACCTGAACGACATCCGTCCATGCAACTGCCATTAGCCCGCCGTATAAAGAATATACTGCTGAAAATAAGGCCAGACCTAATATTCCATATAAAATGGGAACACCTACAATGGTATTTAATGCCAGTGCCCCCAGCCACAATACTGAAGTCAGATTTACAAATACATATACAACTAACCAGAAAATTGCCAGACTGGTCCTCACTCTACTATCGTACCGCATTTCCAGAAACTGCGGCATGGTAAATATTCCCTTACTGATAAATATGGGTAAAAAGAATTTACCTACAATGATAAGGGTTGCCGCAGCCATGAATTCGTAGGAAGCTATTCCCAGTCCCAATGCATATCCCGAACCAGACATCCCAATGTACTGTTCAGCAGAGATATTAGATGCAATAAGAGAAGAGCCTACAGCCCACCATGTGAGAGATTTACCAGCCAGGAAATAGTCTTCAGAATTTTTCTCATGGCCTTTTTTACTACGAGACACCCATAATCCAAGTGATATAATGCTTATCCCATAGGCGATAAAGACGAATAAGTCAATAGGGTTGATTTGATTCATAATAGTAGTCCTAGAATTGAAGAAAGGTCGTATAATTCTTGCCGGGCAAAATGCAAAAAAATTAATTAATGAAGTAAAGTATATTCTAAATTCTTTTGCAGATAAGCCCGACAATATAGTATGTTTGTTTATCTGAGATATATCAATTCAATTATTATGAACCCTACTGTAACACGTGCTGCTGATAATATCAGGATTTTGAGTCTTGCAATGGTAGAAGCGGCACAATCAGGCCATCCTGGAGGATCGATGGGAGGTGCTGACTTCATTAATATTCTATTTTCAGAGTTTTTGGTTTTTGATCCAGATGAGCCGAAGTGGCCGTACCGCGATCGATTTTTTCTCGATCCGGGACATTTGTCTCCTATGTTGTATTCAGCTTTAACCTTAATCGAAAGGTATAGTTTAGATGAATTGAAGTCATTTCGTCAGTGGGGAAGTCCTACTCCAGGGCATCCAGAAGTAGATGTAATGAGGGGAGTAGAAAATACTTCAGGACCTTTAGGACAGGGACATGCATTTGGTATTGGTGCTGCCATTGCCGAGCGCTTCCTGGTAACGCGTTTTGGCGAATGGATGGCCCATAATACGTATATTTATATTTCTGATGGAGGAATTCAAGAAGAAATTTCTCAAGGAGTGGGGAGAATTGCAGGCTATTTAGGACTGAGTAATGTGGTGATGTTCTATGATGATAATGATGTACAGCTTTCATCAAAAACATCAGCAGTAACAAGTGAAGATACTGCCAAAAAATATGAAAGTTGGGGATGGAAAGTTGTTACGATTGATGGTCATGATGAAGATGAGATTAGGAGGGCGTTAACACTAGGTCAGGCAGAATTGGAAAAACCCCTCTTGATCATTGGTAAAACGGTGATGGGAAAAGGGGTAAAAAATGATGCAGGAGATACGTATGAAGGACATGTCTCTATGCATGGAAAACCTATTAGTAAAGCTGGGGGATCTGTAAATCATACTATTGAATCTATGGGGGGGGATACAGACAATCCATTTCAAATTTTCCCGGAGGTAAAAGAATACTATGAGAAAGTTCTGGAGCATAAGAGAACCATTGTAAAAGAGCGTCGTGATGAAGAGCTAAAGTGGGCACAAGCTCACCCTGAATTAGCAAACAAACTCCAACGCTTTTTAAACAATGAATTGCCAGCGCTAGATTATAGCCAAATCCAACAAAAACCCAATTCAGCAACCCGAAATGCTTCCGCAGCGGTATTGAGTTATTATGCTGATCATTTAGAGAATATGATCGTATGTTCAGCAGACCTTTCAAACAGTGACAAAACCGATAGTTTTCTCAAGAAGACCAAATCATTTACCAAGGGAGATTTTGAAGGAGCATTTTTACAGGCAGGCGTATCTGAGTTATCAATGGCAGCTATTTGTAACGGAATGGCACTACACGGTGGTATTATTCCTGTTTGTGCTACATTTTTTGTCTTCTCTGATTTTATGAAGCCAGCTATACGTTTAGCCGCATTAATGGAACTCCCCGTTAAATATATTTGGACGCACGATGCTTTTCGTGTAGGAGAAGATGGACCTACACATCAACCCATAGAACAAGAGGCGCAAATCAGATTAATGGAACAGTTGAAAAATCATTCTGGTCAAAAAAGCTTTCTTGCCTTGCGTCCTGCAGATGCACATGAAACTACCGTGTGTTGGAAACTTGCCCTGGAAAACTGGCAAACGCCTAGTGGTCTTATCCTTTCTCGTCAAGATATTCCTGAGGTCCCTTCCCTGGTTAATTCTTCGCGATACGAAGACGCTCAAAAGGCCTCACTAGGGGCATACATTGTTGTGGACACTGAAGGGAGTCCAGATATTATATTGGTAGGAAACGGTTCAGAGGTTTCGACGCTTGTCTCTGGGGCAGAGAAGCTCTCAGCCGAAAAAGGTTTGAAGGTTCGAGTGGTTTCTGCTCCTTCTGAAGGGTTGTTCAGAGAGCAACCCGTTCAATACCAACAAGAGGTATTGCCAGATAACATCCCTGTCCTGGGTTTAAGTGCAGGATTACCTGTAACCTTACAAGGGCTAGTAGGACCTCGAGGTAAAGTAGTAGGCATGGAACACTTTGGTTATTCTGCACCCTATACAGTGCTAGATGAGAAATTTGGATATACTGGTGAGAATGTTTTCAATAAAGCGATTGAATATTTAGCAGATTGGAATAATAGTTGATTATTCAGTATGAAAACACTATTGCGCTTAATTTCAATATCATGTATCTGTGTTACTCTTGGATGCCAATCAGAACAAGAACAACAGCAGAGTTATCAATCACCTGTATTTGAAGAGATAAGACAGGTTACTGAAATTTATGCGATTAAGGATCAGGATACCTTGGGAATAGATATATTTATTCCGGAGGATGAACCTTCTAACAATCGTGCCGTCATCATGTATGTGCATGGTGGAGGGTTCTCTGGTGGGAGAAGAGATGACTCGTCGCACCTTGCCTTTTGTAGAAGTTTGGCAGGTTATGGATATGTAGCTGCAACGATGTCATACCGATTGATCATGAAAGGAAAGTCTTTTCATTGCGACCAGCCTGCCAATAATAAAATTGCTGCTTTTCAATCTGTTACAGAAGATATCTTAAGTGCAACTGACTATTTAATCAGACATCGCTCTGAATATGGGCTGGACCCCAATAAAGTGGTATTGGTAGGGAGTAGTGCCGGAGCAGAGGCCGTTCTACACACCGTGTATGGAGGGCAAGAGCCTTCAATAATGGAAACCTATCTGGGAGATCCCAATTACCAATATGCAGGGGTAATAAGCATGGCTGGAGCGATAGTAGATTCAGAATCTATCAACAATCAAACTGCCATTCCTACACAGTTATTTCATGGCACCTGCGATAAGTTAGTGCCTTATGGTTATGCTCCACATCATTATTGCGATTCATCAACGGTTGGGTTTCTACCACTACATGGATCATATTCCATAGCAGAGAAACTAGCTCGATTAGATAAATCTTATTTTCTACATACAACCTGTAATGGAGGACATGAATTGGCGGGACAGCCTAAAACGATGTATTTTGATGAAATCGTGGACTTTCTTTATCAGGATGTAATTTTGGGGAATGGACGTAAGCTCAGACAAGAGGTGATCAAAGAAGGAGCGGATTGTGATTTAGTAGAAGTACAACCTTTTTGTAATTCATAAACAGTGACATTTTTTCCTTACATTTAGTATTCATGAGTACTTTTGAAGCATATCTCAGAATAGGATTTCAGCATATTGCTGATATCAATGCATATGATCATATTTTATTTATCATTGCACTTTGTGCTATCTACAAAGTAAGTCAGTGGAGGCACATTCTTGTATTAGTCACCGCCTTTACGATCGGACATTCAATTACACTTGCATTATCCACCCTGGATTATGTGTTGGTGCCGTCTGCGATCATAGAATTTTTAATACCAGTTACCATTTTATTGACAGCTATATTTAATATCGTACGTAGGGAGGGGGAACTTTCTACATTTAATATGAGAGTCAACTACGGACTCGCATTATTTTTTGGACTTATACACGGCATGGGCTTTTCCAATTATCTGAAAGAACTGCTCGGAAAAGAGGAAAGTATCATTCAGCCTTTATTGGCCTTTAATATAGGGCTGGAATTAGGTCAATTGATGATAGTTGGGATTATCCTGCTGTTTTCCGTATTATTTCTAAATGGACTCAACGTAAAACATCGCGAATGGAATTTATTTGTCTCAGGTGCAGCCGCAGGGATTGCATTTATATTAATGACTGAGACGAAATTTTGGTAAATCAAGTCAAGCAAAAATGAAAAAACTACAATTAACACCGAAAATCATTAGTATTGTGTGTATGGTATTAATTTTAATACCAGCTAAGGCACAAGAAAACCTCAATGTAAGCAAATTCAAGCAATTATATGATTTGCTTCCTACTCCCAATGTATATCGGACTGCTGCAGGAGCACCTGGGCATGCTTATTATCAGAATCGTGCAGACTATGTAATGGATATCACACTTGATGATAATAAGCAGAGAATCGATGGTACTGAGACCATTACCTATATTAACAATTCACCGGATGCACTTGGTTATCTTTGGTTACAATTAGATCAAAACATGCGGTCCAAAGATTCGGATACCAAAAAGACACAAACAGGTTCTGTCGATGGTACCATGGGCTATGACGATGTAAATAAGTTCAAAACAGACCTTGATCGTGGATTCCATATTGAGGCTGTAAAAGATGAAAATGGAAAACCACTGGGGCATGTGATTAATAATACTATGATGCGCGTGGATCCCGCTACTCCTATCCCTCCGGGAGGCACCTATACCTTTCAGGTTGACTGGTGGTATAATATCAACAATCGACCTGTAGAAGGGGGTAGGTCTGGATACGAATATTTTGAAGAGGATGACAACTACCTGTATACGATTGCACAATTTTTTCCAAGAATGTGTGTGTATAATGAAGTTGAGGGCTGGCAGAATAAACAGTTTTTAGGTAGAGGAGAGTTTACCTTAGCATTTGGTGATTACAAAGTAAGTTTAACAGTTCCTGCAGATCATGTAGTTGGTGCTACAGGGGTATTACAGAATCCTAAATCTGTTCTTTCCTCTGATCATCGCAAGCGCTTAAGTCAAGCTGAAAAGGAGTATGTACAACCTGTAATGATCGTCTCGGAAGATGAAGCGATCGAGAATGAAGGTGATAAAAGTACTGACACCAAGACCTGGGTCTATCATGCAGAAAACGTGAGAGATTTTGCTTTTGCATCATCTAGAAAATTTATTTGGGATGCGATGGCAGTAAAGATGGGTGATCGGACTGTGATGGCGATGTCTTTGTACCCTAAGGAGGGTAATCCACTTTGGGAACAATACTCTACAAAAGCGGTAGCTCATACACTGAATACATATTCCAAATACACTTTTGATTATCCCTATCCCGTTGCTTATTCGGTTCATACTGATCGCATTGGAATGGAATACCCCATGATCTGTTTCAATGGCGGAAGACCTGAACCCGATGGAACTTACACTGAAAGAACAAAATATGGTTTGATAAGTGTCGTCATTCACGAAGTGGGGCACAATTATTTCCCCATGATCGTCAATTCTGATGAACGACAGTGGACATGGATGGATGAGGGGCTAAATAGTTTTCTTCAATATCTTTCAGAACAAGAATGGGAGAGAGAATATCCCTCCAGAAGGGGCCCTGCACCCAATATCACAGATTATATGGGAGGTGATAAATCCAACATTACCCCCATCATGACGAATTCAGAATCGATTTATCAGTTTGGGAATAATGCATATGGAAAACCTGCTACGGCCTTGAACATTCTTAGAGAAACTGTGATGGGTAGAGAGCTTTTTGACTATGCATTCAAGGAATATTCAAAGAGATGGATGTTTAAACATCCCAGCCCGGCAGACTTCTTCCGGACGATGGAAGATGCTTCTGGAGTAGATCTCGATTGGTTTTGGAGAGGATGGTTTTATACGACAGATCACGTTGATCAGACACTGGAAGAAGTAGAGTGGTTCCAGGTTAATTCACTCAACCCCGATAAAGAAATGGCAGTTGCCCGAAAAGAAGATTCTGAATCTCCTAAGTATATTTCAGATATTCGCAATAAGGAAGAGATTAAAGAGACATATGCTGAGAGAGATACGACATTGCTGGACTTCTACAATAAGAAAGATCCCTATAGTGTTAATACATTAGATAGGAAAGAATATGAATATTATGTCAGTTTATTAGATGAAGAGGAGAAAGAATTACTGGAGACAAATGATCACTTCTACAACATCACTGTTAAAAACAATGGTGGATTGTTGATGCCGGTTATACTGGAATTCGAATTTGAAGACGGCAGCACAGAACTGCATCGAATTCCCGCGGAAATATGGAGAAATAATGATGAAAAGGTTACAAAGGTATTTATTACAGAAAAACCTATTGTCAATATCACGTTGGATCCCTATTTAGAAATCGCGGATATTAATACTGAGGACAATCATTGGCCTCCCAAAGCAGCTCCTAGCCGATTCCAGGTATTTAAACAGAGAATGAGAGATTCTGAAAATCCCATGCAACGTGAGCAACGTTCGAAGGAATTAGAAGAACAACTCAAGCAAAATCAACCAAAGTCTACAGGACCTGAGAAATAATATATTTATTTCGGGATGGAGTTTTTTTTTCATTAATTCGTATATTCGGATTAGTTAAATAAACCTGCTGTTATTGCATTGGGATGAACGTTTATGAGCCTTGTGGTGCAGAAAGGTAAAATTAGATATAAGAAGGACTATATTTGTTGAAGTACAGCAGATTAAAGATGTGCACAATCATTCACACTTAATCTTAATAATATGGTAAAGTATCTAAAAGCCGTAGTTGCACTATTTATGTTGATTCCCATTTACTCCCAGGCACAATTGGAATTGGGAGGAGGATTAGCATTTGGAACAGACATTGAAAATCTAGGTATAACAGCCAAGGGTCGTTTTGATATCAATGAAGAATTAAAAGTCTCTCCAAGTATTACGTACTTTTTTACGGATGATGCTGGATATATAAAGACTAACTTATTTTCCATTGATGGAGATGTGCATTATGTATTTGTTTTGGAATCGGTAGAGTTATATCCACTTGCTGGTCTCAGTATAGGAATTGTAAGTGTAGATTTTGATACTCCAGGATTTGATACTGATGCTTCAGATACTGAAGTTGGGTTGAATCTCGGAGGAGGTGTGAGATACGGGTTTACTGAGAATATTATTGGTTTTGGGGAGATAAAAATAGTAGTAGGGGGATTTGACCAGGTAATCATAACCGCCGGAGTACTCGTACCTTTGAATTAATATTTTTTACAGATTACAAAAAATGGAATAATAAGAGTCATTTCTATCAAAGAAATGGCTCTTAATTATGTTAGCTGCGATAGCAGTACGTGTTAGTTCTTGAGATATGTAAGCATTTTCCTTTTGGCTACTGGTAATAGAGAAGCTTCTTCAGGAAAAGGATTTACGACATATAATAACCAGGTGGCAGGATTGGGGAGCATGTTGGACGAATGAATAAGTTTTTTCTTGATACTTTCATAAGTATTGACAATGCTTAATCTAAATGTATCCAAATATGTCAATGAAATACCATGATAATTGGCATCTGTATTTTCGAAGAAGATAATTTTATATTCATAAGCTTTTATCGTTTTTCGAGGTTCTACTCTAAGCAAAATATATCCCTCTTTAAAGTACAAGGGTGTTACACCTACCGGCTCAATGTTTATATGTTCTTCAATGTGCTCATAGATATCTTTACCGTCTTTCAAGTGTTTCTTGATATTGGGGATCGCATACTCTATGATAGATTCAATCTCTTCTAATTGATTACCGTCTGTAATTTCAGCTTGATATGTGAGTTTCATTTTTTTGAAATCCACCTTTGAGAGAGATTTTGGAAACTTTTCTGATAATTGCTGTTTTTGATTTTTAAACAGAGCAAGATTTTGATAATGATGAATAAGGTCAGAAAATGATGGATACAATCGGACTTCGGCAAACTCTTTACTCACGTGTTGCAGGTAGGCTAATAATAGATATTTCTTGTATTCAAAATCCTGCAATCCTTCCATGAACCAATCAGTACTTAAATTTTTCATACAACTTGATCTTAATTTAACTTACAATAGCCAGCTAAGATACCATTGACGCTGGCTAATTATGATTTATATAAGATTGTGTAATTATTTTTGCGATATTTTCAACTTACGTCCTTAATATTCTAATATAATAAATGATAAGGGATTTGTGCAAAAATTCCTTGACAATCCTGGCAAATAATGCTTTTGAAGAATGATCAACATATTATGAAGGTAAGGGTTTAATTATTGATCTGTTGATAGAAAAAGAACGAGTTTTCTCATCGCACGAGCGTTAAATAGATCATTTTTGCCACCTTCTACTCATCAGATAAAGAAATATTTCAATCTTATGGATCGGGAAAAGGCGATAGATCATTGAATTTAAAACTAATCGAATAAGCGATCTTGTCGCTAGCGCAACAGGCACAAATAGAAGATAAGGGGTGTTATCGTTCATGTAAAAGGTTAGATATAAGCTAAAACGGGGTAATATTTGTACTAATAAATGTAAGAGCCTCAATACACTACCGGTTATGATTGTATGCATACCATTCTTCCCTTAAAACTTACCATTGATTCGCGAGGATATAGTCTAAGGGGGGGGAGCTATTATCTTTGTAAATGTAACAGGTAAGGTAATCCGGAATTACAAGAGCAAGGGCTGGGGTTGATTCACCGAGTCGGTTTGAGTCCCCCAGTTTTTAAAGAGCAAGGGCTAGGGTCGATTCTCCCAATGGGATAGAGTCCCCTGGTTTTTAAGAGCAAGGGCTAGGGTTGATTCTCCTAAAAGGATAGAGTCCCCTGGTTTTTAAGAGCAAGGGCTAGGGTTGATTCTCCTAAAAGGATAGAGTCCCCTGGTTTTTAAAAAGAACGGTTAGCTTATAACGGGCTAGCCGTTTTTTTGTTGTGTATTTTTTGTCCAAAAATATTTTATGCATAAAATATCATGGCTAATTGTGGGTTAGCAGATGTTATCTTATCTGTTTAACGATATGATCGCTTCTATAGCTAATCGATATCCATCTCTACCAAGTCCCGATATCATCCCTTTACATATAGGAGCAATTACAGATTGATGCCTAAATTCCTCTCTTGCAAAGATATGAGAAATGTGAACTTCTATAATTGGCTTAGATATCATCGATAAGGCATCTCGAATTGCATAACTATAATGTGTGAAAGCACCGAGATTCACTACTAATCCTGAAAGATGTTCCTCAAAGGTTTGGTGAATGCGGTCAATGATTTTGCCTTCATGGTTAGACTGAAAATGAAAGATATCGATGTCAGGAAAACGTGTTTGGAGCGTTTCAATAGTTTCACCTAAGGTCTCATTCCCATAATATTGAGGTTCGCGCTTTCCCAGCATATTTAGGTTGGGACCATTTATGATCAATATTTTATGTTTCATGAGTCAAGTAAGTAATCATAACTATGTAAATTAGGTGTAAGTTAAGATTGTTTTGCTACATCATTCTTCTTTAGATACAAGAAAAATACATGTCGAATAATAAGGTAACATGGGATTTAGCAATTGAGGAATATGGCTATTATCTACAACTCGAACGAGATGTATCAGCTCATACATATGAAGCATATTTAAAAGATTTGGAGCGTTTTGCTAGATACATGGAAACAGAATGGGAAATAACATCTCCTCAAGAGGTGAAAGCTGATGATATTAGGCAGTTTATGGAATGGTTGGTTGATATGCATTTATTGGGTGAAAGGTCCATCGCGCGTACATTATCAGCGATCAGATCTTTTTTTGCCTTCACAGTTCAAGAAGGGTGGAGGGAAGATGATTGTAGTAATATGATTCACATCCCTAAGTTTGGCAAGAAATTGCCTGAGGTGCTCAATGTAGAAGAGATAGAATCCATGCTCAATGCGTTAGATAAGTCGAAGCCGCATCATATTCGCAATCGAGCAATGTTGGAGTTGCTTTATGGTTCAGGATTAAGAGTATCAGAACTCATAAATATACGAATGGCTGATTTACATTTTGAAGAGCAATACCTTAGAGTGTTAGGCAAAGGACAGAAGGAACGATTGGTTCCATTGGGTGAACCATCTATACGTAGTTTGACATATTATTTTAATCATGTCCGATCTCAAATGAAGATCTCCGAAGGCTTTGATTCTTATGTATTTCTCAACAAACATGGGAAGAACATCTCTCGCATTTCTGTCTTTACATTTATCAAAGCATTAGCAAGAAAAGCTGGTATTGTTAAGCAGGTAAGTCCCCATACCTTAAGACACTCTTTTGCTACACATCTCATTGAAGGTGGGGCAGATTTAAGAGCTGTTCAGGATATGCTGGGTCATGAATCTATTACTACGACTGAAATATATCTTCATATGGATCGAGCGTATTTGCAAGAAGTGTTTGCGATGTATCATCCTAGGAAGTAATGTACAAAGTGTAACTATGCCTATTCGATTGACAATGGAAAGGGATTCACGATATGTAGAATACGTTTTACTTATTCTATTAATACTACTGTACGCATGGATGATATTCCTTGAGGGGATAAGAATCGACACCACATATTATTTTGGATTATTCGATGATGCGATGATATCAATGAGATATGCGCGAAATCTGGCTGAAGGATACGGATTAGTATGGAATCCTGGCGAATACATTGAAGGTTATTCTAATCTTCTGTGGGTATTATGGATGTCAATGATACATGTTTTACCTATTGCAGAAAGTAAAATTTGTTTGATAGTAAGCCTTTCAGGCATATTTATACTATTGACTAATTTATATGTCATTAAGAAAATAGCATCTATATATTTAGGTAATTCCTATCCATATGTAATTGCAATATTGATCTGTGTCGGTTTTAACTTTTCATTCTTCTTTTGGACATTAAGAGGTATGGAGACGGGGCTGGTTTCCTTGTTTATTAACATAGCTATATACCTTTTGATGATAAAGCCATCAATGAATAGGGATATACAATTGATAGTAATTTGTGTGTTGATGTTATTATTGAGAATGGACACCCTGCCCGTTATTGTAGTTATTGCGTTATATAAACTGTTGAAAGCGCCAGTATCAATGAATAATATTGGTTTTTGGGGAATTGTTTTGTGTACAATTTTTACCCTATTGATTTGGACAGTATTGAGATATGAATATTATCATCAATATTTACCCAATACTTACTATCATAAACTCACGGGTATTAGTCTTATAGAGCGAATTGAGCGAGGAGTAAAAGCGCTGGGTTATACATGTATATACAAAGGATATGGGGTATATCTGTTCCCCTTATTATTTATGATACAAAAGCGAATGAAGATAAAACGAGATTTTCTGTTGCTGGTAGCTGTCTTATCTATATCAATTGCCTACTCTGTATACGTAGGAGGAGATGCATGGGAAAGAAAATTTGTACTCAATAGATTTATTTCAGTTGGTCTTCCATTACTTGTTATCCTTTTCGTATATACCATCAAATCTCTTAACCTCTCTATCTTTCACAAAAGACCTTTCCTAAGGCTCGTAGTTATTTATGGATGTTCCATTGCTATCAATATCCCTGTCTACTATTCTTGGATTCACAAAGGAGGAATTCAAACCATACAGCACCAGGATAAGATCAAACAGGGTGTGATAATCAATGAATATACTTCTCCTGATACAAGGGTGGCAGTGGTATGGGCAGGGACCATTCCTTATTTTTCTCATAGATATGCGATTGATCTTCTAGGAAAAATGGATAGTACAATAGCGAGAGGCGAAAATAAAATAGTAGAAGAGTTTTATCCAGGACACAACAAGTGGAATTATGCTTACAGTATTGATACTTACAAACCAGATCTTATTAGTAGACTTTGGTTTCCTACCCCAAAAGATACGTTACTGCTCATTGAAAAAGGATATATACCTTTAAATCAGGGATTCTGGATGCTTAAACATTCCGAGTACAAGATTGAACCAGCATTTTTACAAAACTTTTAAACAGCACAGACTAAGTCCATTTAGAAGTAAATTTCATCTAACGTACGCATATCATTTATCCTGTTTGGGGTGTAACATTCTTTCATGTTACATACCTGCTAACATTTGATACGTCAGCGTCAAAATTTAGTGTAACTATCAACCCTATCAATATATGGTTATTCAGGGTGTTACCTTAATGCTATTCAAAGGGACAATTGAGCTACTCCTTTCCTTATTTCCCACCTAGGTTTGCTATCGAACATTTAACCAATCATTAACATCTATTTTTATGAAACTAAATGTAAAAATCATGAACAGTTGGGGTATCCTATCAATAGTGACGATCTTAGCTATTACAGGGTGTATAAAACCTCAACAACCCAAGGCTTTTGAAACGGAGCCATTTTTAGCCCAAAAGACATCAATAGATGATGTTTCTACTAGCTTGCAGATCGATAGGTCTCATTACCTGGGCTTTTGGGAAAACAGAGGACAAATTAACACAGAGAAAGATATCCGCTTTTATCTAGAGACTGTTGGTGTAGGCTGCTATTTAAGACCAGATGGAATTACCTATATGTGGGTAAGAGAAATAGAAGCAGAAGATACTACAAATATGGATGGAAGAACGCTTGCTACTGAGATGATCACATTAAACTGGCTCAATGCAAATCCCAAAGTTCGAATTCATGGAGAAAATCCTGCATCGGACGTATTGCATTATTTTAGAAGTGATACGACCCTAAATATGAGAGATGTACAGAGGTTTCAAAAAGTGATCTACGAAGAACTGTATCCACATATTGACATGATCATGTATATACAGGATAGCCATGTAAAGTACGATTTTGTGGTAAAACCTGGTGGAAATGTCGAAGACATAGCTTTTTCCTATGATGGGGAACAGAAACTGGAATTAGCCGAGGATAGTAGTATGATCATTAATGGGGAATTAGGAAAGCTACATGAAGGCAAGCCTTATACATATCAGGAAATTGATGGAGAAAAAAGGTTTGTTGCTTCAGCATATCGAGTCGAGGATGGAGTCATTCAGTTTGATGTAGAATCATATAACGACTGTGAAACCCTCATCATCGACCCTACGCTTATGTGGGCGACATATTATGGCGGACCAAAATCTGAAGTTGGACGTTCAGTTTCTACGGACCATTTAGGTAATGTGTATGTAGTAGGTATTGCATATGAAAATTATATCGATTTTGGTACGTTTGGAGCGCATAAGAGGAACTTTTACGATGCACAAGATGCCTTTCTCATTAAGTTTAATGCCGCTGGAGTTCGCCAATGGGCAACTTATTATGGAGGACCTCACAATGATGCTGGATTAAGTGTGTGTAATGATCACTTGGGCAATGTATACCTTGCAGGATACACAGAGAGCGATGTAGATATTGCACATAATGGGCATGATAATGAATATAATCAAACGAGTAGTGCTGGTAACAACCGTTTTCACAGAGATGCCTTTCTGGTAAAGTTCAATACAGATGGTGATCGACAGTGGGCAACCTATTATGGAGGGGAAGATCAACGGTCAGATGAAGCAAGAGGAGTTGCTACAGACCATCTTGGCAACGTATTCCTTACGGGATTAACCAACAGTGAACAGGATATTGCAATCGATGGACATCAGAACTCATTGGGACATGATTATGGAAAAGGAGGACCTATATATCACGATGCTTTTTTAGTAAAGTTCAATTCCAATGGAGTCAGGCTTTGGGGAACATATTTTGGAAAACATGGAGCGGACTTAGCCAATGATGTGTGTACAGACGATTGGGGAAGTATATATATCGCAGGGAATACCAAGAGTACGGGGATGGGGTATAAGGGGCATGATCTTTCTTACTCAGAGGATAATGATGCTTTTTTGGCGAAATTTAGTACAGATGGCAAGAGGTATTGGTCTACGTATTATGGAGACCAGGGGATAGACCAAGGACATAGCGTGGCTACAGATGGCGGATTTGTCTATCTGGCAGGCATTACTTCCAGTAGTAATTTTATCGCCCACGATGGTTATGATGGGTTTTGGAGCGGTGGAATGGATGCGTTCTTAGTGAAGTTCAACTTTCTGGGTACTCGTTTCTGGGGAACGTATTATGGAGGTTCTGAAGATGAAGCGCTGTATAATAATGGAGCCATAACAGATGATCCACTGGAAAAGTATCTCAAGAGCAATTCTGTAAGTGTCAGTAAGAATGGAGATGTATATTTATCTGGCACCACCAATAGTCCTAGTGCAATAGCCTCACCAGGAGGATATGATACGAGTCTGGATGGAGATAGGGATGGTTTTCTCGTTAGGTTCTTTCCCAATGGAAGTAGACAATGGGCTACGTATTATGGGGGAGATGAGAGAGAGTATATTTATGATGTAACTACAGACCCTGCAGCAAGTGTTTATATTGTTGGCTCTAGTACAAGTTATGAGCTTGGCTATAACGGGCACGACAACTCTTATGATGACTCTGGAAGTCTTTATAACACGTTCTCAGATGTCATTTTAGCAAAGTTTTATCCATATGGTACAGGCCCAAATCCTGGTGAAGGAGGAGGAGGTTTTAAGGGGAATGACAGGCCTGGTCAGGGATCAACAGGAGGTAACTTGATAGGTAATACCAGTAACCTTATATATAGCCCGTCATTGGCATTTTCCCCTAACCCTGCAAACGGATATACAGAGGTATCGTGGAGTCAGGTAACTCCAAAAATGTTCCAATTGATTAATATGAGGGGGCATATCGTCTATGCTAGAGAGATTGAAGAGGAAGAAACTGGGTTTAGACTAGAAGTGGGCAGATTTCCTGCTGGGGTGTATACAGGTTCATTACAGACAGAACAAGGTGTCTTAACAAAGAAATTAGTAGTTAAGTAGTTAGAATCAGGTTGTATTTCGGGATTGTCCTTATGGATAATCCCGTTTTGTATTTGATACAATCAATGATACTAGTAGCTAAATAGTTACCCTTTAAATAGCTATTTGACCTGTTCGTTTGGTATCTACTTTTCCAATTTTACTTTAGACTCCAGTTCCTTAATCTTATGAAGGATTTCATGAGCAGTTCTTAGAGCCAGAAATCCATCATTGATTGATACTTTTACAGGAGTATTATCTATAATAGCTGATGCAAATTCTTCCAATTCCATTTTAATAGAATTGACGGGTTTTACCTCAGGTAAATCGTAAACTAAATATTTTGTATGTGTGCCTGAATCAAGGGGAAAACGCATGACTCCATCTTCTCCTTCTTCTTCAGTGATATTAAAAATTTCTGACTTTTTTTCAAGAAAATCTATTGCCAGATAGGTATTTTTCTGAAACATCCTCAATCTGCGCATATTCTTTACAGAAATTCTACTGGCAGTTAAATTAGCTACGCAGCCGTTTTCAAATTCTAACCTTGCATTGGCGATATCAGGAGTATCACTTATAACTGCTACACCACTTGCACTAATGTGATGAATAGGAGATTTTACCATACTCAGAATAACATCTAAGTCGTGTATCATCAAATCAAGTACTACCGAGACATCTGTACCACGAGGATTGTATTTAGCCAATCTATGGCCTTCTATAAACATGGGTTCGAGATGTCTGTCTTCCACGGCAAGAAATGCCGGATTGAAACGTTCTACATGTCCTACTTGTGCTTTCAACCCTGTTGCTTCTACTAGTTCTTTTAATTCTCTGGCTTCCTCTACTGTATGGGTAAGTGGTTTTTCTATAAAAATATGCTTCCCTTTATTCAGGGCTTGTTTGGCATAGGTAAAATGTGATAGGGTAGGAGTGACAATGTCTACAGCATCAACAGCATCGATTAAATCTTCTGCACTATTCCAGGCAGGAATCTGAAACTCTTCAGATACTTTTTGTGCGGTTTCAGTATTCGTATCGTAAAATCCCACAAAATTAAACGCATCAATTTCTTTAATCAATCGTAAATGAATTTTACCTAAATGTCCGATACCAAGAAGTCCAATTTTTATCATAGGTGTTTGGGGAGTTGTAACAATTCTTAGTCTAGGTGTTTTATTTATCATAGCAAAGGTAAGGGATTTTTACTTATTTTAAATTCAAGTCAGAAGTATATGTATAAACGGATATTGTGCCTTGCAATCGGGATTAGTTCAATTTTGTCAAGTTGTGAGTATGAACAAGTTGAGACATTATCAGACTTTCCTGAACCTGTCACACAGATCTTGGAGACGAATTGTGCTATATCTGGATGCCATGTAGGAAACACGCCTCCTGAAAATCTCAATCTTTCATCCTGGTCATCTGCATTTAAGGGATCAAATTTTGGCTCTGTGATCATTCCCTATTATTCTCAATGGTCTCATCTGTTTCAACATATGAATACTTATCCTGAGCTAGGCGTCAGGGCTGAGCCTAGGATGCCTCCCAATGGAAACGTACTGAGTAAAGCAGATGTACAGACAATAAAAGCATGGATAGACGAAGGTGCCTTGAATAGCCAAGGTCAAAGTCACTGGGCAGATAAAGAACGTGTTGCAACAGGTAAGGTATTTTCATTATGTGCAGGAAGCGATTTGCTCGCTGTATCAGATATAGAAAGCAATCTCGTCATGCGTTTTATCTCTGTAGGTAGAGATGAGAATGCCAATGAGGCA
Organism: uncultured Bacteroidia bacterium; assembly: GCA_964652565.1. Taxonomy (GTDB): domain Bacteria; phylum Bacteroidota; class Bacteroidia; order J057; family J057; genus JBCCTX01. Next base: position 42,956 of record CAZZEC010000008.1, read on the forward strand.
CCTCATTTTATCAAGGTTTCTCCTGATGGGCAATATGTGTACGTTACATTATTATCGGGTGGTATCGTAGAGAAATATAGAACTGATGATTACGCTTTTGTTGGAAGAGCAGAAATAGGTTCAGACCCTGCATTGATAGAACTAAGTCCTGATGGCCAACGTGCCATCATTTCACATTGGAATGCCCTGCCAGGATCACCCAAGCTCACATTGCTGAATACTGAAGATATGAGCATCATATTTCAAGTAGTTGGAAGTGGGGAATTGCTGAGCTTCGGTCATGGAATGGCTACCACCAAAGATTTTCAGACCTTATATATTGTGGCAAATGAAGGAAATTATTACGCTAAATATGAAATACGGGATCAGGCACTGGTAGAAATTGATAAATTTCCCATTGATCCTTTAGGGGCACCTATACCACAACCTACCAAGGCTTACAAGCCTTATCATTGCTTACTTACTCCTGATGAGGAACAGTTATTTATCACCTGCAACGAAACTGACGAAGTGCGAGTATTTGATACGCGAAATGATTCTCTGATCACACGTATATCCACAGGGGATTTTCCACGTCTGATGAGTTTCGACCCTGTAGACAATCGCATATACGTAGCTTGCGCCAATGAGGAAAACTTCCCTGAGCAGGGAAGTATGAGAGGTTGTGTTACTGTTATTGACGTAAGCTCACTGAACGCAATAAGTAATATATACCGACTTGGACATCGCCCTCATGGCATAAGTGTGAGTCCTAACAACAGGTTACTCTATGTTTCCAGTGAAAATAATGGAAGTGGAAATGAAGATCCCCCTCATCACTTTATTGAAGGGGCGGAAGGTAGACCCGGAAAATATAATGTTGTAGATTTGCAAACATTGGAGGTTATTAGAGAGATGGAAACAGAAATCGCTGTTTTTCCTAATGCCTTAATAGTTAATGAATAAGCAACTCCTTATCATATGGAACTTACGATTATTGCCTTTGGTATTGCCCGTGATATATTAGGTGGGAAAGAAATTACATATCAGTTAACGCCTCCTTTTACCGTAAGACATTTATTAGATTCATTGCAAACAGACTATCCTAAAATTGAAGGGCTTGCCAGTATTAAGGTGGCTATTAATAGTCAATACGTTGGAGATGAGAACACCATTAGCTCTGATGATGAGATTGTACTAATTCCTCCAGTTAGTGGAGGTTGACGTATTTTATTTACTGTAGAACAAATACCTTATGCAGAATACAAGTGCAATAGATCAAATCTCTTTAGTAGAGATCCAGGATACCCCGCTAGTTCCAGGCGAAGTGATAAAGAACATTAGTTCTCCAAGATGCGGTGCTATAGATGTCTTTATCGGTACCGTGAGAAATCACACAAAGGGTAAGCGTGTAATTAGGTTGGATTTTGAAGCTTATGATAAAATGGCCATCAAAGAGATGAAAAAAATCATCCAGCAGGCAAGATCACAGTGGCCAGTTGAACACATGGCTATGGTGCATAGGACAGGTAAGTTACAAATTGGAGATATCGCAGTGATCATAGCTGTATCTACTCCACATCGTTCCGCTTCATTTGCCGCATGCCAGTTTGCTATAGATACGCTGAAGGAGACCGTTCCCATTTGGAAAAAAGAAATTTTTGAAGATGGTGAGGTCTGGGTGGCTGCACATCCTTGAACTAAAATTTAATCTCCAATCCGAACATGGTTTGCCTGGGAGCCAGGAATCTCGCTGGATTAAAAGGGGGGAGTCCCCGATCCTGTGGATCTGGATATTGTGGGTCCCTAAAATTAAGCGGTAACGGGTCTCCATCCCTGTAAGCATCACCAGTTACTCCATTAATGATAGTAGGGGAACGATAGTTGAAGAGGTTTCTGACTTCAAACTGAAGAGAGAATCTTGCTGAATTGCCTACGTAAAAGTCCTTACTCAATCTAAGATCTACCCATGACCAGTATTTACCTACTTTATCAAGGGGGCGGTCTTCGATAGGCTCGTATTCAGGACGACCAGAATTTTCATTAATTCGAACCAGTTCAAAAGGTGTATATCTCAATCCGGATTTGTAGGTACCACTCAGCGTAGCTCTAAACCCTCTCAGTGGGAAATTGCCGAGGTATAGACTGGAATCAGGCGTGAATATGATCAATAATTTCAGATCCAGGGGTCGATCCCATGCAAGTGGCTGCTCTTGTGTAGTGTTGACAAATCCTTGCTGCCGTATTTGCAGGGCAGACTCTGTAGCGGTATTTGACTTACCTGTAGCAATGCTGTATGAACCTGAAAGTATACCTGTCAAAGAGTTACCGAATCGGCGAGTAAATCCAATCTCAAGGCCACGGATTCTGGCATAATCCTGATTAATAAAAAATGTTTTTTCTACAAAACGACCCGTAGCATCCCTGATTTCTATCCTGCGACTTACAATATAGTCAAATTTATCATTGTAAAAAGCTGCTAAAGTAAGGGCAAGATCTTTAGTCAATTGAGATTTTAACCCAATTTCATAGGATACTGACACTTCTGGGTTCAGATTGGGATTGCCTAAAGAGGCGAGAAAGGACCTATCCTGAAAGACGGGATCTAACCCTGCATACAGAAATCGCGGATGAGGTAGTCGCATTGCATGACTGTAATTAAAATACAAGACATTATTTTCTGTAACTGGAAATGAAACGTTGATACGTGGAAGTAGGCGGGCCTTCCATCTCAAGCCCAGTAGCTTTACAGTCTCTTGTTTATAATCTTCTCTTACTGCATCTAATATAGGTGCATCGGGATTGTCAATAGCATCATCCACAAAAGAACCCAACGCCCAATAATTAAATCGCATACCCAACGCAGCAATTACTCCCTTGTAGCGAATTTCATCCTGAAAGAATATTCCTCCTTGCATGGGATTCACGTTCCAAAAATCACTACTTCTACCTAATCGGGTGGAGGGAGTAGTAAGTGTATCATTGATTTTGATGGGTGCTCCTACCCAGGGTTGGGTAACGTCTATCCATTGGTACCCTTGAAATTTATGGGACTGACCGAGGGAGATATAGTGTACTTTATTTTCTGATTGGAAATTAAACTTTGTCTTGATGGTATATTCGCGTGCATAGTGATCATGCCACAAAGTAGCAATACCTCCATTATTGACTAGACCCGGCCCGGGAAAAACTAATACAATCTCATCTTGAGGATTGAAAACGGAAATGGGATCCGTTACGATAGAAAATGGGTCAAAAATTTGATCTACAGTTTCTGTACGAAATGGCCTACCATTAGCATCTGCTCGCAGATTGGTGAAAAGTCTGCCTGCAGAAAGAGAGAATGTCCATTGTTCTCCAAGTATTCCAATAAGGTTGGCAATGGATAAATTTGAATGGTGAGTGTAAGTATTTGCATTATCCAGATTCAGGCTAAATGGGTATTGAAATCCAGGTCTTACGACCTCATCATTACCTATGATTTGCAGTGAACGTGTACTTTGGTTAATGTTGAGGCTATGCTGATTTGTTAATGTAAGCTTCCATCCGGGACGAATAGTCCATGCAAGCTTGAGACTGTGCGACCATCTGTTATCTTGTCTTGGAGCCCAGATCGAATCATTGCCGAAGAGCGAACTTCTCAGCTGTCTGGCCTGAGCTCGGTAATAATTATCTGTGAGAAATACACTTCCCGAAGCGAAGAAAGTTAGTTTATCACCTATGATAGGTCCTGAAAATGAGATATCCGCCTCATCCGTATTCCAACTACTCCCTTCATTCTTATTGAACCCCAGATTATCCCTTCTATAAGATGCATCAAATTGAAATTTTTTGGACCCTTCTTTGATCTTTGTCAATACTACTCCTGAAGTTCCATTACCATATTCCGCACCACTTCCACCTGTGATGAGTTCGACTTCCTTGATTGCACTTGTATTTACATCCACACCAAAACCCGTTCCTGCCAACGGATCTTGTGCATTTATTCCATCAACCAGATATTCTGTTTCATATACTCTGCCTCCCCGAATCTGTAAACCGTCTGGTGTGACATTAACTCCAACCTGAGTTGCAACTACATCCTGCACATTTATGGCACTCATTTCTCCGATCTGTTCATCGGTAAGGCGAACTTGTGATCTCCCTGACTCCAGGTCTACCAACCTTCTCTGTCCCACAATCTCTACGGCTCCTAGCGTTGACACAGAGGATACCAGCGTTACATTGAGTGTTTTTTTTTCGCCAGCCGAAAAACTGAGTCCATTGTAAATTTTCTCAGCATACCCTACATAACTAAATCTTACAGAATAATCTCCTGGTTTAATATCAGAGATTTGATAATTGCCCGCATCATCAGCATATGCTCCTTTATAGGTACCAATGATAAATACTGTTGCTCCAGTTAGCGGCTCTCCTGTTTCACCGTCTATGACTGTTCCAGTTAGATTGGCGTTTTGTGCCCAAGTGATGGAAAATGTGGAGAAATAAAAAATGAATAGAAAGTAAATTATGGGCCTCATGAAGAACTTTTTAGTTAAATCGGATCAAATATCGTTAACACAATCAGATTTTTCTCATTTTTGTGAGGATTTTTACTTTTGATTTATCTAAAGGTTCTAAGCATTGCGCATGGGAGTGGATTATTGAAAACATCATGATAACAAATATGATAACAAAAGAATACCTTGATAATACCTGGGATCAATTGATAGAATGGCCAGAAGAACGATGGCTGGAGTTGCTGGATAAAATGGGTGAAAAACACCCTGTAATTCTGACCTATATTACGGAAATAGGAGACGAAGCACTCAACGAATCCGAAGGAGAATTGATGTTGTTCTTAGGAGTATTTATTTGGTATGTATTAGGTCAGGTCGAAATTGAACCCCTACAAGCTGAAACTTTTTTCGAAAAAACGAGAGTATCTAATGAACCCTTATGGGAATACCTGACTGGAGAGTCTGAAGATATGATGGAAGAGATCGTCGTGTCTACCATACAGGATCATCAATACAAAGACTTTTTGGAATTTTTGGCAGAAGTGATATGGGATGATGATGAATTAGAAGACGATGAAATTAGACCTGAAAAGAAAGTTGTGATCTGGTTGTATCTCAAAATATTGATAGAATCACTCCAGGACATGGAATCATAGACTAACCCATTCAACAAACGCGTTGAAAAGATTAACATAAAAATAACACGTGAAATGTGTGATGCCTATAGGCAAATAATAATTTAGTGATAAACCACACTAAAAGATGAAAAGAGTGAATATTGTGTGCGGGGTATTATGCTTGCTGATTGCATCTTGCGGACCGCGAGGGATTCGAAATGTAGTGATTAAGGGATCAGATACAGAGGTTAATCTCGTGTTGAAGTTGGCAGAAACATATATGATGAATGATACCGCGATCTCTATTTCTGTAACGGGGGGGGGATCAGGTTCTGGCATTGCAGCATTAATCAATGGAAAAACTGACTTGGCAAATTCATCCAGACCGATGAAAGCCTCGGAGTTGGAATTGGCTAAGGAACGTGGAATAATACCTAAGCCCGTCATTTTTGCTGTAGATGCTTTAGCTCTCGTTGTCCATCCTGCTGTGGAGATAGATAGTTTGACATTAGAACAGGCAGGTAAAATATATAGTGGCGAGATTAATAATTGGAAGGAATTAGGAGGGAGTGATAAGGAAATTTCCCTTTACGGGAGGCAAAGTAATTCAGGGACATTTGTTTTTTTTAGAGAGAACATTGTGAAGGCCGAATATTCTTCTGACATCAAGCAGATGAATGGGACTGCTCAAATTTTGGAATCTGTGAAGGTAGATCCTGCAGGGATAGGATATGTTGGAATAGGTTATGTGGTAGATCCAGCGGGTAAAATAATGGACGGCATCAAGATTTTGAGGATCAAAAAAAACTCCAATGATCCGTCAACATATCCCGCTAATATGTCTACAATTATCAATGGAGAGTATCCTATTACACGTCCCCTCTATCAATATGTGAGTGGAGATATAGACGGAAAGTTAAAAGATTTTATTCAGTATGAATTAAGTCCCAAAGGCCAGGAGATCGTTCAGGAAAACGGATATTTCCCAATTACAAGTCAGCATATTTCGCATAATAAATCACTAGGATTATACGATGAGATTTCGATCAACGATTGATAAGCTTTTCAAGTACCTTTTTTTTACTGCAGCAATATTATCTGTGTTGTTGCTAGTCGGTATCTTTGGGATGTTATTACTCAACGGTGTGAAGACTTTTGGTGAAGTAAGTTTTGGGGAATTCTTTTTCTCAAACCAATGGAACCCTGCGGCTTATGGTGAAGCTACCTTTGGGATAGGGGCTATGATAGCAAGTACAGGTCTGGTTACCCTGGGATCTATGTTAATCTCTATTCCATTGGGTGTAGGAACTGCTGCCTATTTATCAGAGATTGCTTCGAGTCGCTGGGAATCCATATTAAAACCTATCATTGAAATACTGGCAGCCATCCCTTCTGTAGCCATTGGGTTTTTGGGAATAGTGTTGGTTGGGCCTTTTATCTCAAGGGTTTTCGGACTAAATAACGGGTTGAATGCCTTAAACGGGTCTATATTATTAGCAGTAATGGCTCTCCCTACTATCATTTCCGTTGCAGAAGATGCGATTAAGGCAGTCCCTCAAGAGTACAAGGAAGCTTCTTATGCATTGGGTGCTAATAAGTGGGAAACGCTGATTAAAGTAACAATCCCCTCCTCTTACTCAGGTATTATTGCCGCTGTAATGTTGGGAATGGGTAGAGCTATTGGAGAGACAATGACTGTGCTTATGGCTACAGGGAATGCAACGTCTATGCCCGAAGGATTTTTTAGTTCCATCAGGACTATGACGGCTACTATTGCCATTGAGCTAGGAGAAGTTCCTTATGGTACTACTCATTACTACAGCTTGTTTGCTATTGGAATGGTACTGTTTCTTATCACGTTAATTGTAAACCTAATAGCAGAGAAAATTGCTGCAAGTTATCGAAAGCAAGGACAATGAAATCACCTAAACAACTCATTGAATTACTTGGGATTAATCTCTTACTAATTTTCACAGTATTAGTTATTAGTTCATTAGGTATCATTTTATGGGATATATTTTCAAAGGGAGGCAGTGTTATAGATATGGAATTTATATCTGCATATCCCAGAGAAGGTATGACCCAAGGAGGTATATTTCCAGCGATAATTGGTACTATGTGGGTTACTTTGGTAACCGCCTTGTTTGCAATTCCTTTGGGAATTTCATGTGCTATTTATTTAAATGAATATGCTCAAGATGATTGGATAAATAGGACGATCAGAGCATCAATCAGAAATCTGGCCGGAGTCCCTTCAATCATATATGGGTTATTTGGTGTAGCTATTTTTGTTCAGGGAGCAGGTTTAGGAACATCCGTATTAGCTTCTGGGCTTACATTGGGACTCCTTACATTGCCTTATATTATTACCACTACAGAAGAAGCATTAAAGACAGTGCCAGCCTCCCATCGAGAAGGAGCATTGGCCCTGGGAGCAACTAAGTGGGAAACCATACGCACAGTTGTACTACCTGGTGCAATACCAGGGATCATGACAGGAGCTATTTTGGGACTATCACGTGCTGCAGGTGAGACAGCACCCATATTATTTACAGGGGTAGCTTTTTATTTGAGATATTTGCCAGGAACAATGCTAGATGAGTTTATGGCCCTACCTTATCACCTGTACATTTTATCTACACAACATCATGCTATTCAGGAAGTTCGCCCATTGGCTTATGGTACAGCCGCGGTGTTAATTGGATTTGTATTTATGCTGAATATCATTGCTTTTGTGATTCGATATAGATATCGGAAGTTATTAAAAGGGCACTAATCATTTCTCCTCAAACTGACTTATCTATGAACATAAAATTACAGACAGAACAGATTAACTTATCCTTTGGGAAGCATCACGTACTCAAAGATATAGATTTACAAATACCTCAAAATAGTATTGTTGCATTGATAGGCCCTTCAGGTTGTGGAAAATCGACGCTACTAAGGAGTATGAACCGAATGCATGATCTGAATCCCCAGGCACACGTAAGCGGGAAAGTATTATTGGATGGGGAGAATATCTATAATAAAGGGGTGGATGTGGTAGATGTAAGGAGAAAAATAGGTATGGTATTTCAGCGGCCCAATCCCTTCCCCAAATCTATCTATAAGAATATTGCTTACGGGTTAAAAATAAATGGTCTTAAGAAAGATCAAACTATGGATGAAGTGGTAGAGAAAAGTTTGAAAGGGAGCTATTTGTGGGAAGAAGTACATACAGATCTGAATAAATCTGCCCTTGCACTATCTGGCGGACAACAGCAACGACTTTGTATTGCACGTACAATAGCCATTGAACCGGCGGTCATATTAATGGATGAGCCATGCTCTGCACTTGACCCTATCAGCACGGGTAAAATTGAGGAATTGATGCTTCAATTAAAAGAGCAATTTACCATTGTCATCGTTACACACAATATGCAACAAGCAGAACGCATTTCGGATTATGTCGCTTTTATGTATTTGGGTGAGGTCATAGAGTATGGAGCTAAAGATCAGATATTCAAGGATCCGCAAGATGAGTTAACCGGAAAATATATCAAGGGAAAGTTTGGATAATATTTCGTTCGCAAGTAGCCGACATTTGCAACAATTTCAATCTAATATAGAAGGATATTTTTATTGGATGTACATGAATGATTATTCGACATTTAACCTAGCTATCTGTCCTAACTACGACTTTCAATCGTTTTTTTATTTGTTCAATTTTTACTTTGAGACGTTCTAAATCTGCGTCGAGGATGGTCACATGCCCCATCTTTCTAAACGGTCGAGACTCCATTTTTCCATATATAAACGGATATGCTCCTGGGATAGCTAAGGTTTCAGCTATGCTGGTATATGTGGGGAATCCAGAGTGTTGAGAATCTCCTAAAATGTTGACCATTGCAGCGGGAATTATTTGGTCAGGTGCACCCAGTGGAAGGCCAAAGATGGCCCTCAAATGTTGCTGATACTGAGAAGTCATACATGCTTGAATTGTATGATGCCCAGAGTTATGTGGTCTGGGGGCAATTTCATTGATCAACAATTGATCATCAGCATCTAAGAACATTTCAACAGCGAGTAGACCAATATGTCCGAGGTCTTCTACTAATGCTTTAGCCAGGGCTTGTGCTTCTTTTAACTGATTGGGACTAAGTGTACTTGGAGAAATCAGGTACTCTACCAGATTGCCTTCAGGGTGAAAGACCATTTCTACCGGATCAAATGCTCGTATTTCGCCAGAAATATTTCTGGCTACGATAACAGATATCTCTTTCTGAATATCGACTTTTTTCTCAAGGAGGCTAGGTTCATCGAAAGTATTTTCGATATCTTTCTGTGTATATAAGATATTTACGCCTTTTCCATCATATCCAGCAAGTGCCGTTTTATGCACTAAAGGTAGTTGACTGACATATTGTCTTACCTCCTCTCTATCTTCAATCAGCCAGTATAATGAGGTGGGATATCCTTTTTCTTGGTAAAATTGTTTCTGCAGTCTTTTGTCTTGTACTAATTTGATAATATCTGGATTAGGAAATACTTTTACGCCTTTGTTTTGGAGTATTTTTAATGCAGAGATACTGACGTGCTCAATTTCGATAGTTACGACATCACAATGAGATCCCATTTCGACAATTGCCTGTTGATCCTGAAGAGATGCTTGATAAAATGTATGTGCTAAGTGCCTGCAAGGTGCTTCTGGGTCAGGGTCTAGAATGTGTACTTTGAGATCCCAATCAATAGAGGCTTGTATAAGCATTTTGCCTAGCTGACCTCCTCCTAAGATTCCTATTGTTGCTTTTGGTTCGAATAAGTTCATTGCTTGCCGTTCTGATATATATATTAACCGTTCACAGAATAATTCATTCTCCTTCTCCCTGACAATCCATGCAATAATTACTTAAATTGTAAATTACAAAAAATATAATGTATAATTATTGTAATGTACAATTGCACCGTTGATGTACTTTTGCTTGATGATGATCCGGGGATTAGGTCAAACATAGAGCGCAATTTAAAAGAATTTTTCCATGTTATCTCTTTTTCAGATGGATTGTCAGGGATAGCATGGTTGGCGGCTGGAAACAGGCCAGGAATAATCATAACTGATTTGGAGATGCCGTATCTTAATGGTTGGGAGCTACTGAGAATGAAAAGAACGAGTAGTACATTGCAGTCTACACCGATACTGGCTATGGGAACGTCATATGATCGCGAATTGGAACATCAGGCCTTGGTGTTAGGAGCTGAGAAATACATAGCTAAACCATTGAATTTAGATGTATTATATCAAATCGTTTTACAGTATATTAGACGTCCATCTAACGGTGGGATATTGAATGTGGGCTAAATAGTTTTATTATTTGAAATATTATTGTATGTGAATGTATCCATATTTATGGACATACACTCCTATCATTATTTACCAATCATCATAGATAATAAGTTTTCTATCCAGAGATCTTAACCATTGATTCCGTCTAAAATTAATCATTGCTCCACAGTTTATAATTTTAAACTGTTTTTGAGAGGTTTTTTTCTTGTCAAAGGTTATGCCTGTCGATTTGACATGTCGGAAATTTTTCTATTTCGTGTAGTGTATTAATGTATTTTATTATTTTTATGAAAATAATCTTTTTCTTTTCATGAAAAGAGCGGAATTTATACACATGGCATTTGCATTGATAATAATATTAATGACCTGTGCGGCATTATTTATCAAAGTATTATTTTTTTGATGTTAAAATCTGGATACAAATTAGAATCAAATGAAAATGCTCGATCCGGGAATTTCCTATGGAAACAAGGAAAGGGTGATTTATTAGGTAAAGGTTGGGTAGTGATATTATTTCCGCTAATTGGACTAATGACTTCTCTATTGGCAATATATTTAGTTACTAGAGAAAGTTCGTGGATGATAACTGTAGCTCTAGGTTTACCTCTATTGGTAATCAGTTTAATTAGAATTGATTGGGGGCTGTCGATAGTCACTTTCTTAGCCTTTTGTGCACCGGGATTGAGTCAAACTATCCTGGGACAAAATATCTATAACTTAATGTATGGACTGATTGGCTTGCTATTTATCATAGTGGCCTACAGGATTCTCAATGAGAAAAAAAGTATTCAATGGACACATCCCTTGAATTTATTAGTGCTCGTTTGGTTTGGATATAATATCATAATAGTTCTCAGTTCCGTTGCTTGGGGGCAAGAGAATGTCGGTGAATCCTTTATAGCTAGTTGGTCTCAAGGAAAGCAAATAATTTTTCCAGTGTTGTTGTTTTGGATAGGATTATACGCACTTGATGATCTCAAGCGCATTTTATCCTACAGTCAGATATTAATACTGTTTTCTGTAGTAGCCAGCTTGGTTGGATTCTATCAGGAAATCGTGGGAGAGGTGACGCTAAGTGAGCATAGGGTGTATACTAATCCAGAAGTTTACCAGCAATTTTTTGCAGATGGTAGATTCAGGATTAATTCATTTATGAAGACTCCATTCGTATTTGGGATAGTCCTGGCGGGAGTATTTTTATTAACTACGGTTAAGATCCTGGGGCCATGGAGCAGCAGTTTGCGTATTACCTATGGTATTTTTGCGTTTCTACTTCTCATTGCAATGATGTTATCGGGTACATTGACGGCATATGCCATATTATTGGTGGGATTATTATTATACGCATTTTTGAGTTTGAAGAAAAATGTAGTTTTGCTTGTTGGAGGAATTTTGCTGTTGGGGAGCTTGTATTTTAGTTTAGCTGGGAATAATAATTTTACTTATAAAGTGAGTTCCGTCATACATCAGGTACAATCCAATCCATATGGCTCTTTGAGCGATAAAGATACATTATTAAGAGAATACATCTTTAGCCATCCTATAGGAAGCGGATTGGGGACTGTGAAAAATTATTCGTTAGAAATTTTGAATGAGGTGGACGAGTCCACCTATACTTTTCCAATTAAAGGTGGTTATTTACTCATGGCCATAGAGCAGGGATGGGTGGGCTTCTTATTTTTTATGTCCTTGAGTATAGCTGTTTTCTGGACAGGGATACGGGGGTATTTTCGGAGTAGGGATTTAAGGGTTCGCAATTTATATCTCGGATTTTTATTACTGGTATATGTATGGATAATTGCTCAATACTCAGGGTACCTTATGCAAACCTTTCCTGCATCCATTGTGTTTTTTACCATTTCCAGTATTTTTATCAAACTCTCTCAGATAGAGCACACCTCTATGTTGAAGTTAAGTGGTAGGAAAGCAGCAACTACACATTTATCTACGACATAAGAAAAGTGGCATTTATACAAATAAATGCCACTAATCAATACAATAGATTTCGCGTATGATATAATCTTTTTAGATATTCATACCTTGTAGCACACCCACTACGCTGCGTACGGCATCTGCCGACTGACTAAGCAATGCCTTTTCATCATCATTGAGCTGAAGTTCGATCACTTCTTCAACACCTGCTCTACCTAGTTTTACAGGAGCTCCAATATAAAGATCATTAATTCCATATTGACCATTGAGAAGTGTACAGCAGGGGAAGATTCTCTTAGAATCTTTCATAATTGCTTCTACCATTTGGGCAGCAGCAGCTCCAGGTGCATACCAACCAGATGTACCCAGCAAATTAACGATTTCTCCACCTCCTTTTTTGGTGCGTTCGATGATGCGATTAATGGTATCCATATCCAGCATTTCTGTTACAGGAATTCCAGAAACTGTTGTATATCTTGGCAACGGTACCATTGTATCCCCGTGTCCACCCATAAGTATTGCTTGTATGTCCTTGGGAGATACATCGAGTTCCAACGCGAGGAAGGATCTGTAGCGAGCAGTATCCAATATTCCAGCCATTCCAATTACCTTCTGTGCAGGCTTTTGAGAGGAAAGGTATGCCTGATAGGTCATAACGTCTAATGGATTGGACACTACGATGATGATGGTATCTGGCGAATAAGCAATTACCTGTTCTGTTACAGATTTGACGATCTTCGCGTTGGTAGCGATAAGGTCATCGCGGCTCATACCTGGCTTTCTTGGGATACCAGAAGTAATAACTACCACATCAGAGCCTGCTGTTTTGGAGTAATCATTGGTGCTGCCAGTGATACGGGTATCAAAATAGTTGATTGGAGAGGTTTCCCACTGATCAAGTGCTTTACCTTCTGCATAGTTTTCCTTTATATCTAGAAGTACAACTTCGGTTGCAACTTCTGCTCGGGCGACACATTCGGCGCAGGTTGCACCTACATTACCCGCACCTACGACAGTAACTTTTGACATATTGATTATATTTGTTAATTAAAATAATATTTAGTGAATCGAGGATAAAAATACTGTCTTATACCTCTTTTTACAAAAATGAAAAATAAATCGAGGCACGAAAATTGAGGTAATTATTTTTGAAACATTTTTAGGGATTATTTGGATGAAAGATTTTAGCCGTTTTTTTATTACGACAAACGAATATTCGTCTAGCTTAACCGTTATGAATATATAAACTACTGAATATTCTTATATGTAGAGGCTAAACTAATGTTATTGGATATGAGAAAGATATTTATTATTTCCATCACTGTACTTGCCGGATTACTGATTGCCCAAAAAGGCTACGGGCAGGAAGACTTATCGAGCAAGCAGATTAAATACTGGAAGAAAAAAGCTAAAATGTACGTCAAGCGTCCAGAGGCGCTAAAATCTGAATTTGAAAACTTACACAATCAGATTGAAGACCTGAAAAAGAAAAATAAATCCTTGGAATTGTCTGGTGGTACTGGAGGTTCTCCCTTGGTAGACAGCTTGATGTGGGTACTCGCAAAGCAGGAAGGAGAATATCAAAACATGAAGAAGGAATACGATCAGATGAAAGAATCTTATCAGACCCTCAAGACTGTGAATGAGAAAGGGATTAAAGAAGGATTAGTGTACCGGGTCCAAATTGGTGCATATGTGTTAGAAAATGATACAGATTACGCGAATCTTGATGAAGAAAAATTTTCTATCGAGCGCTCAGATGGGATGTATAAGTATATTCTTGGCGCTTTCCGTTCCTATGATGAGGCTGAAAAGTTTCGCGGTAAACTCATGCAGATGGGTATGGATGAGCCTTGGATAGTCCCATATATTGATGGGATACGCGCAAGCATGCAAGAGGCAAGAGAGTATATGGGAACCCAATCTACTGATACATTTTACTTAGACGAATAAATAGGATTTTTATAATTTCCTTTGATTGTCAGTGGTTTATAAAATATTACTCCATTATTTATTACCTTTTATTAAGTTGGTTCTTTAAGAATTGCTTGGTAAGATATTATTGATTAAATTTATTAATAATAATGTGATTGATGGGGTAAGATTATGCCTTTTCTGAAATACGATACAAAGTCTCTTGACGTGTCACTCGGTATATGGAGATTAGAAGAAGACGAAATGTTTTTCCATACTCGTCTTAAGCTATATGAACACGAGTGGCAGCAACTTGCCAATATAAAGCATCCACAAAAAAGACTGGAATGGCTTTCCTCCAGGTTGTGTATGAAAGAAATTCTCAAAATCTCACATACAGATCGTATTGAATCTTTGAGTGCAAACAATGGAAAACCATATCTATCTAATAATTCTCATTTCATTTGCTATACACACTCTCAAAAGTATGCAGCTGCTATCGCTTCACCCACCTGGGAGGTCGGTGTCGACCTGGAATACATGATGAGAAGAAGGAATCTAAATACCCGCCATTTGTTCATGAATGAACCCGAATTAGATTTCTATGAATCGAATGCATCTAATGAACTATTTCTGATCATATGGAGTACCAAGGAAACAATCTATAAACTTTACAGCCATAAAGGTCTCTCTTTTAAGGACGAGATATGGGTATCCGTAGATGAACTTGAGTCAGGAATGAAAGGCTCTATAACTTGCATGGTGAAAAAGCCCGATTTTTGTAGAGAATATAAAACTTACTATGAGTTGTTCCCTGACTTTGTACTAACTTATGGTTTTGACATAAAAGAAACGCCCGCACTTCAACCAGAGCATGTAATAAGTAAGATCAATGTGTAGTAACTGGTCTCTATATAGGAACAGATATTGCTCATTGTTTATAAACTTGAAATAAAGATTCTTACACCTTTAAACCTTTTAGGTATATTTGCGTCTAAATGTTTCAATAGCAGGATCTCATAATTTTCAACAATATTTTGATCCGAATTTTGTAATAATTATCTAACGCCTATTAAATTTCCAACATATCAATTCAACCGTTCTTTTTTGACATGCTTATGGCATAATTTTTCACTTAATACATTGATTATGATAAGAACAGGAAAGATGATGGCATTTATTGGGATGGTTTGTTTGGCTTTAGGGCCAATATCCTTATCCGCTCAGGACCCTGTAATCCTAGAGGGATTTACATTGCACGATACCCGTTCTGGGAAAGATGTAAACCTTGCTGGATTGAAAGATCAAAAAGCTATCGTAGTGATCTTTACGAGTTCTGATTGTGCCTTTTCCTTAAAGTATCAAGAGCGTATTAATCAGTTATATGAGGTTTATCAAGATCAACCGGTTGCATTTCTCGCCATCAATAGTAATGATTCAACTTTGAACATGGGCGATGCTCCCAAAAGAATGAGGGTGCAAGCTCCTTATCGCTTCCCCTATCTCAAAGATGAATCCCAACAAGTGGCTGATAAATTTGATGCATCAAGAAACCCGGAGGCATTTGTCTTGGTACCACTTAGCGGTGGCAAATTTCAAATAGTATATCAAGGCCAAATAGATGATAACCCTTTAGACGCTTCTCTGGTTGAAAATCACTACCTAAAGGATGCTATCGAAGCCGTACTTGCTGGAAATAAACCCAAAATACCTTCAACAGACCCGGCAGGATGTAATATTAAATGGAAAAAAAGTTAATGTTAATTGATTCTTAAGGAATCATCATTACCTTTAAAAGTATATAAAATATTAACATTTGCGGACAGTATTCGTACTGTCCGCATTTTCTTTTCATATTATTCAAACTCTCGTACAAAATATTTGTTAAATTTGTATAGACTTTTGTCAAATCAATTCAATTTAGTATGAAAAAATTTACAGAAAGCATTATAGTATTATCGGTCGTATTTGGATTCTTTAGTTGTAATACCCCTCAGCAAAACGAAGATGAGGCGGGTACAGATGAAGCAGTCGAAGAAATGATGGAGGAATCATATTCCTATCCCATGTCCAAGGATGGACTTACGGTGTCTTACCTCGAAGGCTCTCCGGCATACTCAGATGCAGGACTTACCCTGGTAGAAGCTACTGAGGGTGAAAATGGAATGTATAGCTTTGACTTCGATGTAACAAATTATGAACTGGGTGTTCAGACTGAGCCTGCTTCTCCCAACGGGTTGGCTAATTCAGGCAATGGACAACATATTCACTTCATCGTTGACAATGGTCCTTACTCTGCTTATTACGAGTCAGAATTTGATCATGAATTGACTCCTGGTCAACATGTCATCCTTGCATTTCTCTCCAGATCCTACCACGAAAGCGTAAAATCTCCTGAAGCGTTTGAAATAACCGTAGTAAACGTCGGAGATGAAGCTGCTGAAGAAGTGGACCTTGAGGCACCTCATATGTTCTACAGTAGACCTAAGGGCACCTATTCTGGAGATGACATTCAGCGATTGATGTTGGATTTTTATTTGTTAAATGTAACACTATCTGAGGATGGAAATAAAGTTCGCGCTACCGTTAATGGTACAGAATTCGTTTTCTCAGAATGGCGTCCATATGTAATAGAAGGGTTAGAACCTGGAGAAGTAACAATTAGCCTGGAGCTAGTTGACGCACAGGGAAATGTGATCCCTGGTCCTTTTAATACTGTAGAGCGTACAGTAACATTAGAGGCAGCGAGTGAATAATTAGGAATTTCTTATATATTAAATTAGTTAAAGGAGTCAAGTCTATCCACGATTTGGCTCCTTTTGATTTTCATTAAAATATGCCTATCGGATATGTGTAGTGAGAATCCCCAATTTTCCGCTTACATTTGAAACATGTGGTATGAAACAATGATTCGTCCATTGTTATTTAACATGGACGCAGAAAGGGCTCATAATCTTACGCTCAAAAGCTTTAAAACGCTCCTGGGTATACCTGGGGTACGATCCTGGTTAAAAAATCAGTATCAAGTTGATTCCCCCAAACTCGTCCAAAGTCATTGGGGATTAACATTCAAAAATCCTATAGGGCTAGCTGCAGGGTTGGATAAAGATGGAATCATAGGAAGGGATTGGGCTTATATGGGATTTGGGTTTGTCGAACTAGGTACTGTGACACCCCGGCCTCAAATGGGAAATCCTAAGAAACGACTGTTCCGACTTCCTCAGGATGATGCGATCATCAACCGTATGGGTTTCAACAATCTTGGGGTAGATGCATTGCAACAACAATTGAAACAGAAAGATAAACCCAATATCATCGTTGGGGCAAACATTGGGAAAAATAAAGATACACCCAATGAAAAAGCGGTAGAAGACTACTTGATATGCTATAGGAAACTGAGGGATTGGGTCGACTATTTTGTAGTAAACGTGAGTTCACCCAATACTCCTGGACTTAGAGAACTACAGGAAAAAGGTCCGCTCACCAATCTGTTACTTCGACTTCAGGATCTCAATCAAAAGACAACAACCCCTCATCCATTGCTACTGAAAATTGCTCCAGACCTTACGGAATCCCAATTGGATGATATCCTGGAAGTAGCCGACAAAGTGCAACTTTCTGGTATTATAGCCACTAATACTACTATCTCACGTACTGGATTAACAACAGCTAATTCCATTGTAGAGGAGATGGGCGCAGGGGGACTAAGTGGAAAACCTATAGCTGATAGATCAAGAGAAGTATTAAAGTACCTCCGAATGCATGCACCAAACTCTCTTACTATTGTAAATGTAGGAGGGATTCACAATGGCAAGGAAGCATTAGCAAGAATGGATCTTGGGGCCGATCTTTTACAAGTATATACAGGATTTGTGTATAAGGGACCTGAACTGATCAGGGAGATTGTGAGATTGTTGGATTGAAATATTGTTAAATGGATATGTTGTTGAATTGTGGCATGGTGCTATTGAGGCATGAGGAGCTGTCGCCCATCTTCTGTGGTCTAGAAACCCTCTATTCTACAAACTCCTTCATTATTTCATAATTTTTTCCTTATTTTTAACCTAAACATTTACCCTAAACACATTCTTATGGAAAATACTTCTATTCGTCCTTATGTAACGAAATGGGGCCTCATACTAGGACTTGTATCAGCTGTCATCACCGTCGTTATATATTTAACAGAACTGTACCTTACCAATCAGTGGGTAGGATATGCAAGTCTGATTTTTACCATTGCCTTTATGTTTCTGGCTTGTAAAGAGTTTAAAGAAGAAAATGGAGGAGTCTTAGCATTTGGAAAAGCCTTTCTCATTGCCTTTTTGGTGGGTTTGATCGGGATTTTGATCAGTAGTATTGTCAACTATATTTATATTTCTTTTGTTGATCCTAACATCATGCAAAATATTATGGATGCACAGTTGGAAAAACTAGCTAATGATCCCAATGTATCGGATGAGCAATTAGAAGCTACAGAAAATATGATGGGCATGATGACTAAACCTATTTTTACTGTTTTGTCAGGCCTGTTTGGAGGTGCCTTTTTCAGTGCTATACTTGGACTTATTGTAGGAGCTATTGCTAAGAAAAATCCTGATTAATAGCGAAAGGCTACACTGGCAAAAGCCAACCCGCTACCCGTACCGATAAAGTATATCAGATCATTGTGCTGGATTTTGCCCTCCTGAAAGGCATCATCCAGTGCTATGGGTATGGCTGCAGAGCCAGGATACGCACATTTTTCCATGATATAATGTCCCTTATCATATGGAACACCAAGATTATCTAAGGTCATCCTGATACTCCTGATGTTGATTTGTGTGAGAAAATAGTGATCTACTTCTTCCGCGGATACTCTCAGTCGTTTACAAAGATTCTTTGCCATCCTTGTCCACATTTGGGGATTGAGCTCTGGCGGAAACCGGTATACGATCTTAAGCAGATGCTCCTTATTGTCAATAAGATCATGAGTAGATG
Organism: uncultured Bacteroidia bacterium; assembly: GCA_964652565.1. Classification (GTDB taxonomy): domain Bacteria; phylum Bacteroidota; class Bacteroidia; order J057; family J057; genus JBCCTX01. The sequence goes on from CAZZEC010000008.1 coordinate 62,197, forward strand.
GATGTTTAGTTCCCCCACCATAAATTCCCATTCCGTCATAATACTGTCCAAGTGTCATCAGTTCACTACACAAATACCCTCTGTCTTCGCAGTCTTCTGCTTTTAATATTACGGCTCCAGCACCATCAGAAAATAGTGAAACGGTCTTTTTATCCTCCTTGTTGAGGTATTTACTCATCGCATAAGCACCAATTACCAGTGCATAGTTACAGGTTTTTTCATCTCTCACATATCTCGCAGCAACATCCAACGCAGTAATAAAACCTGCACAGGCAGAGTTGAGATCAAAGGTTCCTGCGGAACCAGCCTCCAGATGAAACTGCACAATTGAGGCAGTAGATGGTGTAAGATATTCAGGCGTATCGGTGGCCACAATAATGAGGTTGATTTGGTTTCCTGTGATACCTGCCCTTTTCATGGCTATTCTTGCGGCATGTACGCATAGGTCAACAGTGGATTCATCTTCTCTACACCAATATCTTTGATAGATATTCAGGTTTTGTCTTAACCAGGTATCTACATCCTCGCCCAATAATGCATTGAAATAACTGTTGGGAAGCAATCTCTTAGGGAAGTAGGCACCAGTAGCATGAATAACAGCATTACGCATATACAGATGTTAAATAGAAAGTTAATGAAAATTCCGCATTAGCTCAGACCAATTCTTTTTTCCTCTGATAAAAAATTGCCAAACTATACTCCCCTTGTAGAATCCGGAAGTGGGATAATGATTTGGAATATTCAATTGATAAACTGTCTTCTTCTTCTGTGTCCATTTACGAAGGTTTCTTACATAATCTTTGTGTCCGCGAAAAATAGCGCGTAGGGTGGCCATGTCTCCTGAAAAAATGCTTTTGATCCCCCAGATATAGTCCATTAACATCCTAAATATAATTGTACGTAATTGTGCTTTTGATGGAAGGTTTTTGTGCAACATGATGAGGTTGTTTCTTACATTGAGATAGGTTTTTCTGGGATTTCCCTGAGGCAAGGTTCCCCCTCCCACATGATATACCATGCTATCGGGTCTGTAAGATACCTCATAGCCAAAATTGTGTAATCTCCAGCAAAAATCGATCTCTTCCATATGTGCAAAAAAGTCAGGATCAAACAAGCCACCAACTTTTGAGATAACTTCTGTACGGATCAAACAACAGGCGCCGGTAGCCCAAAATATCTTTAAGCGATCATCATATTGTCCGTGGTCGACTTCAACTTCATCAAACATTCTTCCCCTGCAAAAGGGATACCCCAACCAATCTATAAATCCGCCGGCAGCACCAGCATATTCAAATTGATCCTTTTGGTGCCAGGCTCGTATCTTGGGTTGAACGGCAGCAATTTCTGTATGACTGTCCAGTTCATCTACCAATGGCTCGATCCATCCAGGTGTAACTTCTACATCGCTATTGAGCAGTGCAATATATGGCGTATGAATATGAGGAATGGCTTTGTTATTTCCTTCTGCAAACCCGTAATTCTGATCTAGTTCGAGGATATCTATATCGGGAAAATGATCGCGAACGAAATCTAGGCTTTCATCTTCAGATCCATTGTCGACCAACAGGACGGCAAAGGATGGAAAGGTACTTTTCACAACAAAAGGAAGAAATTTTTTCAACCATTTTATTCCGTTCCAGTTTAAAATGACGACGGTTACAGTTTTATCCATACCTTGTAATTATTCTCTTGCAAGATAAGTCAATGTGGAGGAAAGATAAATGGAAAATGCACAGCCAATTCATACATCACTAATTTATGGGTTTTATTGATAAACAACATTCTACACAGGAAGAGGAAGAGAAACGCAAATTCATTTTTTCCAATGCGTTAAAAGGAGTAATTTGGCTGGGAGCAATACTTGGAGGTTACTTATTAGCTGTCCAATTATTGCCACAGGAATGGAATGAGATCATTTCACCCTTTACGGACCGTGCACCGTTGATGTTTGGCGTTTTTTTTCTATCTGAAACGTTTATAGGAATTATTCCACCAGAGCTATTCATTATCTGGGCAGCGAATAAATCGTTTTCTACTTTCATCTTATATATGATTTTGTTGGCATTAATATCATGGAGTGGTGGAGTCATCGCATATTGGGTAGGAAAACAGTTTCATCGGACACGCTGGATCCAACGATTGACTCAAAGAGAAAACTTTCAGCGATACGCTCAGCTATATCGCAAATTTGGTGCAGTCGTTATTGTTGTATCTGCGCTCACTCCATTACCTTATGCTATGATCAGTTTTTTAAGCGCTACCTTCAGGTTTCCATTTAACAAGTATCTCATATATTCCTCCACTCGTTTTCTGCGTTTTGTATTTCTCGGATGGCTATTTTGGAATTTAGGGGTATCCTGAATGAATATGTTTAGATTTTTATAACTTAGACAGCCGTTTTGTGATAAAAAAACAATATGAAAGTGAATTTTGCAGGGAGGATAGTATGTTTAATTTATACAGTACTACTATTACCTGACAATATCCTTGCGCAATCTATTATTGAGCAGGTGTCGACAAGTGAAAACGTACAGTATGTCCAAAGAAAAATACAGGTAGCGCGTGCTATCAGGAGTTATGAGTTTGCAACAGCGGCTGAGGATCCCGATACATTGGTTTTTTCTCTAGAAGCTCCTTTTTTTGATGATTTCTCACAGATAGGTACTCGTCCTGATAGCAACAAGTGGTGGTTGACTTCAGGAAGCCTAGCTTTTCCCTTGAAAAGCGAACATATAGCTTTACAACCTCCTTCTTACGGGGTGCTTACCTTTGATGGACTGAATGCACTCGGATTGCCCTACAGTACCCAAATCCTGGAGCAAGGGATAACTGATGAACTTCGGTCTCATTTTATAGACCTGGCCGCTTTTGGTCCAGAAGATAATATTGTACTGAGTTTTTTTCTGCAACCACAAGGTATTGGGAATGCACCAGAAGTAGAAGACTCATTTAAGGTATCGTTTACACTGATGGGACAGGCGATCGATAGTTTGCAGGATGTATTGTCTATAGCTGGTAGAGATTTGAGCCCTTTTCAGCAGTATCTTATCCCTCTTGATGATCCCATGTATTTTCATTCACAGTTTCAGATCGTATTTCAGAGTTTTGGCTCAAGAAATGGGCAGTTGGATCTATGGCATTTAGACTATGTATATTTAGGGGCCAATCGCACCCTAACAGATAGCACCTACAACGATATTTCAATTGTCGATGCAAAGCTAGATTTTTTCGAACCTTATACTGCATATCCAGCAGTTATATATCCTCCTGATGATATCGAAGATCCGTTGATCATTCTAAATGTAGGCAACCTAGATGTTACCCAGCGCAGTTTTACAGTTGACGGAAATTTGGAGGAATTTCCTGGAAGAAGTATCGAATTCGAAAACTCAGTCCAATTAGACCCATTGTCTACAGGGAACCTGAGTGTCAGATTGAATGATGGTCTCAGGAAGCTGGATACACCTAATGGCAAGCTCATTTTGAAGGCCGATATACTTGAACAGGATGAGATTATATCTAATAATTCATTTATCAGGTCTTTTCCACTGGATTCTGTGTTGGCATATGATGATGGAGAAGCCGATGCAAGCTATGGAATCACTCAACCCAAGGGTTTTGGAGTGAGATATACGCTTCCAGCTTCTGATACCTATGAGTTGCGAGCTGTATGGATGAGCTTTGTTCCATTGTTTAATCCCAGCCAGGTGGGGAATGTCATCAATTATATGGATGGAAAAGGGTTCCGTTTGATGGTATGGAAAGCTCCCGATCCCGATTCTTTCATCGTCAATCAGATTGGTACTACAAGAGTCATCTATGGAGATAGCCTGAATCACTTTCATCGATTTGTGTTGGATCAACCCGTTTTATTACCTGACACCTTCTGGGTAGGCATACAGCAGACAGATGGATTACCCATTGGAGTAGGATATGATTTAACGGTACCTAAATTTTTTACGTATTGGGACTCTTTGGGGGTTTGGACTTTATCAAATATTGGGGGAACACCCATGATCCGTCCTGAGATACACATTTCCAGCCCTGTTACTCTCATACAGCAGCCTTTATCAGTAGAGCATTTTGATTTTGTTGTCTTTCCTCAGCCTTCGATTGATGAGCGGATACATGTCCGCTGGGCGCCCAAGCTAAAAGATGTCTCGCTTACGCTGTATGATATGCAGGCACGTGTAGTCACGACCCAGCAATTTGGCGTGTCATATGTGCGAGAAGCCGATTTAAATCTTCATTCGATACCCAAAGGTATGTATTGGATTGAAGTAACGGGTACTGATAGAGCGGGGCGTACCAT
>CAZZEC010000009.1:0-14757 GCA_964652565.1 uncultured Bacteroidia bacterium
GTTATTTCAGATGATATCAAGCTATCAGATTTAGTAGAAGTAAGTTTTTCATTACCGGGAGACGCGTTTCCTGAAGATTTCCCATTTTCGATTCATCCAGCATATATTTACTCAAAAAACGAAAATAGACGACAAGGCTATCGATTTTTTAGTATTTATCCTGAGTATTCTCAGCAATTGGAACTCGATCGCTTTAAATACCGTTTTGATTATCCTCGCAGAGAATATTCCAAAAGAATCAAACTGGAAGTCCCGCCTGCACGCTCATTAAAGAAAGGAAATATTGATTTTGGATTGGTAAATTATGCATTGCCCTTAGATAAAAGCGACCCGATACTTTTGAACCGAGATCGACACAGATACTGGGAGGAAACGTTGGAGATAAAGTTAGGCGCTATTGAAGAAGGTATGGAATACACTGTCGATATATGGGATAAAGGATATATCCTCAATATACAGTTGTATCCAAGGGCATTAGGCTTTATACAGCTTCCTTCCATGGATCGATTATCATTTAGGGTTGATATATTTGATGTGGATAGTATCTCTTCCCGACCTATACAGATGAGTACATCCAAAAGCATGTACGATGTACAACTTTCAACTTTTACCGAAGTCCCTCTTAGTACCTCCCTTTTTACCAATTATACAAATATACCTGGAAGAATCTTCCAGGAAAGTAATTTTTTTCCAATCAGTATATACACTGAACAGGGATGGGTTATCAGTCAAATAGATACAGATGCTTTGATATATTCCGATCAAAAAGTAAGTAAGTATTTGACAGAAGTATTATTCGATAAATTGACATTAGATTTTTCAGAAGAAAGTATTGGAGGAGAGATCGTTAGTAGGTTATTTGTAGAAAAGAATTTTGTGAATGTAATACCCACGAGAAGAGAGATTTTTTCTGTCAAAGGTTCAGTTATTACAGGAGATAAGAGCCTTTCGGAAGAAAAGTTACTCAAGGATGAGCAGAGTAGTCTTTTTAGACTCCCCAATGGTGATTTGGGCCTGATTATGATAGAGCGTTCTATGTTGAATCCGTACAGGTGGGGCTCTTGTCAGAATTGTTTGGATGAATCGATCATTATATACAAAATTCAGGATGATACAGTTGAAGAAATGATTGGGATGTATCAGATCAAAGCTCAGGAAGCATTCTGTAAGGTTGGCAATAAGAAATTTGATAATTTTTATATTTCAAATATGGATTGGATACAGGAGGGAAGAATACTAGTTTTAAGATTGGATCATATTAAATCCTCTGCAAAACGTCGTATTAAAGTAAGTTGGGACTATAATGGGAAAAATGTGAAAGTCGAAGAAGTCATTTGAAATAATTATCTGTAAATTGCTATAAATTTTGTGATCCCAGGTGAAAATAATACGTAATATAGAATAGGAGTTAAATATTTGGGTTGAGCATGGAGAGTATAATACAACTATTGCCTGATGCAATAGCTAATCAGATAGCAGCGGGGGAGGTTGTTCAACGTCCTGCCTCGATTGTTAAGGAGTTGCTGGAAAATGCAGTAGACGCCGGGGCTAAGCGTATAGATCTGACAATAAGAGATGCTGGAAAAGCATTGATTCAGGTAACGGATAATGGAAGGGGCATGTCTGCCAAAGATGCACGAATGGCTTTTGAAAGACATGCTACTTCAAAGATACAACAACCAGATGATCTGTTTAGGATAAAGACAATGGGTTTTCGTGGAGAAGCTCTGGCAGCCATTGCTGCGGTCAGTCAGATAAGGCTTCGTACGCGTTTGCATTCAGAAGAATTAGGTACAGAACTAGATATAGAGGGAAGTGAAGTTAAACGTCAGGAATCTTGTGTCACACCGCCAGGTAGTGTATTCAAGATTAAAAATATTTTTTTTAATGTTCCTGCCAGGAGAAATTTTCTTAAATCCAATCCTGTAGAAACCCGGCATATCACAAATGAATTTATTCGTGTGGCGTTGGCAAATACAGGTATTCATCTCAGTTTCAAGCATAACGATATTAATATCTACGATCTCCCACCTTCTAGCTTAAAGGAACGGATTATGGCAATTTTTGGATGGGATTTCGATGATAAACTACTTTATGTTGAAGAACATACTGGCTATGTGAGAATCCTGGGGTATATAGGGAAGACGACTGTCTATCGAAAGAATCGTGGAGAGCAATTCTTTTTCGTAAATCAACGATACATTAAAAGCAATTATCTTCACCATGCTATTACTACAGCTTATCAGGATTATATACCTGAAAAGCACTATCCCTTTTATTGTATTTTTCTAGAGATAGACCCCAAACATGTAGATATTAATATTCATCCGACTAAGACTGAGGTGAAATTTGATGATGAAAAGACGCTGTATATTTTGCTTCAGAGTATTGTAAACAGAGGACTAGCAGAAATTCACAATATGCCTGAATTTGATTTTCAGGATTCAAGTTTGAAAAAGACTATTTATAATATTCCAAACCAAGAAAGTCCCGATACTGAAGAGGGCTTGACTGTTAAGACTTTTTCGGCTTCGAAAGCCAATTTAAAGCCTCAAAACTGGAATAATCTGTACCAACCAGATAAGTCTCCAACCTCTTTATCGCCTACCAAAGAACCCCAGCAAGATAAGTTGCTAGTTGGTGATTATCTGCGTTCCTGGGAAGAAGAGATACAATTTGTAGCGCAATTTCAAGAAACATATATTCTCGCTCAACGCGGTGATAAGCTATACATTATTCATCAACAATTGGCACATCAGCGCATCTTATATGAGCGTTTTCTAAGGGCGATGAAGGGAAAAAGTCTTTCATGCCAGCAGTTACTTTTTCCCCAAACACTTGAATTATCTCAAACTGATATTGAAATTATCAAAGCGTCAAATACAGTACTTAGTCAATTGGGATTTGAGATTCAAGAGTTTGGTGAGGGGAGTATAATAATATATGGAACTCCCGCAGAGATCTCAACGGGGAAGATACGCGATATATTCGAACAAATATTGTCTGATATTAAAGAGATAGGTATGACGCGTATCAAAGAGAAGCTTGAACAGGAGATAGCTAAATCTATTGCACAAAGGAGTGCAGTATCTACTAATCATACATTGACTAAAGTAGAAATGAAACAAATGGCAGAGGATTTGTTCCAATGTGATATACCTGCTCATGCACCTAATGCAAAACCTACGTTTAAAGTGATATCTGCTGTGGAACTTGAGGCATATTTTGTGTAAATTTTTTAAACTTTTAAACAATGTCATCGGTCTGTTGGGTTATATAATCAATATGGATACAGATCAACAACGTAAATATCATTATGCTTAATCGACTGACACCTGTAGTAAAGAATATCCTATTTGTCAATGTGGCTGTATTCATATTGATGATGGTGGGACCGATTCGTGATAGTTTGTGGCAATACTTTGCACTATTTAAGACAGATTTATTCATCCAACACAATCCCAGGTTTTCAGGGTTATTTCAACCTGTACAAATTGTCACACATTTTTTCAACCATGGCGGGATCATGCATATATTTTTCAATATGTTTATTTTTGCCCTAATTGGTCCCGGAGTAGAAATGGTACTGGGAAGTGAAAGATTTTTAAAGTTTTATTTATTTTGCGGAGTAGTAGGTGGTATCCTTATTGCTCTATTAGATCCTTCTAGCGGTCCGGTTGTAGGCGCATCAGGTGCTATATATGGCGTGATGGTAGCTTTTGCGTTATTTTTCCCTCGTGAAAAGTTCTACTTGTACTTTTTAGTGCCGATAGAAGCCAGATGGTTGGTTATCGGAGTAGGGGTATTTTCTCTTGTAATGGTAGTAAGGCAATTTATGGGTCAACCGGTTGGAGGAAACATTTCTCATTTTGGTCACCTGGCGGGAATGCTGGCAGCCATCTCATTCTTTTATTTGCGGCGTTGGTTGCCCTTCTTACAATAATACGGCTTTTACAGACTATGGAAATCAACAAACAATTAAAATCCTTTCTCAATTTGTATCAGACAGCAGGGTGGGTAATCTTGTTGATGCTGGGTGGTTTGATTTTACAGGGACTGATTTGGGTAGCGGTATCAGCATATTCCGATGCACCTGAGGCGTATGAAAAAGTGATGGATTACCTCGTTTTGTCTTCTAGTGTAAGAGACTTTATATATAAACCCTGGACATTGGTTACCTATGTATTCTTTTGGGGTGATGTGGGGAATCAATTGCTCAGAATATTATTTGATGGTGCATTTATATGGTTGTTTCTCAGAATATATCAACAAATGCTGGGAGACGTTTCTGCAAAAAGAATACTTTTCTTAGCCGTTCCAACTATCGCACTCTTTACATTGACAGTTTGTGCAATTATTCCTGTAATTGGTGAGGCCATGGTGCCTATGGATATATCAGGTATTTCACCAATCATGGTATTCATGGCGATTGCTTGTGCTTCCCTTGTGCCAGATTATCCTATACAGTTATTTTTGTTGGGGAGGGTAAAGATTAAGTGGGTAGTCATAGTTTTGGTATTATTAGAATTAGCCGCCGTAGCATTTACACCTATGGGCATTGCAGTTGCCATTGCTGCCCTGCTGGGTTTCCTTCATATACAATTGCTCAAGAAAGGGACCGATGTTACGGTTCTCGTTTGGTCATATTATCAGGATAAAACAACTCGTACTTCCGTAAATCCAACGAGAATGAAAGTTAAATATGGAGGGAAATTCACAACATCTTCTGAAGAATCACGGAAAAAACGACATCAGGGAAAAGATAAAAAGATCCCCCAGGAATTAATCGACAGTTTATTGGATAAAATATCTGAGAAGGGATACGACAGCCTTAGCAGGGAAGAAAAAGAGTTGCTATTCAAAGCATCCAGTCAAAAAGAAGATGATAAATAGGATTTTCTTAAATCTATTAACACTGCTATATATCCCTGTGTGCATGTTTACACTTATGGGTTTTTTGGCTCCCTATATTCCTATCCAATGGTTCCCTCATTTACAGTTATTGCCTATTTTTATACCCTATCTTATTCCTTTACATGTTATAGGCCTTTTGGTTATCCCCTTTAAAAACTGGCAACTGAAACTTGCAGCTTTGATGAGTTTAGGTTTATGTGTATGGATTGGCTTGTATGAATTTAGAGTAAAATTATATCCAAATGGTACAGATGAATCTGAATTTAGGGTGGTGACATATAATGTAAGAAGTTTCAACTATCAGCCTGAAGAATATATTGATACACTTTCCCATTTATTCAGAGATGTCAATCCAGATTTGATTTGTTTTCAGGAATTTAATAACACAACAGATAGTGAGAATATTGAGTTTCTAGCTGTCTTATCGGATAAATTACAACTGCCTTACAGAGCATTTATAAAAGTCGCTGGTAGTGTAGGGGGAGCTGTGCTTTCTAAGTATCCAATTATTGAATATGAAAAACTGTATACTTCAGAGAGAGGCGCAAACATCGGTATGTGGGCTATTATCGAAACTCCTGAACGGCGAATTGGTATTTATAATGTACACCTTGCATCCTATCGCTTAGGGTCATCCTATCACCGAACGAGAAGAAAAGAGAAAACAAATAAGTATGAATCGTTATTCAAGACTATTTGGAAGAGGGCAAGTCAGGTAATACCAGAGCAGGAAAGAATGGCAAATATAATATATCATCACGCGTTACAACATCAGGGAAATGTGATTATCACAGGAGATTTGAATTCTGTACCTTATACCCGTATACCCACATTGTTTAGGAAACATTTTCAAGATAGTTTTACGATATCAGGTAGTGGTTATGGAATGACTTATCCCTTGAATGATGTATTCGGGATGAGAATTGACTATCAATTTAGCTCTCCTACTGTTGAGGTGTTACAGCACAAAGTGCTAAAGACTCGAATCTCAGATCATTATCCGGTTATCGTTGATTATCAATTCAGGTGAAATTTTTCTTATTATACTCCACAAATACCCTCATTCATATTCAATTATTTTAACAAAATATAACACCTTATTATGTTTGTAACATGTTAATGAAATTTTATCCTAATATTGTTTGGATGAAAGATGGAGACCATTAATCTGAATGAAACCATAAACAAATGTTATTGCAAATAGATGAAGAAAACTTTCCGCAAAATAGATAATTAAATGAAGTATATCATTTGCTGTTTTATAGCTTTACTGGGTTTACACGCGGTTGGATGGAGCATGTTCCAGCAGGAAAATGACTCTTTTTCTAATCGTCTAGAACGAGCGAGTGACGCAAATATATCAGCAAGTCAGAAGATTCCTTCTGATCCATATGGAGCTATAAATGAAGCGGAAAATGCACTACGCATAGTCGATCAAATAAAAAGTAACGGATATATGATAGAAGGAAGGATCTCTACAGTATCCCGAGACCATGTATCGTACAGTGAAATTCAAAGTAATTACATTTTATCAAAAGCATATGAGGTATTGGAAGAATATGGCAAAGCAGTTAAGTACATGCAAACTGCGCTAAAGATTGCAGAAAAATATCAATTTACGGATTATGCCGATCAGTTGAGAGTTGAATTAAATGGTCTGAGAATACAAGAGACAAACAGCAAGAAAGGGTTGGGAAAAATTTTCTTGGAGGCAAAACGCGCCGTTGAAGATGTCATTAGGAATGAGGATTTTCAAGCCTTCACAGGTGATCTTGGTAAGGTTCAAATGGATATCCATGAGAGTAGAGCCATTACATTTGAGAATAAGCTTGAATTTGATAAAGCCATTAATAACTATTTACTTGCCCTGGAAGTAGCTGATCGTCTCAATGACACATTGAGGATAAACGATTATCAAAATAAAGTTGCAAAACTAAAGCTTAGAAAAGGAGATATTCAGGATGCACAGGTTTTTACAGAGGAAATCCCTTTTGAAGAGATCGTAGAACTAGAGAACATAGAAGAAGAGGAAGAAAGACAATTCAATCCCTTGTTACCCAATACTTCCTCAAACTTAGAATCCGAACCCCTCCCAGAATTTAACGAGGTACCTACGAGAAGATCAAGAAGAAAGTTTGTCGAAGCCAATGTGAAATCGCGTAAACCAGAATATGAGGGATATAAACTTTTGTCCGAAGAGTTAAAAGCGAAAGGCGACTACGAAGGAGCACTAAATGCATTGAATGAGTATGCGGTAAAGACTTCTCAAATGCAAGCTGAATTGAGAAGGAGATGGGAAGATTCTATTCGTACCTCTCAACGGATAGACTCGACCCGGAGAGTTATCGATAGTTTAAAAATAGAAAACAGAGACGGAGAGTTGGCCTTGAGGGAGAAGAATTATTTGATACAACAAAAAAAGCGACAATTGAGCTATATCGTATTAGGTGGGGCAGGCTTTGTAGCCATAGCCTTGTTGTTGTATCTGTTATTCATGTTTCAGCGTAGGGCAAATAAAAAGCTTAAACAAGCTTACACAAAACTAAATGAAGCTCACGAACAACTTAAATCTACTCAAGCACAATTAGTAGAATCGGAAAAGATGGCCTCACTTGGTCAATTAACAGCTGGTATCGCTCATGAGATTAATAATCCTGTCAACTTTATATCGGGGAACATCTCTCCATTGAAGCGGGATTTCGCAGATGTACTGGAATTATTGGAGCAGTACGAACAATTAATCGTGGAATCTATGGATTCAACTGATTCAAAGGATTTAATAGCCAATTTGAAGAATACCTACGACTATCCCTTTATAAAAGAAGAAATTAATGAGTTGATATCTGGCGTGGAGGAAGGTGCATCTCGCACAGCAGAAATTGTGAAAGGGTTGAGAAATTTTGCACGTGTAGACGAAGACATGCCCAAGAAATATGACATACGTATTGGCCTTGACTCCACACTTGCACTCTTAAAACATAAAATTGATGATATCAATATTGTAAAAGAATATCATGATGTTCCAGAGATTTTATGTCTGCCGGGTAAGCTCAATCAGGTATTTATGAATATTTTAACGAATGCTATCCAGGCCATGCCTGAGGGGGGGGCTATCAAAATCTCAACCGAAGCAATGACATTACCCACCCATCAGCAAGTATCACAAAGCCCTACACATGTGCGGATCAAAATAAGTGATGAAGGAGATGGTATACCAGAGGAAGTTAAGTCGCGGATTTTTGACCCATTCTTTACTACTAAAGACGTAGGAGATGGGACAGGACTAGGTTTATCAATCAGTAAAAATATTATTGAAAAGCATAAGGGAACTATCAAGGCTCAAGATAATGTACCGAAGGGAACTGTAATTGACATATGTCTTCCTCTCGAAGGTATTGAAAGCGCATTAGCAGAAAGAAAGAAGTATAGATCAAATCCCCAGGAGAAACAGCAATTACCTAAAAGTTGATAAAGCTTTGCTGGAAATTATGTAAGAAAATAATAAAGTCCTTAAGTACTAGGCCTGGGGTTGCTCTTTTTCCAAAACAGCCTTTACCTTTTTTTCCAGGGACTTGATCACTGGATCATTCAGCTTTTCAGGGGTAGTCTTCACACCATATGTTTTAGGGCGAGTTTTTAACGAAAATCTTCTTCGTTGAGCTTTAGCTCTTAATTTAAGTTTCTTCTTAGTGAATTTTTTTCCCATGATATCCTCTTTGCCGGTAAAAATGGATTGCAAATATAGGAGTAATCTTTGGAAAAGAAAATTCCATAATCACATAAATCTATCAAAGATTGGGACGGTATTTTGCTTCTTTAAATATCAATGAATAGTTTCTCATACGGCACAACTGTGGTAAAGTAATATCTGGATTTCTTTTCATGTAAGCATGTACAATTTTCCATCCGATAAATTGACCTACTCGAGGAGGTGCATCTTCAGAAATATGTGTAGAGTAAGGTTTATTGCCTAGATAATCACGATGTACGACAAAATCAATGTCATACAGGTGATCGATGACATCCTTGTAAAGGAATGCTTCATACTCTTCAGCAAATTCCATATGTGATTGACTATAAAAAAGTTTTAGGGAATCTGGAGTTTGGGGAAGCAATTGGTCCATGAAGTATTGTTTGATCCCCGCTTGTATAATCTTATCCAGCAAGGTCGGCTGTTTCTGGACAACTATAGGTGATACCATCCCTTCCGATAAGGCTGATACCAACACAACATCTATGTATTCAGGTTGAAATTGTGTTCTGACATACTGGGGAACATCCCTGGGATAATATTGAAATCCTTCTCCAAGGAAGTAATGTAGGCCTATACCAATAAATCCGGGTAGGATCTGCAATTGATCCACAGATTGAGTAGTACCATCAGGTATATATCCATTAGCATATGTCCTGAATGAAGGTATTTCCAAAGAGTCAAGGGTAAAATGGTATATGAGTCTTTTGATAGGAGCAGCTATTTGTGACTTAAGATCATAAGTACTTGGAAAGGCTCTCTGTATGGTGTCGAGGAGTTGATACATACTCGAATCGGCCAATAGGGGGCAGATATTATTAATAATAAGGCTATCGGCGAGTAGTTGCCCATCAGTTTGTTGTAAATCGATATGTTCAATCCCTAATAATGCTAAATAGAAGTCCCGGTCTTCCTTCAGGAAAGTCTCATACGCCTCGAAGGGGTCCATTTGTGGTTGATCATGCAGTGCCTGAGCACAAGCATACATTTGTTGATCAGCACGTTTAAAGTCTAGCTCAAAATCAATGTTAGAGATATCTACCTCTGGTTGGGATGAACATCCCCATACCATTAATAGCGTGGCAGTCATCCAAAGTGAAAATTTCATCATAATACCATTAACTTTAATTTTTCGTAGTGTGCGAAAATCATACCTTGGTTGATTTTTCTTATATTGGACGCAAAAATAAACGTATATGAAAAAAATATTATTCACTGGGCTATGTTTTCTACTATTTGTGGGGAATTTACAAGCACAGGAATTTAAACTAGGTTTCAAATTAAATCCTATTATTGGATTTGCATCACAAACAGACGAAGATGGTAATGATTTGGACAACAGAGATTCCGGTGCCAGGGTAGGATGGCTATATGGCATTGTAGCAGATTACAGAATCACAGATAATTACGGTATACATACAGGTTTTACGATTGTAAATAGAGGTTTTACAGAAGAATTTAGAAGGGATACCCTGCCTGTGAGTGATCAAAGTATACGGGTTACCAGTATAGAAATACCTGTTACCGCTTTATTAAGGTCCAATGAAATTAGCAATGGCATCTATTTTAAAGGATTTTTTGGGCTTTCATTCGATGTAAATATTGGATATCGAAATGAGTTTACAGGATCTAACCCCTTTGAGGCCGTAGCTGAGAATGGAACAATTAAAGGTGGGGGGAGATTAAGGGATTTAGGATTGAGTTTTATTGTAGGTCCGGGTATAGACTTGGAGACCAGTGTAGGAACCTTGGGATTGGGAGTCACTTTCCACCAGGGATTGACAAATATTAATAATAAAAAGAATACTGGGAATGAGATTAATATCAAACCTCGGTACATATCCTTTGATGTAGCCTACTATTTTTAATGTATCTGCTTTCGTTCTCATTTCGAGTAACAGATATTTTATTTGAGTTAATGTATTCATTATAAGTGAATTTCTCCAATGTATAGAAGCTTTATATGGAAATATACATATTTGACATAAATAAATTGTCGTAAAAATATTACATAGCAGTTGAAATTCTGATCCCGAATGCCTAACATTGTATACAAAACAAGACAGTGTAAATGGCTAAAATACTAATCATTGATGACGAAGAAGTCATCCGGGATACCCTTCAAGAGATCCTAGAGTATGAAAATTATGATTCTGATACAGCTTCCAATGGTGAAGAAGGGTTAAATTTTCTCAAAAAGAACGAATACGATGTTGTGCTGTGTGATATTAAGATGCCCAAAGTAGATGGAATGGAGGTACTTGAACGCGGATTGGTACTCCGTCCTGACTCGCAATTTATTATGATATCGGGTCATGGAACTATTGAGACAGCAGTAGAAGCTACTAAGAAAGGAGCGTTTGACTTTATTGAGAAACCACCAGATTTGAATCGTTTGTTGATATCCATCCGGAATGCGATGGATAAATCTGACCTGGTAGTAGAGACTAAGAAACTCAAGCGTAAGATTACACGTACCCGCGAGATCATAGGTACATCTGCTGTAATGGAGAAGATCAACGAGACCATTAATCGCGTGGCTCCCACTGATGCCAGAGTATTGATCACAGGAAGTAATGGAACGGGAAAAGAATTGGTGGCCCGGTGGATCCATGAAAAGAGTCAGCGCAATGATGGACCATTAATTGAGGTGAACTGTGCTGCCATCCCATCAGAGCTAATTGAGAGCGAACTATTCGGACATGAAAAAGGCTCTTTTACGGGTGCTCATAAACAGAGAATCGGTAAGTTTGAACAAGCTAATGGAGGAACGCTGTTTTTGGATGAGATAGGTGATATGAGCCTTTCAGCTCAGGCTAAAGTGTTGCGTGCCTTACAAGAGAATAAAATTACAAAAATAGGGAGTGATAAACAGATCAATGTAGATGTAAGAATCATTGCTGCTACAAATAAAGATTTGTTGTTCGAGATCAGTGAGGGAAACTTTAGAGAGGATTTATATCATCGAATTAGTGTAATCTTGATCCATGTTCCTGATTTAAAGGATAGACGCGAGGATATTCCGTTGTTAGCGGAGTCATTCCTTGATGAAATAAGGGAAGACTACAATATTCCAGAAATTAAGATTAAGTCTGCGGCGATGGATGCGTTGAAGAAACTGGATTGGACGGGGAATGTCAGGGAATTGCGCAATGTAATTGAGAGACTGGTGATCATGAGTAATGGAGATATTTCGGAACAGGATGTCTCAGACTTTGCAGTTCCTCCCAAGAGGCCCCAGGGAGAAGGTTCCATGTATGGAGACTTTGAGAAATTTCAAGACTTTAAAGACCATGTAGAGAAGGAATTCCTGATCAAGAAACTGGAAGAACATACCTGGAACATTTCTAAAACTGCAGAATCTATTGGGATTCAACGAAGTCATCTGTACAACAAAATGGATAAGTATGGTATTGAGCGAAAAGAGGATTAATCAGTGTAGTTAACGCTATGTGAATCTCACGCACTGTATTTTTTTTCAGAAACATTACTCCTATCTTAGCGTTTTAGAAATATGAATAAACAACATTTTACTCCATAATGAGAGGGGTTGATATTCAAGTAGTTATGTTATAAAGCATGGATAAAATCAGGAATTTTTGTATCATCGCTCACATAGATCATGGAAAGAGTACGCTTGCAGACAGAATGCTGGAGTCGACCAAAACACTGACTGAGCGTGAGATGATGGATCAGGTCCTAGATAGTATGGATCTGGAAAGAGAGAAGGGCATCACGATTAAGAGTCATGCCATTCAAATGAACTATGAGAAAGATGGGGAAGTCTACACCCTAAATCTTATTGATACACCTGGACACGTGGATTTCTCCTATGAGGTATCGAGGGCTATAGCCTCATGTGAAGGTGCGCTTCTCATTGTTGATGCGGCTCAGGGGATTGAAGCTCAAACCATCTCAAATTTATACCTCGCCCTAGAATACGATTTAGAAGTAATCCCAGTTTTAAATAAAATAGATCTACCTAGTGCTCGACCTGAAGAGGTAGGAGATGAAATTATTGATTTGTTAGGATGCGATCGTGAAGATATCATTTATGCCAGTGCAAAGGAAGGTATCGGAATAACCGATATTATTGAGCGCATTATTGACGTGATACCAGCTCCGGTAGGAGACCCTGAGGCACCACTCAAAGCATTGGTATTTGATTCTGTGTTTAATGCATACAGAGGTACTATTGTTTATTTTAGGATATTTGATGGGCAAATAAGTAAAGGCGATGTCATCAAATTCATGCAAAGCGATGAGGAATATCATGTGGCAGAAGTGGGTATATTAAGACTGGCGCAATTTCCAGTGGAATCTGTAGGTACAGGTAGTGTAGGATACATGGTTGCGGGAATTAAGGACCTTCAAGAAGTAAAGGTAGGTGATACGATTACTCACATACAAAGACCAGCTGAAAAAGCTGTGCGTGGGTTCCAGGAAGTTAAACCCATGGTCTTTGCAGGAATTTATCCGGTTGATTCTGAAGACTTCGAGGACCTAAGAGATTCATTAGATAAACTCAAACTTAATGATGCATCTTTAGTATACCAGCCTGAGACTTCTGCGGCGTTGGGATATGGGTTTAGGGCCGGTTTCCTGGGTATGCTTCATATGGAAATCGTGCAGGAACGACTGGAAAGAGAATTTGATCTTTCGGTAATCACTACTGTCCCCAATGTTGGTTTCAAAGCAGTTTTAACTAATGAGGAAGAAGTTGAAATAAATAGTCCTTCTGATTTACCTGCTCCTACAACCATCAAAGAATTACAAGAGCCTTTTATTAAAGCACAAATTATCACTAAAGCAGATTTTGTCGGTAGAGTAATTGAGCTTTGTATAGAGAAGCGGGGAATATTTATTAATCAGGTGTACCTTACTACTGAGAGAGTTGAATTGGCTTTTGAAATACCACTTGCTGAAGTAGTATTCGACTTTTTTGATAAATTAAAGACTATTTCCAAGGGGTATGCATCCTTTGATTATGAAATTCTGGGATTTAGGAAATCACATCTCGTTAAACTGGATATACTGTTAAATGGCGATCAGGTAGATGCGCTGAGTTCTTTGATCCACCGGGATAAAGCCTTTGATTTTGGTAAGGCTATATGCAAAAAACTTAAGGAACTCATCCCTCGCCAACAATACGAAGTAGCTATACAGGCTGCGATTGGTTCTAAGGTTATTGCAAGGGAGACAGTAAAAGCCATAAGAAAAGATGTAACTGCCAAGTGTTATGGAGGGGATATAACGAGGAAGCGTAAATTACTAGAAAAGCAAAAAGAGGGTAAAAAACGCATGCGCCAAGTGGGTTCAGTTGAAGTTCCCCAGAGCGCATTTCATGCAGTGTTAAAACTTGAGTAACTCTTATTTAAAGTTAACATCTTTAGGCCTGACCGGCTTCGCCGGTCAAAGGCTCAACCTTTAATAGGCCAAAACTTTGACCAACTACTTTGACTGGGACATTTTTTTTCATTGAAATGGAGGTACTCATGGCTTCGTAACGCTTTCCATTGATTTCCACAAAGCCACATAGCTTCAGTGGAGTAATAGTATGACCAATTTTTCCAATCATAGCTACTTGTTCGTTATCTGGTTGGACATAAGAAATGTCTATATTCCCATGCCCAGAAGACTGAAACCCAAATAAAAGAGAAGTTAGGATATTCATGATAATACGCTTTTATGTTAAATGATGTGAGTTGCTGTATGAATTACATACACCTTTCCCGTCATGCGGAGCGTTATCGGAATTGTTAGTATACGTGATTGGGTAGTTGTTTCGCTTATATAAAAGAGTTTATTTACAATTATATAAACGTACAAAAAGACGCTTAGGTTTCGACTTTGAATATTCGTGATAATTTATTGAACAAAAGTGTAGAAAAGATTACGGTACGACTGTGACTTTTCTTCAAAAATTAGTTAGTATTTAGTTACTAGAATCTTCTATCCTGGAATTGGTTTCTTTTTTGAAGTCTCAGGTCTTTAAGGGTCGGGCTTTTCACGTTTATTACCAGTACATAACTTTGTAAAGGTCCAAAAGGTGCCCAGGAAAAACTCATATTCCAGCAGTGTAGGTCTCTCAG
>CAZZEC010000009.1:14857-65829 GCA_964652565.1 uncultured Bacteroidia bacterium
ATTTCGTATGGGTCTAGGGTAGCTGAAGCATTCACATTGAGCTTTTTATTGAACAGTGTAGTTCTTGCATTCATTCTGATCGCCGAAAGATTCAAGCTGTCAATAGCCACATTATATCCCGAGCTGATACTTAAGTTATCAAGAATATTAACCCTTTCGAATTCGTCTTTTTTCTCATCAAAGTCAGGTTCAAAACTCTCCTTCGTTCGATATTTCATTTCTAATACACTGGTAAGGCTAAATCCTATAGATTGGCTTTCCGGTCCATTGGGTGATCCAAAAATACCTCCCTGGAAGCGGTTGAATCTGCGAATGAGATCTCCATTAGGATCGGAGACAAATTGACCAGTAGTATCCAGTTCTCCAACAAATTCTTCCCAAAATCCAAAATCGGGATCGGAAAAATCGGGTCGGAAACTGTAGGAAATATTGGGAGTAAATCGCTGCCTGAATGCAATTTGCCGTTTTGTTTGGGTGAGTTGATATATACCGAAGAAATTTGTGGTTGCTCCGAAAGAGGTACTGAAATCTCTCGCCCTGGAGAATCCTGTTAGCTCAGTTTGGTCGATTCGTCGCGTTTCCGGATCTGCAAAATAATCCTGAGATTCAGTATACCAATACTCTGTCATCCTGAAATTGGCAGAGAGATTAATAAATTTGAATAATTTGGCACCTGTGGATGCAGTTGCAGTATGCCTCCATCCATTGCGGAAGAATGAGCTATTGGGCTTTTTTACCAAAACAGAATCTCCGTTTACTATTTCATATACCAATGTAGAATCATTGGGAGAAAAGATGACATCCAGGAAATTACTATCTGGTACAGAGGTCAATTGGTTACTCAACTGAGAGTTGTAATCAATACCCAACCGGGTAATGAAATCGAGGCTTCTGTTGTTTGTAAGATTCTTAAAAGGCGTAAGCCGGTTCATACTCAATGTCATCGAAGGGAAAGTCATTGAGACGGTATTGTTTGTCAAGGATTGTCTGTGGCTGGCATTCAGGTTAATGACGAAAGGAAGGTTATTAAATGTCTTGCTCAAGTTGATAGATGAGGCCAAATCATTTTGAAAAAAATCATTGGCATCGAAACTAACTCTTCGAAAATATCTGCTGGAGCTTGAAATGTTGGCACTACCTGACAATCGGGTGGTGGGATTGATCGGAGCAGAGACATTTCCTCTGAGCCTCCACTCTGCAGTCCTGCTGAAATCTGGATCATCTCTGTCCCCAAATCGCACTACACCATAGGAGATACTCACTCCTGCATTGAGTTTGTTCCTGGATTTAAAATTAGCTCTTGTTTCTACTCTCCATCCTCCTCTGGTATAATAATCACCTGTGAATAGCAAATCCGTTTTATCACTTATCCCCCAATAATATCCCATATCTCTTAAGAAAAACCCACGCTCCTGTGCTTCTCCATATTTGGGAATGATGATACCACTGCGTCTACCTTCTTTTAGGTCAGGAATGAAGCCAAAAGGTAGACCAATAGGTAAAGGAAAATCTGCTATGACGAAATTAAGGGGACCACTTACAATTGTGTTATTGGGTAATACCTTTACTTTAGGTGCATTTATGTAATAGTGAGGTTCATCGAGATCACAGGTAGTAAATTTGGTCCCTTTGGCAAAGTAGCTTCCATCCGGAAACCTTTTAGTGGTATCACTTAGCAGATAATCCTGACCCTGAGCTGTTCTACCTCCTATGATCCTCCCTTTTTGTGTTTTAAAATTATAAATCATCTTTCGTGCCGAATACGTCTGACCTGATTGTGTAAATTCAGGTTCTCCCATGCGTTTGCCAGTACTATCTTCAATACCATTAGCCTCAAGTGTTTGTGTTTGCCAGTTGATATTTACCTGTTCGGCCTGGAGTTGCATTTGCACATAGTTCAAAGAGGCAGTTCCATATAAGAATAATTTGCTGCTATCAATATCAAAAATGATAGAGTCAACCGCTTTATAATCCACAGTACCTACCAGGTCGCTCGTTGCTTTCAGAGAATCTACGATCTGCTGTTCGCGGGAGACTACCGTATCTTGAAGTGTACTATCTCCCGCAATAGAATCAGTAGCGATAGCAAGGCTATCTGCAACAATGATGGTATCCTGTAACGTTTCCTGGGTAAGTGAGTCAACCTGTGCAGTGAGATGACCTGACCAAGTAACAATAACTCCCAATAGTGCTATGGAAAATAAATTTCTCAAATAAATTTCTAATTTGTTTTCTTATAGTGTAATTAGTGTAATCTA
This sequence comes from uncultured Bacteroidia bacterium, assembly GCA_964652565.1. Taxonomy (GTDB): domain Bacteria; phylum Bacteroidota; class Bacteroidia; order J057; family J057; genus JBCCTX01. The sequence goes on from CAZZEC010000009.1 coordinate 17,116, forward strand.
TGGTTGTATCAATAATTTTATGAAACGCAAATATAAGTCATATCGATGGATTAGCATGGGAATGATAGCAATCAGTTGGATTTGTCTTTCATTAATTCCCGCACCTTTTCCAACTCCCAATAATGAAGGTATTACTACCCTGATAATAGACGCTGGCCATGGAGGTCATGATCCTGGAACTGTTGGAAAAGATAATTATGAAAAAGATATAGCATTAGCCGTATCTCTGAAAGTACAAGCACTGATTGATCAACATCTTCCAGGTGTCAGAGTCGTTATGACTCGAGAATCTGACGTATTTGTCCCTTTGCATGAACGTGCCAGAATAGCAAAAGAAAACAATGGGGATTTATTTCTCAGCATCCATTGTAATTCATTTCCACTCAAAGATCGTGCAGGCTCAGAAACTTACGTAATGGGCATCAATGATGGACAGGAGAATTATGCAAGGATAATTGCGGAAAACGAATCCATATTGTTTGAAAAAAATCACCAGGAGATGTACGGTGGCTTTGATCCTAGTTCTCCGGAAGGATTTATTTATTTCCGGTTGCTAAAGAATGCATACCGAAGAGAAAGTTCCCGTTTGGCACTTATGGTTGAGAAACATTATACAAATAATTTGAAGCGAAAGAGCTGGGGAGTGAAACAGGCACCTTTTCTTGTTCTGTATCAGTGTGGGATGCCCGCAATACTGTCTGAAATTGGGTTTTTATCTAACGAAGGTGATGAAAAGCTTCTCGCGTCTGATTTTGGGCAGCAAAAGATTGCTCATAGTATCTTTGAGGCGATAAAATCGTACAACGATGAAATCAAAGGTAGTAGATAACATTTCTATGATCTACTGAGTTTTGGAGACAAAAATGATGTTCATATGGTAAAGGATGGAGTAAAACAACAAGTCGCGCACGCATATGAGGCAGCGGACTACTATTTGTTGGATGAGTGGTTGGAAGAAGAACACAAGCTGGTAAGAGGTAGTGTAAGAGATTGGCTCAATCAACAGATAGCCCCTTATATTAATGAATGGGCGCAAAACAATCATTGCCCTATACATTTGACCGAGGAAATGGGTGATATGGGATTATTTGGCCCTTCACTTCCCGAAGCGTATGGTTGTCCAGGGTTAGATGAAATTGCATATGGAGTGATCATGCAAGAAATAGAACGGGTTGATTCAGGCATTAGGTCAATGTGTTCTGTTCAAGGGTCCCTGGTAATGTATCCCATTTATGCATATGGTTCAGAGGAGCAGAAGCATACATATTTACCTAAGTTGGCAAAAGGTACACTCATGGGGTGTTTTGGATTGACGGAGCCCGACTTCGGATCGAATCCCGGGGGAATGCGTTCTCATTTTACAGATGAAGGAGATTATTATGTATTAAATGGGTCTAAAACATGGATTTCCAATGCACCTTTTGCTGATATGGCTATAGTGTGGGCAAAGAATGATCAGGGTAGAGTACAAGGATTGATCCTTGAACGTGGTATGGAAGGGTTTACGACACCAAAAATTGACAATAAATGGTCGTTGAGAGCCTCTGATACAGGTGAGTTGGTATTTGATCAGGTAAGGGTGCCAAAAGCAAATTTATTACCTCATGTTGATGGACTTAAAGGTCCACTAGGCTGTTTGGACAAAGCACGGTATGGTATTGCATGGGGGGCTATAGGGGTGGCTATGGATTGCTACTATACTGCCTTGCGCTACGCTAAGGAACGCATACAATTTGATCGTCCTATTGCACAGTTTCAGTTAATCCAAAAAAAGTTGGCTGAAATGATCACTGAAATTACTAAAATGCAATTACTTGCATTTCGATTGGGACAGTTAATGAATGATAAACGTGCATCTTCTGCCCAGATTTCTATGGCAAAGCGAAATAACGTGGATCAGGCGCTACGGATAGCAAGAGAAGCACGTCAAATACTTGGTGGTATGGGTATCACGGGTGATTATCCCATCATGCGACACATGATGAACCTCGAATCGGTGATTACTTATGAAGGAACGCACGATATCCATTTACTTATTACAGGTAAAGATATTACCGGGTTAAATGCGTTTATATAGTGTATCCCATACAGGTCAGTGGCTTCCTTATTAGAGCTACTGATCTTTTAACATCTTTTCCATGGGTATAACACCTGTTCCATGTTCATATACCATTTTTCCACCCAGATGTGCTGAATATCCCATAAAACAAAGGCTGATGATAAATATCACTGCAAAGATCAGTTTTTCCCAATTGAAATAATCTTGTACGAGATATTTCTTCCTTACGAATTGCCAAACCCATAAGACGCTAAATACCCAGATAGTTCCATAAGCCATAATCTCATGTTGCCTTAATATGGCTGCAATTTGATCATTTTGCTGTATTGAACCCTGAGTGATTTTACCTGAGATTATTGCTGCGATCATTCCAAGTAAACCCAGCGTATGGATCAATGACCCCATATGTATTTTGGGATGATCGGATTTGATAAATCCATATATATATATCCCTCCTGCAGTAATGAGTAATGCAATGGGAAAATGGACAGTTTGTGGATGTATATTCAAGCGACGATTATTTATCTTCGGATGTTGTCCCCTTTTTGTTAGGCGATTTCTTTTTAGTTGAAGGCGACTTCTTTTTCGTTGTTGATGTTCCTTCAGTTTCTACTTTAGTAGTAGTTGATTTCTTTTCCTTCGTTGTAGTCTTAGGCTTTTTATCAGATGTTTGTTTCTTCTTATCGGCTTCTTTATCATCAGTTGTTTTTTTCTCTTTACTACTGTCCTGCTTCTTAGTCTTCTTTTCTTTGGAAGTACTTTCTGACTTATTACCTGTCGAAGCTGATTTCGATTCGGTTTCTTCTAGCGCTTTTTTCTGTTTCTCTTTTGTTTGAGTATCAGATTCAGAGGTAGTCTTTGTATCCGTATCTTCTTGTGACACTACATCTACTCCTTTATCAGGGGTATCTGTTGAGGAAGGGGGCGTGTCTTCTCCTTCATTCCCTTCTTCGTCAACATCTAGTATTACTTCGTACTTATGAATAATTTTGTACCAAGAGACTAACTTTTTTATGTTGGAAGGATATACTCTCTCTTCATCAAAGTTTGGGAGAACTTCTTTAAGAAATTTAAATAACTCCTTTTTACTACTTTTTTTATCAACGGGTAACTCCGCATCAAATTTTTCTTTGATATTTTTTAAGACATTCACTAATGGCTCACTGTCTTCTAAGGTATATATGCTGACATCCATAATTTTGGAGGCCATCATATTTCCCCGGACCATTTGTCGCTTTTTTAATTCATCAATGGATTCAACAATGATGGCTTTATCGTCAGCTTTTATGATTTGGTGTAAACCAGGTACTCCAGTTATAGCGACAACATCTTTAATAGAAATACTCATATAGTAATATGTTTTTAATGAGTTAAGCGTACTCTAGTAGCCAAAGGACGAAAAATACTCCTGCTACCACGGCTGCTACTGCTGCAAAAAATAGCAAGAAACCTGCAAATATACTTAGTAATGCCAAGCCTATAGCTGCTGCTAAGGATAGTAATGTCCATCTGAGATATGTATCAGATATGCCAGTTTCCCGTTTAAATCTTTCAACAGTGTCTTTATGTTTTAGCAGCCACTTGTCAATTTTATGTATTCTTTTCTTCTGTTTTTTTTCTTTGCGTATTTCTCTTTTGGACATGGTTGATATCGATTCGAAAGAAGCATTCGAATGTGCAATAGCTCCCAGACATTTGTCAAGAGGGGAAAAAAAACTGATCGAGAATATAAATGTAATTAGGATATTTACTTTCATTGGATTGTTAAGCTTCACATTACAACGAAAAATCATCACACACAGATGTCTTATTCTGCTCAAAAATAAGAAATCCTGGTTTACAATTTGGGATTTTGCCGTCTATTTTTAAAAACTGATAGATAAAAATATTATCACTAGCTGTGTCTGGCCATAGCAATACTGGCAATAAATATTTCAGGTGGTTGTGTGTAATGAGAATAAATCGTGTTGATACATGCCGAAAGTGTTGATCCTGTTGTTATCACATCATCGAGCAAGAGTATGGAAGTGGGCGCAATGGTAGACGTATTTATGTCAAATGCTGTTTGAACATTAGTCCATCTTTCAGGACCAGAAAGTTTTGTTTGAGTTTGGGTAAAATGTTTTCTAACCAAATATTCTCGAAGGACGGGTATCCCCAATACATGGGATAAACCTTCACCAATTGCATCAGATTGATTATACCCTCGAATGATTTTCTTTTTCCAATGAAGGGGAACAGGGATAATCGCATCGAGTCGAGATGTCCAGGTACATTGTTTTAATATACTACCATACAATTGACCCAGATGATATCCAATGTGTGGTGCATTGTGATATTTTATGTGTTGTATTAATTGTTGTAGTTTTCCTTTTTTATCAAAGAAATACAGACTCATTGCTCCTGTGATCTCCACACGGGTTTTAATTCTATCATATAATTCATTGTTATCTGGGGTGAGATGAAACTCAGTAAAAGGAAGCTGAGATAGGCAGGTCATGCATATAGATGCTTCTTGAGAGGTAAGCCACTGATCACAACAGTAGCATACATCGTGAATAAATAATGATTTTAATGCATTAAACATGGTACTACTTTTTACAGTATCAAAAAAAGTTGCATTTTTAGGGGCAATTTAAAAAAACTATTCTACTGGACTGATTTCATCATATGAATAAGCGCACACTTCTTAGTTTATCGATTTTCTTTTTTATTTACGTACTACAGTTGCCTCTTATTGCACAACAAACTCAGGATAGTACCCAACACCAGACAGAAGTTTTTCCCTCCCATCCAGATGAACATGTAGAAGGTGCAGACCATCATCAAGATGCTCATGGAGAAGGGGAGCATGAAGAACATGGCGAACACGAAGCGCATGCATCACCGGCAGTTTGGTCTGTCGTACCATTTGTTGTGCTGTTGTTATTGATCGCAACAGGCCCAGTATTTTTTGAACACTTCTGGCATCACAATTATAAAATCCTTGCCCCCTCATTAGGGTTGGTTACACTGATATACTATGTGCTGGTACTACATAATACAGTTGAACCTGCTCATGCACTATCAGAGTATGTCTCATTTATTGCCCTTTTGGGACCACTTTATGTGGCTTCAGGGGGTATTCTGATCCAGATTGATAGAGAAGGTACTCCCATGGTCAATGTTATCCTCCTGATTTTTGGTTCAGTCATTGCAAATATTATCGGTACAACAGGTGCTTCCATGTTGCTGATCAGGCCATTTATAAGATTAAATAGAGATAGATTAAAAGCCTATCACATCGTCTTTTTCATTTTTATGGTCAGTAATGTTGGAGGAGCGTTAACTCCCATAGGTGATCCTCCATTGTTTTTAGGATTTCTTAGAGGTGTGCCTTTTGAATGGACATTCATCCATGTATTTCCCGAGTGGATGTTTGGTATCATCCTGTTGGCAATCGTCTTTTACTTTTTTGACAAAAGCAATCGTCAAGATCTCGATACGGTAGAGAGCGTATATTCAGGAAAAGTGGTATTAAAGGGTACTAAAAATTTTCTTTGGCTTGCCATCATTGTTGGGGCGGTATTTCTGGACCCCAATGTAATTGATTGGGTTCCGGCTATTGAATCACATGGTACCAAGTACTCTTTTTTAAGGGAAATCATACAACTTTCTGCAGGATTTGGCAGCTACTATTTTGCGGATAAGCAAGCACTTCGAGGAAATGAATTTACCTTTGAACCCATTTATGAGGTCGTATTTTTATTTGCGGGAATATTTTTTGCCATGATGCCTGCGTTACAATTGATCGGAGAGTTTGCAGAAAGTCCAGAAGGAAGTACGTTTTTCACCTTAGATGCTATTTACTGGATAACGGGAAGTTTATCTGGAGTATTGGATAATGCACCTACCTACGTGAATTTCCTTTCGGCATCAATGGCCAAGTTTGGGCTTTCGGTAAGTAATATTGAAGAAGTCAGGATGTTTGCTGCAGGTACACAAGAATTGATTACCGTGGATTATCTCAGAGCAATATCTGTGGCCGCTGTATTTTTTGGAGCTATGACCTACATTGGAAATGGACCTAATTTCATGGTGAAAGCTATTGCTGAAGAAAGAGGAGTGCAAATGCCTAGCTTTTTCGGTTATGTAATAAAATATAGTATAGTCATCCTGTTACCTATATTATTCCTAACCTGGCTAGTATTTTTTAAACTGCTGTAATTTGTTTAAATCCTGAGGAGTATCAATGGAAACAGTTTCATGTGGAGTAATACCCACTTTGACTCTGTATCCATTGCCTATCCATCTCAATTGTTCCAGAGATTCAGCCTTTTCAGCCAATACCTCAGGCATATCGGGGATTTTTAATAAAATGTCTCGTTGAAATCCGTAAATACTGATGTGCTTGTAATACGGGTACGTATTTACCCATTCTTCAAAGGCTTGTACATTAAAGCAATGAGGAATAGCAGCACGACTAAAGTATGTGGCATATCCATCGTTACTAATCACAACCTTCGCATATTTGGGGTCTTTCAATGTATCATAATCCTGGATGCGCTTGACTAATGTAGCTATTTCAATGCTTTGATCATTCTTTAGTAGAGCTGCAACCTGATCAATCTGCCTGGGGTCTATATAAGGTTCATCTCCCTGTATATTGATAAAATGCGAATAAGTATCCATATGGCGAGCGACAGCAGCCGCTCGTTCTGTGCCGCTGGGTATAGTTGTCGCAGTCATCATCACTTTTCCTCCAAAATCTGACACTACATCATAGATCCGTTGATCATCAGTAGCGACAATAATCTCCGAAAGCAGCTGAGCCTGAATAGCTTGTTCATATACCCGCTGAATCATGGGCTTCCCCTCTATATCCACTAGGGGTTTTCCCGGAAATCGAGTCGAAGCATACCTTGCGGGAATAACTCCCAGAATTTTGGACATCCGATATAAAATTAACTAAAGAAGGCTCTGAAAAAAGAGTATCAGAGTTCTACTATTTGAATATTTCTCCATCTTACCTTAATCCCTCCACCATCATGTATTTGCAGTGCAATGGATCCCTCCGCTGCTCCTATCTTTTCATCCTTAAAATCGATCCTCTTTTTACCATTTAACCATGTAGTCACTCGGTTTCCTTTTACTTTTACCTTCATCGTATTCCACTCACCCATCTTTACATCTGGTGCTTCAGGGTCGGGTTGAATGAGCCAACCTCGCCCATAAGACTCATAAATACCCCCTGTATCATTTCCTGGAGGAGCTACTTCCGCTTGCCAGCCACTGATTTTAGTTCCATCCAGTGAAGACCTGAAAAATACTCCACTATTTCCGTTGGCTTCCTGTTTAAATTCCAACGTCAAAATCATGTCTTTGTAACTCTTTTCTGTGGCAAGATATCCATAACCCTTATCAGGTCCGCTTTCACACACAAGCTCTCCATCTTCTACATACCATTTTTCCGTTCCATGCACTTTCCAACCTTGTAAATCTGATCCATTAAATAGAGGGGTCTTCTGCGCAGATGCAGCTGAAAAGATACAGATTCCTACAATTAAAATAGATATTTGCTTCATGAGTAGTATTGATAATTGATATAACAAACATGTATTGTAGCAAGATAATGATAATTTTTAAATAGGATCTACGTCAATCAATATGCGGAGGGATTTCTGAGGGGCTGATTCGTAATACTGGGCAATGCGATCTTGAATGACGGATCTAACATCCTGGGCCGGAACCTTTTTGGACACTTTGAGTAGGAAGTGCATTCTGTACAGGTTTCTAACCCTTGGGACCAGGTTGAACTCTGGCCCAAGTAGATTTTTTCCAAAACTAGGTTTTAACAAGTTGTGTAGTCTCAAACTTTCTGCTTCGAGAAACCTATTATCTTTATGATGAATTTCTATACGAATCAATCGAGAAAATGGAGGATATGCCAGGGGTTTTCTCCCAGGTAATTCATGTTCATAAAATTCTTCATAAGATTTCTCAAGATGTGTAAGCACAATATTATCGGGAGATAGCGTTTGTATGATTACCTTTCCTTTCTTTTGACTTCTACCTGCTCGACCACTTACCTGCTTAAGTAACTGATATGCACGTTCATAATTTCTGAAATCGGGAAATGAGAGTAAATGATCGGCATTGATAACTCCAACTAAAGTAACATTGGGAAAATCCAGTCCTTTTGAAACCATTTGTGTACCGACAAGGATGTCAATTTGTTTGTCTTCAAATTTTTGGATCATGTGATGAAATCCCATTTTGCTGCGTGTGGTATCCAGGTCCATTCTTGCAACACGGGCATCGGGAAATAATTCACTTACTTGCTCTTCGATTTTTTCAGTTCCAATACCTGCTTTCTTGAGGGTATAATTACCGCAATATTCACACGAACTGAGATTATAATGTGTATAGCCACAGTAATGACATCTGAGTTGTTGTTTACCTTTGTGGTAAGTGAGACTAATATCGCAATTGATACACTGAGGAACGCTACCACATGTTTCACAAATCAAATACGGGGAATAGCCTCTTCTATTTTGAAATAAGATTACTTGTTCTTCATTTTCTAATCTAGCGGTAATTTCTTCACAAAGACGGTTGGAAAATATACCCTGCATATTTCCTCCTTTTCGCTGAGACCTCATATCTACCAATTCGAGTTCTGGGAGTTTTGCATTGATTGCACGTTGTTTCAAAGAGATAAGATGGTATTTACCTTGTAACGCATTTGTATACGATTCAAAGGCTGGAGTAGCCGAACCAAGTACAATGGGTATACTCAATAAGCTACTGTAATAGATAGCCACATCTCTTGCGTTGTACCTGGGGGCTGGGTCATACTGCTTAAAAGAATAATCGTGTTCTTCATCGACTATAATGAGGCCTAATTTCTGAAAGGGTAGAAATATGGAGGAACGCACGCCTATGACAACATCCAATTCCTTTCGCAGTACTTTTAACCAAATTTCGACTCTTTCCTGATCATTAAATTTGCTGTGATAGACCCCCACATTTTTACCTAGTTCAGCTTTCACTTTATCGATGATCTGTTTGGTAAGCGTAATTTCCGGAAGTAGATATAAAGCCTGTTTTCCGTCAGAAATACACTTTTTGATCTGATCGATGTATATATGTGTCTTGCCACTACCAGTAATACCGTGTAATAACACAGGAGTCGAGGGATTTTCTTTGTGAAATGCCGCAATTTGATCTGTAACAAGTTGTTGTGGAGGGGTTAATGTTACTGTATTTGGCTCTTTTTCATACCCCAAAAAAGCTAACCGATCAATTTGAACTGACACTTCTTCAACATACCCCTTTTTTACTAAAGATTTAGCAGATTCAGAATTAACCTTCAGCTCTTTCAGTGTTTCAGTTTTAGGTAGCATTTTATCTTGGTAGAAGGAAGACACGATCTGCATCAATAGACTTTCTTGTTTAGGCGATCGACTGACCTCTTCAAATGCATCTCTCAGTGCATCTTCATTAGCGTAGGCATCACTGAGCTTGTAATATGTTTTATACTTAGGTTTGTATGCTTCTTCTACCTGTTGATACAGTTTGATGAATCCATTTTGTTGGAGTTTTTTTAACCTTGGAACGGGGTTGGCTACCTGCCAAATTTGAGCGACTTCTTTAAAACTCAGTACAGGCTGAATACTGAGTGCTTCCAGGAGGAGAAAGGTTTTATCATCTAGAGATAAGTGCTCCCATTGTAAATCCTGCTGTATTTCTACTTTTAATGAACTTTCAGGCTTCAAACCTGCAGGAAGTGCTGCTTTTAAGACATCCCCCGGTGTACACATATAGTAAAAAGCTATCCATTCAAACAGCTTTAGTTGATGTTCAGTAACAATGGGTTTCTCATCTAGGATTTCTTCTACATATTTAAGTTTGCGTATGCGTTCTTGTGTATGTTCTATGCCTACACTTCTGATTAACCCTGTGTAAATTTTGCTTTTACCAAAATTTACTAATACTCGCATACCAGGGGCAGCCTGAACCGCTGTAGATTCGTCTATTAAATAGTAAAAGTTTGATTTCACTGATAGAGGTAGGATGACTTCAATAATTTGTGCCAAATGGTAATATTTATTGTACTACATGTAAAATAAAAGTAAAAAACAATGTGTTTATTCTACAGGTCAAAGATAATATTTATTTTGTCATAGTATTTTTATCAAAAAGATCGTTATTATGAATGAGCTTTTGTAATATTGAGCAATATGTTTAAAAGGGTAATATTATTCTTGCTCACGTGTATTATTATTAGTGTTGGCCGGAGCCAAACAGTAAGAGATATTACTGCTGAAGTAGAAGATTCAGAAGGCAGAATAGTTGAGATTTCTTATACTTTGGAGGATAATATAAGCGTCGCAGCAGATTATAAAGTAGACCTATATATAGTCTATGAAAATAATAGAAAGCAATTATTATATAATGTTAGTGGAGCTATAGGGAATAAAATAAAGGTAGGAACTCACAGAATTTTATGGAAGGCGGATGAGGAGTTCACGCGATTTAGAGGAAATGTTAAGTTTGAAATAAGAGCAGTTCGTAATTTTATGATCTTAAAGCCAGATACAGAAATTACATTAAGACGAGGTAAGAATTATACGTTTGAATGGTTTGGAGAAGGAAGTACAACCGATACATTAGTACTCGAATTATATCAGTTTAATACACCAGTAGATACGTTAGACACAATATGGGGAGATTACACCTATACATGGGATATTCCCAAAAATATTTCTCCTGGTGAGGAATATCAGTTGCTAATAAAGGGGGTAAATCAATCCAATATCAATGCATTTACAGAGAAATTCAGGATAAAACGGCAGTTTCCCGTTTTTTTGCAGATTGGGACAGGTGTGATTGCGGCAGGTTTAGGTGCTGTAGTATATTTCATATTGAATCAAGAAGGAGATCCTATACTACCTACTCCTCCTCCTGAAGCAATTGCGCCAATTCCGACTCAATAACAACACTTTAGTGATTTTGTCTTATTAAACGCTCCGTCGAAGCCGAATTTCTATTGTAGTACAAACATTAGCCTATGCCAGTATTGCACCAGCTCAAATACCTAGCAAATAGCTTTTTACGGTACCTTGTAAATATCCTGTTGATATTTGGGATGTGTACGCGATTAGTTATTGGCCAGTTTTCCGAAGCTACGCTTACTTACCTTGATACATCATATCATCCAGGATTCCTGGAAGCTGAACTAGTTTGGGGAGATTTTAATTATGACGGACGTGGAGATTTATTCGTCTCTGGTATAAGTTATGATTCTGCCATCGTGGCTCAAATTTATCTCGCCAATACATCCAATATTCTGGAACTTGATACTGTACGGTCCCTGTCATTCATTCCACTTTCTGATGCACAATCTTCAATTTGTGATATCGATAATGATGGTAATCCCGATCTATTCTATACAGGAATAGATTCTTTGGGGAATTATCAGGTACTGCTGTACACATTTGATGGGGATCAGTTTGAACAAAATGTACGCTCTACACAAAATGTCATTCCTTTAATTAATGGGGATAGTGAATGGGCGGACTATGATCATGATGGAGATCAAGACTTGTTAATACTGGGAAGTACCAAAGATGGACAGCCTGCTACCGCATTGTACAAGAACAATTCCGGAATACTGGTAAGCCAGGATGATATTAACACAACTATCTATCAGCTTTCAGATGGAAGTGTCAGTTGGGTTGATGCGAACAAAGATAATTCCTGGGACTTCATCATTTCGGGATACCTACAAAATGGGTTGCCACTGACAGAATTGTATCTCAACAATGATGATGGAAGCTGGCAGGCAGTTGGAGCAAGCGGACTACCCAATCTGGGTGATAGTAATATGGATATCGTAGACTATGATAATGATGGGGATGAAGACGTTTTGATAAGTGGTATAGGGAATGATAACTCAGGAATATCTGCTATTTATGAAAATAATGGTCTGGGAATTTTCTCTCAGTCAACATTAATTGATACGAATGTTTATCAACAAATATACTGGGGGGACTTTACGGAAGATGGTCGCTCTGATGTATTACTATGGGGAAAAAGGGATAGTATATATACGTTAAGTATTTATTCCCAAGTCCCCTCTCAGCCTCTTTCATTCACTAGTTTGATAGTATTAGATACGTTGGATCAGGGTAGCGTTGTAGTCATTGATGGAGAAAAAAATGGCACCCTGGACATTTTGTTGACTGGTAGAAGGGATTCTGTGTTTTGGAGAGGTTATGCCAACGATGCAGTAAATTCAACTATTCCTGTGGCTCCTCAAAATCTTTTATTTACTCAAATTGGTACAAAGGGAATATTTACCTGGAATAACATTAATGAAGTTAATTATAGTTTTTATCTAAAAGAGATAGTAAGTAATAGCTATTTGTATTCGACCTTAGCTGATACATTATCAGGATATCGCAGGACTTTAAATGTTGATAGAAATTATAGACAGGGTCAATGGAGCATAGATAGTTTACCTGAAGGGAGTTACACATTTGGGATTCAGGCTATTGATAGAAGTAGGGAAGCATCTGCATTTAGTAGGATCAATTTTCGTGTTCAACCACTATCTTTTTCTGATCAGACCACATCCTATCTGGACCCAACATTACCAGGATTGAAAAATACCAGGGTTACCCATGCCGATGTTGATCTGGACGGGGATCTGGACCTCGCTTTTATGGGAGAAAACGAAGGGAGTATTATTACTCAAATTTTATATAATGAGATACAAGCAACGCCAAAGTATATCTCTTCATCCATCAATGTTCTGGGGCTTACTCGAGGGGATATGTCCTGGGATGATTATGATTTAGACAATGACCTCGATTTATTGATTTGTGGGTGGGATGGAACACAAAGGCGCACGCTTCTGTATCAAAATAATGTTGAAGCAGGAACCTTTACGCAAACGGACTTTAGTTTTATTGGAGTGGATTCTGCCACTATATCCTGGGGAGACTATGATAACGATGGTGATTCAGACATATTACTCACTGGATTTGATGGGACTACTTGGATTTCTGAATTGTATGAGAATGACTTACAGGGCTTTACTAGGACCCCAATCGTAAATACTTTACTTAACGAATATTCTCGGCATTCAGCAAAATGGGTAGATTATGACCGGGATGGAGACCTTGATATTTGGGTAACGGGACTTTTACAAGGAGTAAGGCGAAGTCAAATAATCCAAAACGACGGAGGTGTATTATCGCAATCTGGCATACCCAATCTAAATGGTGTTCCTCTTGGGCAAATAGAAGTTGCTGATTTCAATCTCGATAATTATCCGGATATTTTACTGGTAGGATCTGGCGAAGCATTATTGTATAAAAATATCTCAGCAGGAACATTTGCATTGGTTAATACTGGATTAACCGGTTTAGATTTAGGTAGTGCATCATGGGGGGATTATGATAACGATGAAGATCCCGATCTGATATTTACAGGGAGTACAAATTCTGCAGATACGCTTAGAAAGACTCTGTTATATAAAAACCAGGGTAATGATACGTTTTTAGAAGATGTGATCTCTTCTTCACAGTTCCCACAACTAGGTGGAGGAAGTGTTGCCTCCTGGTTAGATGTAAATAATAATAGAGAACTAGATCTGGTATTAAGTGGTAAGACAGATTCAGGATTGCATACCTTTGTATATGTAAATCTTGATATGAGCACACCTACTGACCCCGGGATTCCTACACAGTTGAATACTAAAGTGCTTCCAAATGGAGATATCAAATTTACTTGGCAACCTCCCGATATAGGACAAGCCTATACTTATAACCTGTTCATTACAACTACTGTACTAGGGGCGGACGTAAAGTCCCCATCGGCAGATATTAATTCAGGTGAGCGATGGGTAAAAGGTCTTGGTAATGTAGGAAATGCCAATTCATGGATTTGGCGATCACCTTCTCCTGGTGACTATGTATGGAGTGTGCAAGCAATCGATCAAGACTTTGAAGGATCATCATTTGCAAATCCACAATTTTTCTCAATTAAGAACCCTGAATTTAGTATTGATTCCTCCTTTAATATTCCTGGTCTGTCAAATGCAACTGCATCATGGGGAGATTTAGATTGTGATGGTGATCTGGACTTGGCAATATTAGGCGGAGACGGTACTGGTCCGTTTACAGGAATCTATCGCCATGAGGAAAATCATACTTTTTCTCTTATCAATTTTGTTTTACCGCAGATGAGTAATGGAGATATCGACTGGGGAGATTATAACAATGATGGATATTTAGATTTAATACTTTCGGGAATAGGCGACACAGGAGGAGAGACCATGATCTATAAAAATGATGCCAATGGAAATTTAGCGCAGATATCCGATAATCTTCTGGACGTTTTTGATAGCAGTGTAGAATGGGGGGACTATGATAATGACGGGGACTTGGATATTTTGATAACTGGCGTTTCTTCTGGTAGGTCTTGGACTAAGGTTTACAGGAATGAAAGCAACGATCAATTTGTAGATATTGAAGCAGATTTTGATACGATACGTTCAGGGAATGCTACTTTCGGAGATTATGATAATGATAATGACTTAGACATTTTAATGTCTGGGAATAGATTTGGGAGTGTATATGAAAATCAGGAAGGGGTATTTGTGAAGAAAGTATTTCTTCGGAAAATGATTAATAGTGATGCCGAGTGGGGAGATTACAATAATGATGGGTTTTTAGATGTTTTTCTGTCGGGATTAGAAACTGAGAATGGGGGAGATAAGCAGGTCATTGTATATAGAAATGTACCGAGAAATGATGGAACCAGAAGTTTTCAGCAAGTGGTAGTACTACCTGGTTTGGAAAATGGGGACCTGAGTTTAGGAGATTATACGGGTGATGGTTGGCTAGATATTCTCGTATCAGGGAGTATAGAAGCTCAGGATTACGAATGTTGGCTATTTAAGCAGATAAATGGCCAATTTGTACTAGATTCGTTAAATACTCGCTCCCTATCAGATATCGGAAATGGATCAATCTCAAATTGGGCTGATATTAATGCAGACGGTAAGTTGGATCTGCTCTTAACAGGGCAAAAAGAAGATGGTAGTAGGGCTGCTGAGTTGTATTACAATGAATTAGGTGAAAATACGTTCTCATTTGGCAGTCCTGGGAATCTCATTTCTGAGCAGGTAAACAGAAAGATACTACTTCAATGGGAAGCTCCACCAGAAGGTAATCCAGACCGATATACGTATGCTCTATACGTTGGAAATCAATCTCAACTTTCAACTCCTCAAGGTGCAATCTCTATTAAAAATCCTCATTCAGACCTTAGTACAGGTGCAAGGAAGGTCGTAAAATGGGGAGAGATCAGCCAAACCTCCTACACTATAGATGAACTCGTGGAGGGGACTTACTACTGGAGTGTACAGGCAATAGATAAGGATTTTTCTGGATCATCTTTTTTTACTGAACAATCATTTGACTACAAAATACCTAATTTTATTGCCGATACAGCTTCGAATTTTGAGAATAATCCTCCTGGGCTAAGTAGGGCAATATTTTCATGGGTTGACTATGACACCGATGGCGACCTGGATTTTTTATTAGCCGGGTTAAATAATGCTGGACAACCTACTATGGTCATGTATTCAAATCAAGAGGATAACAGCTTCAGGTTGATAAATTCAAATTTTCCTGATGTATACGATGGCGATGTAGCTTGGGCTGATTATGATCATGATGGCGACCCCGATGTGTTAATCACGGGAAATTCAACTGGAGGTCCCATCACGCGTTTGTATCAAAATGATTTGGGAGTATTTAATGAAGTGAATACTAATTTTGAACCACTTTCTGAAAGTAGTGTCGCATGGGGAGATTTGGATAATGATGGAGATAAGGATTTGATTTTAATTGGCAGGGATGAGAATGGAGTGGCAAAAACGATATTATACCGGAATGAATCTTTTACGGAATTTGTCGAGATTAAGCATTCAATAGAGAATATATATTCTGGTGATGTGGCATGGGGAGACTATGATAGAGATGGGGATTTTGATTTAATCCTGAGTGGATTGACTAATCAAGATGTTCCTTTTTCGAGACTATACCGCAATAACTTTGGACTTTTTGAGGAGATAAATCCAGGTTTCAAACAACTTGCTCAGAGTAGTGTCGCATGGGGGGATTATAATAATGATGGATTGT
Source organism: uncultured Bacteroidia bacterium (assembly GCA_964652565.1). Taxonomy (GTDB): domain Bacteria; phylum Bacteroidota; class Bacteroidia; order J057; family J057; genus JBCCTX01. The sequence continues at coordinate 33,373 of CAZZEC010000009.1, forward strand.
TGGATTTACTGATGGCAGGTAGACAAAACCCTTCCTTTACGCAGATTTACAGAAATTTGGGAAATGATGCTTTTCAAGAGATCGTAGTAGATGTCGAAGCAGTAAGCAGTGGAGAGGTCTCATGGGGAGATTATAATAACGATGGATACAGAGACTTCCTGATTACTGGGACTACAGAGGAAGGGCAGGGGTTTGCTAAGATCTATCGCAACCAACAAGGCCTGGGATTCAATGCTGATGAAAACAGTAGTATTCTATTACCTCAATTAGGAGAGGGAAGTATTGGTGATTGGGCTGATGTAGATGGAGATGGTAAAATAGATGTGTTTATATCAGGGAAAAACCTTCAAAATGGTCTCAATGATTACGCATTACTGAAAAACAACCTGAACATTGGATCTAGTCTATTACTACCTCCTCCACAACAGGTAAATGCACAACAGGTAGGAGATATCCTTAAAATTACCTGGGAACCACCATCGGGATATGATGCGGATCTTGTCGATGGTCTTACATATGCCATATCATTGGTTCCTACGAATACAGGTATACCTCCTCTTATCTCAGAGAGTGATCCCATTTCTGGAATATTGTATATTCCTAATAATGCATCTAACTTCAATACAACTGAAATTTCGATTCAAGGACTATCTACTGGTGAATATGAATTACGCGTCCAAGCCATATCTTCTGAATTGGTTGGATCTGTATTTTCTGATCCTGTGAATGTACAATTTCAGGCTCCTGAATTAATAAATGTTACTGGAACTATATTTACTTCATCTCTTGATGGTATAGACAATGGGGAATCTTCCTGGGCAGATGTAGATGGAGATGGCGATTCCGATTTGCTCATACAGGGTCTCACAGCAGGGGATACACCAATCACTCAGTTATTTTTGAATGAAAATGGTTCATTGATATTGGACAATGACGCAAGTAATGTTATTGTACAGGTTGATGGAGGGTCTATGGATTGGGGAGATTATGACAATGATGGCGATGTTGACTTACTGATTTGTGGCATATCAGACAATGGATCTGTTACAAAGTTATATACAAATACAAATGGAGTATTTGAAGAAGTCGCATTTGAATTTACAGGTGTATTCAATAGCGATGTAAAGGGAGTCGATATTGATCGGGATGGATGGCTAGATATATCAATTATTGGTAATGATGGCATAAATAAGATTAGCAAGATATACCGAAATCAATGGATAAATAATCCTTCTGAGCCTTTTGAAGAAATAAATGGTCTCAACATTGCCATAGATAATGGGAGCCAAGCCTGGACTGACGTAGATAAAGATGGGGATCGAGATGTATTGTTAATTGGAGAAAGAAATGGGGGAGTCCCTGTTGTTTCACTTAGATTAAATGATGGGCAAGGAAATTTTAGTGCTCAGACTGGTACTGGGATACTGGCTCTTGGCCAAGCTAGCGCTTTTTGGGGGGAGCTCAATAATGATGGTTGGCCTGATTTGTTAGTATCGGGAATTGCTCAAAATGGAGAACCTGTTACGATTGTATATCAGAATAATCAGGATTATACATTTACTGGAATTGAAGTTGCAAAAATAGGAGGAGGAGATGCCTTTTGGGGGGATTGGGATGAAGATGGAGACTGGGATATTACAGTGCTTGGCGATACATTAGGTGGTGGTACGGTGTCTGCTTTATTTATTAATGAGAATGGGACTTACAACTTAAAAACTGAGGATTCCGAAGTTATTGAAGCGGTGGAGGGGGGAGCTTTTCTGAGTTGGGGAGATATTAACAAAAATGGTTATCCCGATTTATTAGTAGGAGGGCGGGATAATATGGGTGAAAAAGTATTGATCTTATATCAAAATACATTTGAAAATATAGATCCTAAACCTCGTAAGCCCCCAGTTCCAGCTAATCTCAATGCTTCTCAAGTGGGTAATAGTATAGTTTTTAGTTGGGAAAAACCGAATGATATATCATATCCCTCGAATCTGCTTGATGGACTTTCATATAATGTCTATGTTGGATTAGAAGATGGAGATCAAAATATTCAAACCTCTAATTCAGACCCGTCTACAGGTAACAGATATATCATTGGGCGGGGGAATGCTTCACAAACCTTAAGCTGGACATTTGATGACCTGCCGGATGCTACGTATCGTTGGGGAGTCCAGGCTATTGACGCTGACTACGAAGGCTCAGAGTTTGTACAAGGTGAACCAGTAATATTTGAACGTCCCGATTGGAGAGATGATACGGAGTCAATTTTACTATCAGCACTAAATGGAATTGCCGAAGCGGAGATGCATTCCGGGGATTACAATTCAGATGGTGCTACTGATCTACTCATTATGGGCACCAGAAATGGTCAGGCTTTCACATCATTATATCGAAACCTAGCCCAAAATGGGCAGTTTCAAATTATCAACAGCAGCCTTCCTGCAGTTAGTAATGCTGCATTTGATTGGGGAGATTATAACGGAGATGGATTTATTGATTTGGTTTATTGTGGCAATGTCAATGGAATCCCACAAACCAGAGTTTATATAAACAATAATGGTATAGATTTTACTAATTCGGGTAATAATTTAGATGGTGTTCAGAATGGAGATGTTGTCTGGTTGGACTATGATAATGATGGAGATCTGGATATCCTATATATGGGAGAATCTGCGACTGGGCCTATTACGTCATTGTATGAGAATCAGAGTGGCAATTTTATCCCAATTGAAAATGATATCCCAGGTCTCAGAAATGGTTCCATAGCCACTGCGGATTACAATAACGATGGATACATTGATTTTTTTATTACTGGAACTGACGGTTTAGGCGCGGTAAGTAGACTTTATAAAAATGTCGCTGGTAGTACTTTTCAAGTTGAGACAGTAAATATCCAAAACTTTCAGAATAGCCATTCGAGTTGGGTAGATTATGACAATGATGGAGATCAGGACTTGTTTATCTCAGGTAGGCAAGGGGGCAATCTGATATCGAGATTATATAGAAATGATATTGAGTCTAATGAATTTGTTTCAATCACCCTTAATATACCCGCTGTATCTGATGGAGAAATTATTTGGGCGGATTTGGATTTTGACGGTTTTAAAGATGTGATTATTACTGGGGAAGGAGACTCAGGGAAGTTATTTCAAATATATATAAATGATACTGAGGGTGATTTTACTTTGGATGATATTGGTTCAGGAGTGTTTAATGGGGGTGGACTCAATAGTGATGTGTCGGTAGGCGATTTTGATGGCAATGGTGTCATTGACATCTGTCTGATTGGTACTGTAGCACCTGATAACTCCCTGAATATAGTTCTCAATCAGTTATCTGCACTAAGTAATATCTCTCCAGGTGTTCCTGGTAATCTCTCATCTAGACAAAGGGGTAGATCAGTTATCCTGGATTGGAATCCTCCAGAGAATGGTAACCCTGCTATTAGCCCTGGTTATACGTATAATATATTTATAGGTACAGACAGGAACATCGCAAATGTCAAATCACCCCATGCAAGTATTACAAGTGGTGATAGATGGATTTATGCTGATGGCAATTTGGGGAGTGCGACACAGTTTGAACTTAATGAGTTAGAATCAGGGAAGTATTTTTGGAGTATTCAATCTATTAGTCAAGATTACGAAGCATCTGAATTTGCAGGTATAGATTCTTTTGAATATGTAAATCCGGTACTTCTGGACTCAACCGAGCGTATTTTTGTCAATTTACCAGAAGGTTTTACGGATGCTAGTCTTGCCTGGGGAGACTATAACAATGACAATCTGTTAGATCTGGTTGTGTCGGGAATGTCTGATAATACCCGTGTAACCCGCTTATACAGATCTGATGGTAAACAACTGTTTAACAGTGGGATTACAACATTTGCCAATGTTTCTCAAGGAAGCTTGGAATGGGATGATTTCAATCTGGATGGGAATCTGGACTTACTATTGACGGGTATGAGCGATGGAGGGCCTGTTTCAAAGATATATAGGAATAATGGTAATGAAACATTCACTGAAGTTGATGAACTGGCTGGTATTTCGAATGGAGAAGCAAAATGGGGAGATTGTGATAACGATGGTGATCCTGATATTATAATATCTGGACTCTCAGATAACGATACTCCGATCACACAGCTATATAAAAATGACAATGGTAATTTCATTCCAGATAATTCCAGCGATTTGGCCGATGTATCATCAAGTACATTGGCTTGGCAGGATTACAATGTGGATGGATTTCTGGACTTATTCCTTGCAGGTACAAATACTTCTGGATTCCCTATTACGAGGATTTATCTCAATAACACATTAGGTGTACTGGAGAATACAGGTCAAAATTTTGATAATGTCAGTGAAGGAGATATAGATTGGGGAGATTTTAATAATGATGGTCTTCCAGATATCCTGGTCACAGGTACAATCGGTTCTGGACCTCTTACCAGGGTATATCTCAATAATGGGGGGACAAGCTTTACTCCATTTTTCGAAGATGAAGGGGGTATAAATGGAACTGTGGCCTGGGGAGATTACAATAACGATGGATATAGGGATTTCCTGGTGATAGGAAGTCGTAATGGTCAGAGTGAGGAACGCATTGGCAAGATCTATCGCAATATGGCTGGTACTGATTTTGAATTTGATGAAGATGCAAGTGTATTATTAGAAGGAGTTTCAAACGGTGATGCTGCATGGGCTGACTATGACAAGGATGGATTACTGGATCTTATCATTGCTGGTAGTACGCAAGATGATGATGGGCTTATTCGCTTTTTCCAAAATGAAATCAATGCTACTCCAAGTATTCCTGAAATACCTCGGGAACTGAAAGTAGAACAATCAGGGGATCAGATCATCTTCACTTGGAATGCTCCTCAATCATCTAACCCTTCAGCTATCAATGGGTATACATACAATATTTTTGTCAATACAAATGGCGAAAACATAATTTCTCCTTTATCAGATGAATCAGGGTATCGTCGAATAGCAAAGGCGGGAAATGCATACTACCGTAGAAAGTGGGTATTAGAAGGTCTGGAAGAGGGGACTTACACGTGGGGTGTACAGTCTGTCGATAGTAAATTTGAGGGATCTGCTTTTATTGATGGAGAAGATTTCATATACACAGATCCCGACTTCGAAGATATTACTGATCTGCTCTTGGATGATATACCTGTAATATCTCAAGGTGCTATGGAATGGGGTGATTACAATGAAGACCGAAGACAGGATTTAATTATTACAGGCTTGATAGAAGGTGTTCCCAACACACGTTTGTATCGCAATGAAAATGATGGTGAATTGCGTCTTTCATTAGTGGAAAATTCAACTTTAGAGAACGTATATAATGGTGATGTTGCATGGGGTGATTACGATAATGATGGAGACTTGGATATAGCAATATCTGGTCAAAATACTCAAGGTCCTTTCACCGCAATTTATCGCAATGATGAAGAGACGTTCTCTATGTTAGATCTTGATTTAGTTCAAGTTACAAATAGTGCATTAGCATGGGGAGACATAGATAATGATGGAGATTTAGATTTGATTATTGCAGGTTCGCTAGCAAACGGAAGTACCGTTGTAAGAATCTATCGAAATGATCGAAATGATACATTTACTAATAATCTCAGTACTATACCAGGGATGAAGGATGGTAGTCTCGCCTTTGGGGACTACGATGGAGATCTCGATCTGGATATTTTACTTACTGGAGATATTCAGGGTACTCCTTCTTCTCAAATATGGGTAAACAATGGAGGAGGAAACTTTATTCAAGCTCAGGTAGTGGTAAATGGAATAGATAATTTACAGGGAGTGATGAATGGTTCAGGTAGTTGGGGAGATTATAACAACGATGGTTGGTTAGATATACTTATAGCAGGGGCCTCTAACGGTACGAATGTTCTAAGAGTATATGTCAATAATTCCAATGGGACCTTTACTCCAATTGTAAATAGGGCCGGGTTAATCGAAGGAGAAGCATTATGGGCAGATGTAAACAATGATAATTTTCTGGATATCATCATGGCTGGAGAGCAACAATCAGGTTTAGGAGTCAGTATTTATCTCTATTCTGATGATGATAATTTTCCTCTTGATAGGATAAATTCCGAATTCCTGGTTTCCTTAAAAAATGGGTCGGGTTTAGCATTAGCTGATTTGGATCTGGATGGAAAACTTGATTTGACAGTTTATGGAATTCAGGGTGTAGTTGAGGAAGGTATTTTTAAGATATACCGAAATATTAATGCAAACCAGGGTAATCCTCTAAATGAGGCTCCTGTTGGACTTACCTCTGTGCAGAATAGTGAGGTCGTCGAATTAATTTGGCAATCTCCTCCTGGAATTCCTGAAAATATTGTAAGTGGTTTAAGCTATAATATTTATATCGGTCGCCAGTCTGGTGATATAGATTTTCAATCTCCAATGGCTGATACTTTGAGTGGAGTTAGATATGTAACCCGCCTTGGACCCGTTGACGGGAATAGGTGGAGGGTAGAAGGACTTTCAGCCGGAAGATATTATTGGAGTGTACAAGCTATTGATCAGCGATATCAAGGATCACCATTTGCTGTAGAAAGCAGTTTCCTATACTCTCCGCCGGACTTCATAGATGAGACGGAAGAGGCATTTAGTCAAATTCCATTGGGAGTTACAGAAGCTGATATTTCCTGGGTGGATGTTACAAGAGATAACCAACTGGATATGTTTGTAACCGGTGCTAGTCCAAGTGGAAGATCCAGTACACTTTACAGAAATACAAACGGAGTTTTTTCAGAAGTTGAGACAAGCTTAATAGATGTTGATCAAGGTGACGCAGACTGGGCTGACTTTGATAACAATAACACACTAGATTTAGCACTTATTGGTAGATCAGATACGGGTTTTGTATTCATAATATACAGGTATCAAAATAATAGTTTCACAAGATTTCAGACTTTACCTGGTCTGAGTAATGGTAGCGTCGCATGGGGAGACTATAATAATGATGGTTTACCAGATTTGTTGGTTACAGGTGAAAGCGAAGATGGAACAGCTAAGACACATTTGTACAGAAATCTAATTAGAGAATTTAAAGATGTAGAGGAGCTAGATCTTAGGGATGTAGCTGAGGGAAGAGGTGTATGGGGAGATATAAATAGTGATGGTTGGCTGGATATCATTCTTACAGGCAATACCAATACAGAACTTGTTACTGAAATTTATATAAATGATAAACAAGGTGGATTTGATAGAATAGAACATAATCTTCCTGGTGTAGAAGGAGGCACGGTATTATTACTAGACGTAAATAACAATGGCCTTTTGGATATATTACTCATGGGTAATACCTCAGGAACTCCGATTACAAATATTTATTCAAATCAAGGAAACAACCAATTTACCCTTTTCGATGAGTTAAATGGTTTCTCAGTTGGGGAAGCAAGTTGGGGAGATTTCAATGATGATGGATTTCCTGATATTGCACTTACAGGTACATCGAGTGATGGAGCAACTACTATTCTTTACAGAAATCTGCAAGGACTCAATCTTGAAATGGACTCTCTAAACTCTGCTGCTTTACAGGATGTATCTACGGGTAGCAGTATTTCATGGGGGGATTACAACAATGACAGAAAATTAGATTTGGCTATAGCAGGCGGTGATCCTGCGGGAAATGGAAAAAATCTAATCCTATATAGAAATGTTGAAACTAGTGGAAATCGTAGATCTGGTCCACCAACAAATCTGAGATCTATACCTTCTGGTGAAGAATTGCGTTTTACCTGGTCTCCTCCAACAGGATACTTGCCAGAACAAGTAGAAGGTCTTACATATAACATATACATTGGGACTTCTTCCAATAGAGATAATACACTATCTCCTGAATCTAGTATACCCAACGGTTTTAGGCGAATCATTCATCAGGGTAATATTCTCGATACCACATGGACAATAAAAGATTTACCTAGTGGAACATATTTTTGGAGTGTTCAAGCCATAGATCCTGATTTTGAAGGTTCCAGGTTTGCTGAAGAACAAGTAATCGAATTTTCATTACCAATATATCAGGAAGTATTTTCAGTGAAGGATTCCCTTATAGGAATAGATCAGGCCGCTTCTTCCTGGGGAGATTTTGATAATGATGGAGACTTAGATCTTCTGGCGATTGGTAGATCTGCTAACGCCAATACTGCATGGGTATATAGGAATCTAGGCAATGATACCTTTCAGCAGGTAGATTTTTTTCTTCCAAAAGTAAGAAATGGAGAGGTAGGATGGATCGATTTCGACCAAGATGGATTTTTAGATATGATCATCTGTGGAGAGACCTCCAGAGGATTGATAACGAATATCTATCGAAGCGATTCAGCCAATCAATTCATAGATATTTCTGCAAAGTTGCCAGGCCTTAGGTTTGCAGATATCGACTGGGGTGATTTTGATAACGATGGAGATATTGATATTGCCTTATGTGGAGTTGCGAATGATGATGGGGAGTCTAGGCCTATCTCGAATGTTTACCTTAATCTTGGAGGCAACAATTTTACACGATTGGATTTGCAACTACCTGGAGTATCCAATGGTACCATAGAATGGGTTGATATCGATTCTGATGGTAGATTGGATCTCTTCTTGTCGGGAAATACTGCAAATGGAAGTATAACTAGCCTAAGGCACAATGAAGGGAATAATTCATTTGTAGAACTGGAAGTTCCCTTTGTCTCAGTGGGTAATAGTGCTTCTGATTGGGGCGATTACAATAACGATGGACGCCCCGATTTACTCATCGCTGGAGAACGATCAGATGGGATATATATAAGTTATCTTTACAGAAATGATGATGGTTTGAATTTCACAGGTGTAGACTCATTGGTCGGTGTGTCACAGGGAACTATTCAGTGGGGTGATTACAACGAAGACGGATTTTCGGATTTGTTAATAAGTGGCAATACGACGAATGGGATAACAAGTAGGTCTAAGAGAATAGATATAGGAATTTCAGCTATTTACGAGAATAAAGCTGGGCAGGATCTAGTATTGGATTCTGTGAATACTCCCATATTAACACAAATTAGAGGAACGGGACTTGCAAGTTGGGTCGATTACAATGATGATGGTAAGTTGGATGTTCTGATAGGTGGAGGTATTAATAACGATACGCTAAAAGTACTAACCATTTTTGAGAATATAGGAACAAATAACTCGGATGACCGTCCCTTACCACCCACACTAAGTAATGTTGTAAAAGGAGAAGACAGAGTTACACTTTCCTGGACACCACCTGGTGCAGGAACAGGGGTAGGAGGATATACCTATAATTTAAGATTAACGGATGATCTGGACACTGATAATGTGGTTTCTTCGCTAAGTAATATTGCGACAGGAGACCGTAAGATTGTAGATATAGGTAATGTTGGCTCTACAGAAGAATGGACAATACGTGATCTTCCGACAGGGACATATTACTGGAGTGTCCAAGCCATTGATCAAGAGTACGAATCATCCGCATTTGCAGCAATCGATAGCTTTGATTTTGTAGCTGCAAGATTTATTGACGTTTCTGATGTGGCACTTGCAGATAGCATATTGGGTTTTAATGATGGAGCATTAGATCTTGGTGATTATGACAATGACGAAGATCTCGATTTATTGATCAGTGGTGTGACAGATTCAGGTTATGTTACAGCATTATTTGAGAATCAAGGGCAATCGAGATTTGTTAAGGTAGATCTAAATATGACAGGTGTTGGTAGAGGTGATGTTGCTTGGGGTGATATCAATAATGATGGTTGGCTCGATGCAGTAGTGACAGGAACTTTTGATGGAAATCAAACTGCTGCATTTCTGTATGTTAATGTTGAACGAAATGGAGAGCGTACACTGGAATCTGTAAATACGACATTGCCAGGTATTGTTGATGGAAATATTGCCTGGGGCGATTATAATAATGATGGGTTTATGGATATGTTGGTTATGGGTTTTTCCTCGAAGCTGGGAATAGATATATCCAGAGTCTATAGAAATAACCAGAATGGAAATTTTGGATCTAAACTGGAGCCTTTGGGTGGGGGATTGCGAGGAAGTAGTGCTGCCTGGGGAGATTACGATAGTGATGGTGATTTGGACGTTGCTATTACCGGAAGTGCTGATATTGATAAAAAAACGGTAATTTTTGAAAATCGATTTAATGAAGTGCAAGGTAATGAACTAGTATTTAGAGAAATTTCTTCGACTAGAGATTCTTTAGTTCAAGTAAGTGATGGTACTATCCGATGGGGAGATTATGATAATGATGGAGACCTGGACCTTTTAATCTGTGGTGAAGATCTTAGTGGGGGGCTTCATACTAAGATCTATGAGAATTTGGGTAATGGCCAATTCACTGAAGATAAAAATGCCAACTTACCGGGTATTGTGGATGGAGAGGCAATTTGGGGAGATTATGATGAAGATGGGACCATGGATGTACTGTTAAGTGGTAGGAATGGACCAGATGAAAATGATCGAACTACCCGCCTCTATATATACAATAGCTTTTTGTCTACATTTTCCTATGATAATATTGCAAGCGATGTCCTGCAAGATGTCAATGATCAAGTCAGTATTGCCTTTGCAGACTATGATAGGAATGGGCTATTAGATATTTTTATCGCAGGAAGAGCAGACGGTCCAGATACCACTCGTGTTTTTAATATTTATCAAAATAAGATAGGCGTGCTACCGAATTTCCCTGAGCCCCCTATCGATCTCACCGTTACTGAGGTAAGGTCAGGTCCTGACAATACCTTTGAATTGGATCTATCCTGGAGTCCTGCGGACTCTTCAGTTATCACAAGTGGATATTCATATAACCTTGTATTTACTTCATCAGGAGCCAATCAATTTATTTTCCCACCTATGGCCGATACAATTGACGGATTCCGTAGGATAGTAAATCTGGGAAATGTTAATCAAAATGGAAGTTGGACGATAAAGGAATTGCCTGAAGGATCTTACAGGTGGTCTGTTCAATCAATAGATCAATCTTATCAAGGGTCCGATTTTGCTGCATGGGCTCCTTTGACATTGGAGATCCCAAGTTATGAGGATCGAACGAATGATGTGTTTGAAACGACTCCTGTAGGGTTAGCCAATGGCTCAGTTTCTATTGGAGATGTAGATAATGATGAAGACCTTGATTTTATTATTACAGGTGAAGATCAATTTGGGAAAGCACATTCTACATTATACATCTACTCGAGAACCAATACACAATACCAAATAGCTCCTTTCTCAGACAGACTCATGGGAGTGAAGAGAAGTGGGTCAGATTGGGCAGATTATGATTTGGATGGTGATTTAGATTTATTACTTAGTGGAGCAGATACACTGGATCAGGCATGTACCAAAATATATCGCAATTTGGGAGGGGGAAATTTTGTAGAGGATTCGGTCGCGTCTAACAACTTACCTCAACTTGTGGATGCCAGTGTAGATTGGGGAGATTTTAATAATGATGGCTTTGAAGATATACTAATATCAGGGAACGAACCCGTCCGTGGTAAAATTACAGCCGTATACAGGAATGAAGGAAATGGATTATTTACCCGATTACGAAGACCGTTTGGACCAGATTCAAATCAGGATTTCGAGGCTGTAGACAAGGGTAGTGTAGCATGGGGTGATTATAATAAGGATGGTCATCTGGATTTTATTATATCTGGACAAGATGAAGAAGGAGATCCATTTACAGCTATATATAGAAATACATTTTTGGAAGATGAAGTAGATAATCAATTTTCGAGGGTAGATCTCACAAATGCCGATGTATTTGATAGTAGTGTTGATTGGGGGGATGTAAATAATGACGGGTTCCTGGATGTGATAATATCTGGGTTTGGAGGTCCAACAATTGGGTTGATTACGGCGATTTATATTTACGAACCTCAACTGGGAAGATTTGATCCTCAAACACTACCTATACCTAGACTACAGAAAGGTTCTGTATTCTTTGGAGATTACAATTTTGATGGATATAGGGATATCCTCATATCTGGCCAAACGGTAGACTCTACCTTGGAGGCGCAAGTAATACCCAACTCTGGAGGTATGGGATTCGGGCAGGATCTACGTTCATCAAGTAAATTGATTGGATTGACAGCCAGTAGTGGCGTATGGGGAGATTTAGAAGAACCTGATGGTAAGCTAGATATCATAATGAGCGGAGTCGATGAATCAGGGAATTATGTGTTAAAATTATATCGAAATGAGCGAACGGGAAGGGTTAGTGAACCCCCATTACCTACAAATTTGAAAAGTGATGATGTAGGCTTATATGTTGAGTTGAGTTGGGACCCTCCACAGGATTATGATTCTACGTTAGTAGATGGATTAACCTATAACATCATAGTAGTAAGGCAAAGAGATACCATGTTACAGGTAGCTCCAATGGCCGATACTGTGAGAGGAGTACGGAGGGTTGTAAGGTTGGGTAATGCAGGCCATCATACGGTATGGAATCTTACCCAAATTCCTACTGGTAGCTACAAATGGGGTATACAAGTAGTGGATGCTCATCATGAGGGAGGAGAGTTCGTATTTGCTGAAGAAGAATTTAGTTTTACGGCACCTTTACCGAATATCATTGATTCAAATTTTGCAGAATTCTTCCCCTGGGGAGGAGATATTGCCGAATCATGGATCGAGGTGCAGGACACTTCCCTGGTAAGAGAAGTACGTGTTGTATTTTCGCCTATTTCATCACTGGAAGAACATATACTAACCTTACAAAGAGAGGAAAATAGATATACATTCCCAATCAGAGATAATTTACCCTTGATGGACCCCGAAGGAAGGATGATAGGAATAGACTACTATTTTGAAGTGCGAGGTAGGTTTGCAACCAATGAAGTCCGAACAGATAAGAAATATACCTATATCAGATTCCCCGAAGGGGTAGATGATATGAACCTAACGGATAACACATTAATCCGCTATGGGATCGACAGGTCTTTTTACAATATTCTTTCAATTCCTTTGGAACTGACAAATACAGGAATCCAGGATGTGTTGGATGAGTTAGGACCCTATGATAATAAAGTATGGAGAATGTTCCATACGATGAACGATGAATATGTAGAATATCGGGAATCTGAAAGTCCCTTTACAGACTTTGAGGTAGGTAAAGGATATTGGTTGATAATAGGAAGTACTGATGGAACAAACGATGTTTTCCCAGGAGAAGGTACTACGGTACAGGTAACTGAAACTAATCCGTATGTACTTACACTCAGTCCTGGTTGGAATCAAATAGGTAACCCTTATAATTTCAATATATCGTGGAATGATGTGATAGATGATGATCTCAATCCAGGGTCAAGTACAGAACTGGAAGAATTGCGTACATTTAAATTTGCATTGAATAGTGATGCAGATGTATTAGAAAGATTCAGTGGAGGAATCGTAATGGCGCATAGTGAAATTACACTTAAGGTTCCTGTATTTAAAAACCCCTCTGCTCAGCGTTTAAGTAATACAACTATTTCAACTACAAACACTACCATAAACAATCCTCTACATTTTGCAAATTGGCGTGTAAGGCTATCTGTAGAAAGTGGAGGATTGATTTCTCATGCTTCATCTTTTGGTATGGATAGAAATGCGAAGCTCAGCAGGGACCCTCTGGATAGGATGCGAATGCCCAGATTTGATGATCCCAACTTTACTTACTTAGACGTTTCGTTTCATCATCCAGAATACTTCTATCCCTATTTCTCAACAGATATTATTCCAACTGCTAATACTCATATCTGGGATGTGACTGTATCATCAAATGTAGGGCGGGAATATGTCAAGATCAGCTGGGATAATGCTTATTTTGGAAATGGAGATAAGCAGCTCATTCTGTTTGATGTTGAAAAGCAAAAGGTCATAGACATGAAACGGGATTCTGTTTACACATCGTCCTCTCCAAAGATAGACAGACCATTTAGAATTTACTATGGAGATCAGCAGTTTATTGATTCTGTATTAACACCTGATCGCATTGTACTTGGAGAAGCTTACCCTAATCCATTCGAGGAGGGCATAGCTTTTCCTTTCACGCTTGTCGAAAAAGGTAATTTAGCTAACGAAGTATATGATGTGAGTTTAAGTATTTATAACTTATTGGGGCAACAGATATATAAGAGACAAGAGAATCAATTGAGTAGTGGATTTCAGGAATTTCTTTGGGATGGGAAGCATATATCTGGAGAACCTGTAGATGCCGGTTCATATATCTATATGATACAGGTTTGGGATGGGGAAGAGCAGTTTCAGGCTACAGGGAGAATTATCAAACATTAATCGTTTATGATGAAGCCTTCAGAACCTGAAGTATATGGCGTTACTGAACTTACATACTACATTAAGCATATACTAGAAGAAGATCCAGTGTTACAAGGATTAGACGTACGTGGAGAAGTATCTAACCTTACCTACCATAGATCAGGTCACGTGTATTTTTCGCTTAAGGATAAACAAGCCCAGGTTACCTGTGTCATGTTTAAAACTCAGGCGGCAAAAGCTGATCGACTTCATGAAGGAGATGATATTGTTGTTACAGGCGATATATCTGTATATGTTCCTCGGGGAAATTATCAGATGATCGTTAAGTCTGTCCGAAAAGGAGGAAAAGGGGACCTCTTCCAACAATTTTTGGAATTAAAAGATAAACTCAAACAGGAGGGACTATTTGATCATCAGAATAAGCAACCTATACCTACTATTCCCAGAGTCATAGGTGTCATCACCTCACCTACAGGAGCAGCAATACGAGATATAGTTAGAACAATAACCCGTCGATATTCTGCGGTGACGATACATATTTTTCCTGCTGTTGTTCAAGGTGAGGGGGGAGTTAAATCTATCATTCAGGCATTGAACCAGGCTCAGGGAGAGATGTTAGATGTGTTGATCCTGGCTCGTGGTGGAGGATCTCTGGAAGATCTGTGGAATTTCAATGAAGAAGAAGTTGCCAGGGCTATCTTTCATTCAAAGATTCCAGTAATTACTGGAATTGGACATGAAACTGATTTTACGATTGCTGATTTTGTTGCTGACCTGAGAGCCTCTACTCCTACGGCAGCAGCGGAAAGCGCTGTGCCAGATCAGACAGTACTATTAAGGATGTTAGAGGAGTATCAGGGGCAGTTGTTCAACAGTTTACAAAGATTTGTAGATTTTAAAAGACAATTATTAGATGATTATACACATAGATTACATCAAGCAGGAAAAAACCTCTTACAATCGAAAAACCATGAGTTGCAGTTATTGAAGACTCGTTTAGAAGGTATGGACATCACGAAATTATTAGATCAGGGCTATAGTTTAACATTGAAAGAAGGAAAGATCCTACAAAGTATTGACAATTTGAATTTAGGAGATGATATTGAAACCGTGTTTTCTGATGGAAGAGTATTATCTCAGGTAAGTAATATTACGACAAAGAAAGAAAAATCTTAACCATCGTTAAAAAATTACCTCTATGGATGAAAACTTTTCACTAGAAAAGAAGATAGAACAGATCAAAGTGATTGTTGAGAAAATGCAGAAAGGAGTCATTGATTTTGATGAGCATGTAGCATTATTTAAAGAAGGGATACAACTTGTCAAAGATTGTCAACAATATCTGGAAGGTGCTGAAGCCAAAATTCAGCAATTAGTGGATGGAACATGGCAAGAGTTGGATCAAGAATGAAATTGAGATAAAGTAATGAGTTTATTAACTTTGTTACAATTTAGTTATATATGAGGATTAATTGATCCAGCTAGATTAAATATATCAATTCTTCATCTCTGATAAGGTGATCAATTCTCGTAACATCACACATCTCTAGGGGAATAAGACTATTTACATTACTAACGTATTAATTTACAATTATGCAAGTCCAAGGAAAGCTGTACGCAAAATTCGACACACAACAAATAAAGGAAACTTTTAAAAAAAGGGAATTTGTATTGGAGTACATCGAAGGGAATCCTATGTACCCTCAATATGTTTTATTTCAGTTGATTCAAGATCGGTGTAACCTCATAGATAATATTGAAAAAGGAGCTGATATAACCGTAGAGTTTAACTTAAGAGGGAGAGAATGGACGTCTCCTCAAGGAGAGAAAAAATATTTTAACAGCCTGGATGCCTGGAGAATAACACTCGGAAATCAACAATCTACTACACAAGATATGGGACCTGGTTCTGCTACCATGGAATCTCCTGCAGCAATGGATGTTACAGATATGTCAGATTCTGACGATCTTCCGTTCTAGTTTAGCTTGTGGAATATTTCCATACGACAAATTAGAAGGGATTTTTAACATGAATGAAATAAAATTATTTTTTATTCATTAATATTAAACATAAGCACGATTTTTGTTGCATAAAATATAACATATATCATAAGCAAACATATGGCTACCTATAAGCGTGTCATGCTAATTGATGATAATGAAATTGATAATATCATCAACGAAAAAATTATAGAAGCGACGAATTTTGCAGAGAATATCCTCAAATTCCAGACTGGACAAGAGGCTTTAGAATATTTATCTAGCAATCAGGATAATCTTTCTGAACTTCCTGAAATAGTATTCTTAGACATCAATATGCCTATCATGGATGGGTTCCAGTTTTTAGAGGATTTTGAAAAATTTTCTCAGGATGTTCACGAGCGATGCAAAATCATCATGCTTTCTTCTTCCATCAGTCCTAAGGACATAGATCGGGCAGCTAGTAGTAAACTTGTGAAAAAATATTTGAACAAGCCTTTGAAGCCTCGTTATTTAGAGGCAATTGTACTATAATTGGTGGACACACTTTTACATTGGATTGGTTACATTTTGTTTTTCTACTATATAGTTACCCATCACAAGAACGTCCATTTTCGACTGCTCAAAGCACTGATAGGCTTCTTCTGGCGTACAGACAATGGGTTCACCCTTTACATTGAAGCTTGTATTCAAAAGGACTGAACATTGTGTTTGTTTCTTGAATTCGTTAATCAGTAGCCATAGCTTGGGATTGATGTCTCGGTTTACACTTTGAATTCTTGCGGTATAATCCACATGGGTCACTGAGGGGATATCTGATCGTGGAAAATCAAATCTTTCTTTGATAGAGAGATGATCTTCTTCAACAGGAGATGAAAGTTGTCTGGACTTTCTAACCGGCATGGCAAAAAGCATGTAAGGTGAAGTTGTACGTATTGCAAAGTATTCCTGAATATCCTCTTCTAATACAACTGGTGCAAAAGGGCGAAAGCTTTCGCGGAACTTAATCTCTTTATTGATCCTGCTTTTCATATCAGGATCCCTGCTGTCTGCGAGTATGCTTCTGTTTCCCAATGCTCTAGGCCCATATTCCATTCGTCCCTGGAACCAACCTATAATCTTACCTTTCGCCAATAAATTTGCTATGTATACAGCCAGATCTTCATATTTTTCATAATAGATATAGGACGAACATTGCTTCTCTAGCGTCCGATGAATTGTTTTATCATCGAAACTTGGACCCAGAAAAGCACCTTTCATTGAATCCTTGGATGCGTTTGCCTGTCTGGAATTTTTTTGCCATATGTGCCATGCTGCATATGCTGCTCCGAGTGCTCCACCAGCATCTCCAGCTGCTGGCTGAATCCAAATCCGGTCGAATATGTGTTGTTTAAGTAACGTACCGTTGGCTACACAATTTAATGCAACACCTCCAGCCATGACCAGATAGTTAGACCCCGTAAGTAGTTGAGCTGTCTCAGCTAATTTGACAATCACTTCTTCGGTTACTTGTTGTATAGCATAAGCCAAATCCATGTAGGACTGGGTCAGTTCCATATCGGGTTGTCTTGGAGGAATACCAAATAACTGATTCCATTTTCTGTTATTTGTCATTTTATTTCCCGTCGCAAACTGAAAATAGCTCATATTTAGTGCAAATGATCCGTCTTCTTTTATGTCTATTAAATGGGTGAGAATCTTCTCTTTGTAATGAAGAGTTCTATCCGATTCGGGATTGCCGTAGGAGGCAAGTCCCATTAATTTGTATTCCCCTCCATTTACCTCAAAGCCTGTGTAATAAGTAAATGCAGCATACAATAACCCCAGAGAATGCGGAAAGTGTAACTCCTGTATGATATCGATATGGTGTTTATTTCCATAACCAATAGTTGTTGTTGCCCATTCTCCAACACCGTCGATAGTCAATATTGCAGCTTCCTGAAAAGGTGAAGGATAAAATGCACTTGCAGCATGTGATAAGTGATGCTCAGGAAATAACAGAGGCCCGTTAATTTTGCCCAATTCATTCAACTTATCTTTTATTAATTTTTGTATAAATAATTTTTCTTTTATCCAGACAGGCATTGCATATAGGAAATTTTGTAATCCTTTGGGTACCATTGCATGATAACACTCTAACAGTCGTTCAAATTTTAGAAAAGGTTTATCGTAGAACACAATAGCTGTTAATTCTTTCAGATCTATGTTCCCCTCCTCCAGAACGTACTTTATAGCTTGGATGGGAAAGGACGGATCGTGTTTGATTCTGGAAAACCGCTCTTCTTGCACAGCAGCTATTACTTCTCCATCTGTGAGAAGTGCAGCAGCACTATCGTGATAAAAGGCAGATATACCAAGGATAGATTCAGGCATATGATAATCAAATCATTTAATATGGTTTTTCAAGATCTTCATGGGTATATGTATGATTGCGAATTTTCATCAAAGATGCTTCTCCCTTTCCAAATGATTTAAGTCCCAATGAATCTTTTCGCAAAAGAAGCCTAATACTACCAATGGGAATAACTAATAATACGTATACTAAGCTCAATAATATAGTAGACATTAATTCTCCCACAACTTTAGAAAAACCCAGCCAGATAACTGCAAACGGATAAAATATGCGTGGATATGCCATATTGATAACTACAACAGGGATGGCACTTAGGTAATATACCTCTCTTCCAGAAAAATATCCTATGAGCAACAAAATAAGTATTATGGCCATAGCAGTATCCTGGCATTGTTGGTTACTGATGCGTTTAGGTAGTATCGATCTAATATTCATAATAAGCTTCTTACTGAAGGAAATGGGGGTAGCGTCTATTTTGCTAAAATCTCGAATTTTACCAAAAATAACTGTATATTATTACTTGTATAATAAAGACTCAATCGAAATGTATATACTCAAGGATTTGTTTGAGTTTATGATGGCGCGGAAAAAATATTTCCTTTGGCCTGTTATCATCATCTTATTGTTGATAGGAGTACTTATCGTATTTGCAGGAAATACTGCGATATCACCCTTTATTTACACGTTGTTTTGACGATGGAAACAGAGCACCAGCCAAGAAAAAATATATTTTATCAAAAACCTTGGCTCGGATATTTCCTGGGAACACTAATAATCGGTCTAACTTTAGACTTTGGTATTGCAGCAGTGTTGAGCTCTGGAATTACCAGGGAAATCAGAACTTCTCATCCTTATTACCATCACGGTTTACTTCCCAATCGGCACACATTGGAAAAATGGGGCAATATCTCATACGACATGTATACAAATTCTCTGGGAATGCGAGATGTATCTGTTCGAAATGTTCCCTTACAATCTGATAAGTATAGGCTATTGTTGATGGGAGATTCTCATACTGAAGGAGTAGGGGTGCAGTTTGAAGAAAGTATAGCTGGTTACTTAAGACAGTTGTTGGATACGAGTAAAGTGGAGATACTAAATTCAGGAGTGGTTAGCTATAGTCCAAGTCTGTATTATCTCAGAACAAAATACCTTATTGAAGAAGAACATCTTGCATTCGATGCAATGCATGTCTTGATAGACATTTCTGATGTTCAGAATGAATATGCTTATCAATCTTTTCAATCCAAAGAAAGTGGCAATATTCGTTATTTTGGCATTTCAATTCACAGATTTTTCAATCGCTTTTCGTTTCTGTATTCCAGAATATACCGCCTATATCAGCAGCATCAGCGCGATGTGTTTTATAAAACCCTTACAAGACAGCAGATTGCCCATAATAATACGATGGATCTATATGAAACTTTTTTTAGGAATTTTGATGACCAGGTGTTGCTAAGTAATCCACAATTTCACAGTACTCTCACGGAGTGGTATGCTGACGAGAGCTTATATCAGAAATGGGGTAGGCAGGGTTCACAATGGATGGTACAACATATGCAGGCATTAGTAGATCTATGTAAAAGACACGGTATAGAGCTTATGATTTCTGTACATCCATGGATTAATAATATTCGCAAGGGAAATAGTGATGATTTACATGTACAGTTTTGGAGAAAGTTTGCGGTCGAACAGGGGATAGGGTTTATCAATTTATATCCTGTATTTATTCAGGGAAATTCTCCAGATTCAATCATCGCTAACTATTACATTCCTAAAGACAACCACTGGAATAAATTCGGGCATCAAAAAGTAGCTAAAAAGTTATACAGATATTTCAGCGCAGCATGGGTGCATAAAATTGATACTACCTCCAGAATATACCCTGGGCTTATGGCAGCAGAGAAATACTTGTACGATTCGGCAGAGGAGTACCTATCACATTATTTAAGAGAACATCCACAAGATGGCTATGCTAGATTTATATTGGCCAGAGAAATGATCAGGGAAGGTGAGTTTGATTCTGCAAGCATACAATTAAATAAGGCTTTGATTACTTCTCCCCGTCTAACTGAAGCAGTAAGTACAAAAAGCCAATTACCTTTATATGTGAGTCTCCATGAGGTCAATATACAGCTTTCAAAAGATACGACAGCCCTACAACTTTCTAAACGTGGGAAACTACAATTTCAATTGGGAAATGCCCAACAAGCACAAAAAGATTTCATTAAGGCTAATGAATTGGACCCTAAGTTAAAGGAGCCCTATTATTATTTGGGGCATATCATGCATAGGGTAATGAACAATCCTTCAGGAGCAACTCGCTACCTAAATCGGGCAATAGAATTAGACTCTCAGTATATCGAGGCTTACCGAGAACGCGCAGAGGTATTGTCAAAACTGGGAAATGAACCTGGGAAGCAAAGAGATTTGAGAATCATACAAGAACTCTCAAACAAATAAGGGAGACTCAATTGCTTATGTAGCGTTTCCATTTAAGTAAAGTAAAACTAATGAAGAATAAATTGCTGAAATTCTTCCTCGGACATTTGATAGGTAAATGATTCCCTGCAGATTTGGATATAGTCTTGCAGGATGCTATCTACTTGTGTGTGGGTAAATAGACTATCAGCATAACCCATCTCATGTGCTTCCAGCCAATGAGTATAGGGGCGAAGAACTTCCATATAGTCATCAAACTGTCCCATAAGGCTTTGATAAGCCAGACTTTTTCTAACTTCTATAGGCAAATTCTTGCAATAACTGTATAATTCCTCGAGTTTATCAAATTGTAATAGTACCCTGTAAATCAGAAATAAATGTTGGATATGCTCAATAGATTTGTGTGTGGAGTCAATGAATTGTGCGTTTAGTGAACCAAATTGTGCGGAATCAATTGGAGGGAGTATTTGTGCGTGTTCTAGTGTTGCTATTACTTTTCGGGCAATAAGGGCATTGCTTTCAATCCTGGGGTGCACATGATCTACCAACACATCAGAACCTGGAATGTGATGTTTCGCATATCGTGTGAGTTCGTATTCTATATCGACAAGTGGTATTTCAGAAGTATTTGAAACCGTTCTAAGAAATTGATTGAAACTATCGAGTGCCCGAAAAGGATATGCATCCCATTCCTTAGCCTTTTCAAAGGCTCGTTTGGCATGATCCAATTCCTCTAATTCTAACAGACTCTTTCCTAAGAAATAGTAGGTCTTGGCATAGGCAGTATCGATGTGTAAACAGGATCTAAACCCTTCTACTGCTTGTTCGTAGTCTTCATTTATCCAAGCCCCATAAGATTCCCGATAAGTTTCTTGCCATTCCTGAAGAAATATTCCGGGTTGATGGACGGAAGCATGAGGAATCCAGTCTTTGAGGTTGGTTGGGACTGTAAACAGGGCGACAGAAATATTTGATTCGAGTGCTTTATGCACCATTTGGGTGATATTATACTGATAATGCGCCTCAACTTTTTCCAATTGCCGAGGGTCCGTCTTCAGTGGAGACGTATTTCCTAATGCAATATCTATCATAAAAGTAGGCTGATAATTCTCAAAACTAATAAAGCGTTGGTTAGAAAAGTATGAAGTGATAAGCTTGTGAATGATCCTACCGGTTGCAAAATAGTTCCAGGGAAAAGAGGGAATAGACTCAGTGGGATACAGGATACGCTCTAAAAATTCGTTATTTCCGCTATAGATGAGGACAAGATCAGGCTGATATTGAATAATTTCATCAAATACGGCTTTTACTCTATAACTGGCATAGGTAGATGCAGCTACATTGATAACTTCTATCTGCTTGTTAGGGTATAGTTGTTTGAGATACCGTTTTAAAAACGCTGGATAACTGTATTTAAGTTCATGTGGCCATCCTTGAGCCGCAGATCCACCCAGACAAAATATCCTATAGGTATCGATACTTTTTAGTTGAGGGAAGGTGATACTCGAAGAAATAAAAGGGTGATATTCTGTGCGCGTGTAATAGGGAACGTCATTGATAAATTTGCGCTCAAATACAGGGTTTATATTTTGATCCTGAAAGTAAGGAAATCTATGGGACTGCCGCTGAGTAAAATTCGTAACCCGTTCAATAATCTGCATGCCTACTTCCAGAAATAAGAAGCTGATTAAAAGGGATAAACTAGTTAGTAACCATTGTTTTTTACGTCCTTCAGTCATTTGAATTCAGAAGATTCACATTATATACATGTATGTAGAAAACTTAATAGTACTATCCCCATTATCAATGCTTCTGAGAGAGAGGTTGGATTTATGAGGCGAAAGAAACAGAATTACCTCTACGTAAAGTAAGTTTAATACTAATTTTTTGATTCACACAATTAAAACAATAGGATATCTAGAAAATAGATATCCTATTTCTCAAACAAGCTACTAAGTTACTACAACCTATCTATAATTTGGGTTTTGTTCTAGTTCTGGGTTAGTATCTAATTCAGATTGAGGTATAGGGAGTTGCTCATGAATACCTTCAATAAAGCCGTTACTAGGACCAAGGACTTCGGGTGCTAATCCCCATCTTATCAAATCCCAGGTTCTATGCCCTTCCAGATAGAGTTCTACCCGCCTTTCCTGTACAAGGGCATCAAAAAACTCTTGTTGGGATAATCCAGATAGTTCACTAAGACCCGAACGCGTCCTCACTTCATTGATAGCTGCATACGCTTCAGGAGTGGGGCCAGCATTAAGTTCATTGAGGGCTTCTGCATACATCAACAGCACATCAGCATAGCGGATAATGTGAAAGTTGATAGGAGAATCTCCAGACCCGTTTTCATCATTTTTACTGTTTATATATTTTCGGTGTCCAAACCCAGTTTGAGACTGAGAAGCATTAAAAGGAATACCAAAGTAATCTTCCCCATCTGCTACAATGTATCCAAGTCTCTCATCTCCTTCTTCAAACGATTCTACAAAGTTTGGAGCAGGCTGAGAGCCTGCGCCGAAGCCGAAGTTGATAGCTTCTCCATGTCCAGTAACTCCATTCCATCCACTCATCCAGCTTCCGTCGCTAGAATTATTCCAACCGGGTCCTCCGGTTTGAAATTGTACTTCAAAAACTGATTCAGCGGTATTGTCTCCTCCAACTAAAAACTGTGGGAGATACTCCTCATTGAGTTGATATTCTCCTGAGTTGATTACTTCTGCGAATTTGGCTGCTGCCTGAGACCAGTCTTCCTGATAGAGATAGATTTTACCTAGAAGAGCTGTTGCAGCGCCTTTGGTAGCTCTTCCCAGATCAGCACCTGATTGCTGCGAGCGCTGGGGGAGAACAGCTTCTGCTTCCTGTAAATCCTGGATTGCTTGTGCAATAATTTGTGCTTCAGGGGATTTGGGGGTAGTAAGGTTATCCAATGAAGAGGGTTCCAGACGCAGGGGTACATCTCCAAAAAATGTACCGAGGGTGAAGTAAAATAGACCGCGCAAAAACTTAGCTTCCCCTAAAATCCTTCCGCGAAGTTCGGTATCCATATCTATGGGTGGCACACGTTGAAGCACAATATTTGCACGATTTATACCTGTGTACAGGTGTTGCCACATACTTAGACGTCGTTCATTAGTCGGTAAAAAATTGGTAGGGAAATCAGCTACCCTAGGTAAAATACCCGTATCATTGTTTAGTCGGTTGCCGATAACGGTAATCTCAAACTTCCACATTTGTCCAAATTGCATGACATCATATACGGAATTCAAGGCGGCAATGGCATCACCTTCATTGCGATAAAAGGCAACATCGGAGGCCTCATTAAGTGGTTGTCTTTCCAAAAAATCTTCTTGACAAGCTATATATACTAGCGAGACCAAGATAAGGAGTGAAATAGCAGATAGTATTTTTTTCATCGTTTTACAGATTTATATACTGTTAACATTCGATTGGTAAGTGAGTCAGCGACACTTCTATATGGATTTACCTTATGTTAATATACAGTTGATTGGGTTAAAAATTTATGTTAATTCCAGCCAGTAAAGTGCGAGGCTGAGGTACAGAAGCGAGTGTGTATTTACCTAGACCACCTACGATTCCATCGTTTCCTGCTCCACCTTCGGTACCCAGTTCGGGATCGAAAAATATATTGTAATCAGGTCTATCCCAGATGGTAAATAGATTTTTACTGTTGACATATACCCTCACACGAGAGAGACCAAGACTCTCCACAATATTACTGGGAATCGTATACCCTAGCATCAGATTTTTTCCTCTCAAATAGGAACCATCAAAAATTTGAGCTGAGCTTACTCTGCCATTTCTACCACCACTTGCATTTCTAAGACCCTGCCAGCCCCATAGAACGGGATCATTAGTGGGTCTATTTTCGCTCCACCTGCGTAAATTGTATCGGAGATTTCCACCTGGTTCCATTTCGAAGTTATCATTAGGACCAATCATGATTTCATTGCCCTGGACACCTTGAACGAAAAAGGTCAAGTCAAATCCTTTGTATTCAGCACGGAAGTTGAGGCCGTATGTAAAATCAGGGTAAGGAGATCCAATCACGGTGCGATCTTGGTCTGTGATGAGTCCATCTCCATCTACATCTCTAAATCGTATTGCACCGGGACCTGCTCCGGGATCGTATTCCTCCCTTTCATCACTTAATGCATTCAACGCATCTATTTCAGCTTGATTCTGGTACAAGCCCTCCGCTTCATAGCCGAAAAAGGCGAAAATATCCGTACCTATATCTGCGATGTGATAACCACCATTCGCAGGGTTCCCAAGTGTAATTCTTTCTCCACTTCCTAAGGCAATCACCTCGTTATCGATTCTTGCAAGATTAGCTGAGAGGTCCCATTGAAACTCCCCTGTAGACTTGCGATAGGTAACCATAAATTCGAAACCATCATTGCGAACTTCCCCTGCATTGACAAAAGGTGCTTGAGTAAAGCCTGAGGAACTGGGTACTGGGACCTGCAGAAGCATGTCTTCAGTATCTTTTTGAAACCAGTCTGCATTGATAAACAATCGATTATCGAACATAGCCAAATCAATACCTATATTGATTTGAGTGGTCTGTTCCCACTTAATATCGGGATTGGCAAGTTGTAGTGGAGCGGCACCAGGAATGATGGTTTGATTTTCCCCCAATGTATAATTTTGGGATAGGTTAATGGCTGAAGCAAATGCATAAAGACCTATTTGGTCATTCCCCAGTTGCCCCCAGCTACCTCGTAGTTTCAAATCATTGATAAAGCTAACATTGAAAAAATCCTCCTGAGATAGTCTCCATCCGGCTGAGAATGATGGAAATACTCCCCAGCGATTTTCGGGTCCGAATCTAGATGACCCATCGCGTCTTACGTTGGCCTGAAGGAGATATTTATCTGCAAAAGCATAATTGATCCGGCCAATGTAAGAATTAATAGACCAGTCTTGTATGCTACCATTTCCCTGAATAGTAGAAGGGTCTCCTCCATTTATAACCTGAACAGACTCATCGAGGAAATTTTGAACACTGGAATTGAGTACTTCAAATACATCTTCTTGAGCAGTAAACCCTCCAAGTATTGTTAGTTTGTGATCCCCAAATTCAGCATTGTAAGTAAGTACATTGTCAAGTTGCCAGTTAAAGCGAGTATTCATGCTACGACTCAGGATGGTATTGTTGCCGATTGAAAGACCCGCTTCAAGTTGAGGCTGCCAGCTGGTACCATCATTTAATAAGAAGTTACCATGGAAAGTAGTTCGGAAAGTAAGCCCTGGAAAGAAGGTTATTTCGCCGTACACGTTTCCAAGTATCTGCCATGTTTCGGTAAGTTGATCCCATTCTTGTGCTACTTGTCTTGGATTGAAAGTGGCAAAACCGGCAGGTTCACCAGGACGTGTTGGACCATTAAATGAGCCATCAGGTAGAATCTCAGGAAAGACTGTAGGGGACATGATTTTGGCCCCATTAGTAACCAAGTTAAAACTACCCGTACCACCAATCGCTTCTGTGTGAGCACGTGACACTTGTAGGCTATTTCCAACAGCAAACCATTTAGCTAATTTATGGTCTGTATTAAGTCGAAGGGTATAGCGTTCATAATCCTGTCCAAGTTGTACCCCCTCGTTTTTGAGATAGCCTGCAGATAGCAGATAAGTAGATTGTTCATTTCCTCCAGAGATAGTTACTACGTTATCAGTGATAAAACCATCTCTCCAAGCTAAGTCCCAAAAGTTGGTACTACGACCTCTAAATGATTCTGGAGATTCGTCAAAGAGGGGATCTAACCCATCAAAGGCTCTACCTTCATTCTGTTGAGTAACAAATTCCTCAGCATTGACAAATTCTACATTATCGGTGTTAATGGTTTGAATTCCATAGTATGAATTAAAAGAAACTCGTGTTTTTCCAGCCTGACCACGTTTGGTAGTAATCACCACAACGCCATTTGCAGCCCTGGCACCGTATATTGCTCCCGCAGCTGCATCTTTCAAAATATCAATAGATGCTATGTCATTCGGATTAATCTGGTTTATATCAGTAGTGATCTGGCCGTCAATCACGTATAAAGGATCACTATTTCCCACGGTTCCTACGCCCCGTATATTGACTTTTGAAGAAGTACCAGGTCTTCCAGAGTTTTCAACTACTGTTACGCCTGCAGCACGCCCTTGTAGGGAAGTTGCTACATTAGTAACTGGGAGTGAGGTGATTTCTTCAGCATTTACAGAAGATACAGCACCCGTTAGGTCTTTTCGTTCTTGCGTACCATATCCTATCACTACTACCTCATCTAGCGTACTCTCTGTCTCAATAAGCGTGACATTTATCTCTGTACGGCCATTGATCGCTATTTCTTGCGTTTCATATCCTAGGTAAGAAACGATGATCGTTTCTGCATTATCTGGTAGCGTTAGGCTAAACCTACCTTCTGTATCTGTGAGCGTACCTGAAGTTCCATTTTTCATTCGCACAGTGGCACCTTGGAGAGGTGTACCGCCTTCATTAGACACCTGACCAGTGATGGTGATTTCTAAGGATGTAATTATCCGTTCAACATCTATCTGATTGGGAATCAACTGTGCTTTTAACAGATGGGAAGTCCGGTCGGCTGAGGAGTGGAATACCATTCTGGGAGAATGGATGGGCTTAGTTGGGCTAGCTGAAAGTTTTTTGGTTGAAACAATAGTATAGGTAGTCTCATCGATTTTGTTATAAGTCAACTTGTAAGGTTGAAGAATATTCGAAAGTATAAGTTCGGTATTAAGTGTATAATCTACTTGTTGAGATACATGCTTATTAGCTAATAAGCCTGTTTCATACAGAATATCAACTTGTTTCTTAATATGAATCTCATCTAATACAGATGTAAGCTCGGTGTGAGATAAAGATTCTTGTTCCGAAGCTTGATGGTAGTTTGGGTTTTTTTGAAATAAAACTTCATTAACAACAGCAAAAGACTGCGCATTAAGAGCTGTTGCACAACATGATCCCAATAATAATAGGATAAGTAATTTTAATTTGTACGAATAGCTAGTAGTAGTCATAGTAGTATATTATGTTCCTTTAAATATTATTACATAGAGTCAATCTTCAGTAAGAGTCTGTCCAATAAAGATTGTATTCTCCTTTCGTGATATGTTGATATCAAATGAAGAAGACAACGCTTTGAGCAATAAGTCCAGATTAGAGACTGAAATAGTTCCTGATAACTCTTTATTTGCAATCGTTTTATTTTCTATAATGACCTCAGAACCAAATTGATGAGTAATCTTTTTGGCAATTTCATGTATGGGAGTAGCTTCAAAAATCCATTTACTATCTTTCCATGAAGAATAGATTTCGGTTCTAACACTTTGTTTGATGAATTTTTTCTCAATGGGTGAGTAAGAAGCAAGTTCACCGGAACTCATTCGAAGCGTATCTACGTATTTGGGTTGTGTGTGTGATAGTAATACTATTCCTTCCTCCAGTGCAATTTGAGAGTGTTCCACCCGATTATTTACGTTGAAGCTAGTACCTAATACTGTAATAATCATATCATGAGTACGAACACTAAATGTATCCCCACCTACTGAAGGTTGTTTAACGATGTCGAAGTAGGCCTCACCTTTCATTGATACAGTTCTGGGCTGGTCCTTACCCCAGGGAGTATTATAGGTTAACTCAGAATTTGAGTTTAAATAAACTATGGATTGATCAGGTAATTCAATCTGTCTTGTTTCCCCATAAGTAGTGCGGTGAGTAACTAGTTGAGAAGGTTTATCAAATGAAGTATAAAAAACTATTCCTATCAAAATGGCGATCAATACCATCATTCCTACGGGAATAAGTCTTGATCTGGACCTTAGAGAAGGTATATATTTTTGTTGTTCATTGATGTGTTGAGTGATTTTTTGCCAGTCCTGGTTGATATATTCATTGGGTACATCCATTGTGTTAAACTGAATACCCAAAATTATGTATTTTGCTTCTTCAACCCATTGAGATCGATCAGGATGCTGTTGAATCCAATTTTCCCAAAATAGAACATCTGATGGATTGCTTTTCCAAACCCAGTTGTGGAAGCTTTGATCTGCCAGGAATTGCTTTGTATGTTGATAGTCTTTGTTCATGTGTGGTATTAAAAACAAGCTTAAATAGGGTTTTAGCTTTATCATATAAAGCGAGATTTTTGTAATCTATACTCAGTTCAGGGGAAATTTTTATCCTGGCTAGATATAATCTGTTTAGTGATTTTTATAGAAACTGTTGATGAGAGATAAAA
This sequence comes from uncultured Bacteroidia bacterium, assembly GCA_964652565.1. Taxonomy (GTDB): domain Bacteria; phylum Bacteroidota; class Bacteroidia; order J057; family J057; genus JBCCTX01. Next base: position 62,709 of record CAZZEC010000009.1, read on the forward strand.
AAGTCTCTATGTCTTACTATTTCAGTATGCATAGAGTACCAGAGGGTTGGCAGGGCATAAAACCAAATGACTTGAGATACTAAAAATTGAAGAAAATTGTGAATAGAATCAAAACAGACATGGGAGGGGCAGTCGTTTGCAAAATTTTTTTAAAAGCCCTTTGAAGGGAATTTAGCACTGATTGATAATTAATGGAAAGTATGTGGGCAATCTGTTTATATTCTAGTCCCACATAATATTTTAAATAAATGATTTCCCTTTGACGAGGAGATAAATTGTTTAATAAATCAACTACATAATTGCAAAGCGCTTCATTATTTTCTTTCTGAATAATAATCTCTTCTCTAGAAAAGACAATATTAGGGTTTTGAATGGTGGAAATGATGCTAAATTCTTCTAATCTTTTTTCCCTTTCTATGAATTTAAATACATGTCTCCGAAATGATTTAATCAGGTAATATTGTATGGTATCCAATTCTCCAAGATTTTCTCTTTTTTCCCATAGATACAGAAAAAAGTTTTGTATACAATCCCTGGTTTGGTCAGAATCATTTAGGATTTTGTAACCATACCTATAGAGATCACTATAATAGTCATGGTATATCTGGGAGAAAGAGTGTCTGTCTCCCTGTTTAAACTTTCTCCAAAGTTTTTTCTCGTATCCTTTTTCTTCAGACATGTCAATACCTTATTATTTAAAATAGGTATTTTTTTGAAAAATCGCCAAAAATGTCAATTTATATGAAGAAATTGCACATATTTTTGAGGCGAAAATGGAAATATTTATTATTGGAAAATAAAGCTGTACATGGATAAGAAAAATGTGTCTTTCATCATCCATGTAGTGTAGTATGGTGTTTTAGGTCCTGTTCTAAATTGAACTTCAGGGGTTTGTAGTCGAGTCGGTAAAGTTGCTGATCTCCTTCAATAATATGTATAAATTGATTGGGAGAGATGGCTGTAAATGTTTGAGTAATTTGAGAGGCTGGCCAAAATACGATAATTTTTTTGATACTCTCTGCCTTGCCAAGTCCAAGTTCAAGTCGTAAGGGTGAACATCCAAAACTTCCCCCGCTATTTACTTCACGATATAGAATTCTCTCCTCACCTGCGTCGTTAAACTCTACTGTTACTTGAGTACCAATGGCTGATCGATTGGATTGCCTCCCTTCAAAAAGTATGGTTAACCATTGATTTGAAGATGAATCGTGATTATAGGGATTTTCAAATAACAGGTTCTGATATACATCTCCATAATTTGCACCTCCCATCACAGTATAAATATCTTGGTCTCCATCATTATCGATATCTCCAAAAGATACTCCATGCCCTTTTTGCAGGTTTCCAAATCCCCCTGCTGTAGTTACATCCTCAAATTCATGCCCTCGATTATTTCTAAACATTCTATTGGGTACGATAGAACGAAAATCGGGATCACCTGTACCTAGATACATATCTAAATATCCATCGTTATCCAGATCACCAAAATTCGAGCCCATTGTATGTAAGATAGTATACAGTCCCATTGGCCTTGTAACATCCTCGAACGTTCCATCTTTAAGGTTCTTATACAATCTGGGCATATCTGCTTCAAAAGGTATTCCTAAATATTCTGCTGCTACATCCGCAGCGATAGACCCTGATCCTCCTCTATTGTATCCCGAAACGAAGATATCAAGCCACCCATCATTATTATAGTCCCAAAACCAGGTAGGAAAGGTGGAAATGTTTTCTTTAATATTTGCGGACTCAGTAACATCTTTAAAAACGGGTACGCCAAACGAGTTATTTCCTTCATTTCTCATTAAAAAATTGAATTCTTCCAACGTGGAAATATAAAGGTCAGCGTCTCCATCTCTATCAAAATCTCCTGAGGTAACTCCTTTTACATACTCTGTAAATAATACTCCTGCTTGTTGAGCTACTTCTGTAAACGTACCATCCTGATTGTTGAGGTATAGCTCCGTAGGATAGTACTGTTCCTTCTGATAGGGGTTAGTCTCGTTTCCAATGAACAGGTCTAACCAACCATCATTGTCGAAGTCATTCCAGGTGGCTGTCTGTGTAGGATAAAATGAAAGTACTCCTGCTTTACGAGTTACATCTTCAAATTGTGGAATTCCCTGCGCATTAGGTCCCATATTTTTTAACAGAGAATTGGGATGTAAGCCATGTTCGTTTAACCAAGCTCCCCTCAATACCAGTATATCCGTCCAGCCATTATTGTCATAATCAGCTTGAACCATATTCAGACCACTTACTATCCCTTTTAGACCTGCTGCTTCTGTTTGTTCGGAAAATGTTCCATCCCCATTATTCTGAAAATATTGCATCTGGTCTCTAATTCCCCAAGAAGTGATAATGATATCCAAATAGCCATCACCATTCATGTCTTCTACTACGCTGCCCCCTGAAAGTGCTTTTACATCCAAGCCTAAATGCATCGCAATTTCATTAAAAGGTGTTAGTGGGTAGTCGGATTCAAATCTATCTTCTGGAATCAGCCATTGATTCGGTACACCTTCCGGATACTGTCCAAGTGTCATGTAGGCAATATTCATCAGCCACAGCGCATCTAATGCATCCGGATGGTCTTGCAAGATGTGTTGATATACTTCTATCGCTTTTTCCGAGCCTAATTTCCAATGATGATATCCTTCAGGAGATATTGGGATCATACAGGATGAAGCGGTATGATTCATAATACAGTTCTGCTGCTCCCCCCAACGAAGATAAGATAGGGCAATAAAGGATGTTATTTGATCCATTAAGTTCCAGTATTTAGAACCAAGCAGTGGGCGATGGATGGGCATTTTTTCTTTGAGTGCTTCAAAGGATTTTACTGCCTCTTCAGATTTTCCAGCATGAAGCAAGTTAAGTGCTTTTTGATAGTGTCCATATAGTCGTTGTTCAGGGTCTGGCGCAAAGCGCATCATACTATCATAGTGTGCTACTCTTAGTTCATGCATGTATGGATTGAGAAAATGGGTGCTTTTTTGAGCAGTCTGTTCCAGTAATGCGACCATATCATTTTCATCTTCTGCTTCCTCTACAGAAAGAATATTACAGCTCGATATCGCAATACAAACTAACAATCCATATGTGACAATTATTTTAGATA
>CAZZEC010000010.1:0-64641 GCA_964652565.1 uncultured Bacteroidia bacterium
TCTCCTGAATTCTATCAATTAAATTTCGGGGTCTATGTAACAGACAAAGATATTATCTCTATTGAGATTGTGACTTTTAAGCACGAATCACCACTTACCATTCCATATGGGCCGTCATTCAGTGATCCTGACGAATATTACCCAGGATATGTGAGACAATTTGGAATAGGCCCAACTTATCAACGGTTTTTATGGGAAAAATTCTATTCATCTCTCAATGTAAGTCCTCATTTAAGGAATTACTTCAGCAAAACCAACGAGAAAATTCAGCGTGGATTTGAACTGTTCTGCTCTCTAAGAACGGGTTATAGATTCACATTCTTTAAAAATCTTCTATTCCTGGAACCATCAGTTGGTTTTAATTTTTATCCCATTCGCACCCATGTACCTGATGCATTTGAAATGGTGGAAGAAAAATGGCCCGAATATTTTTTGTTCGATCCAGGATTTCATTTTGGGATAAATTTTTAGTTATCTAATCATGTGAGGAAATAACCTAGTTAATTAGAAAAAATATTATCTACCATGGATAAAGTTCAAATTCAGTTCTTAACAAATGCATTGATTAGTATATAAACCTACAACTGATTTCAGCTATTTTATTTAGATTTCAGTATCTTCACTAAGGAATCATGTATCAAAACAATGACTCGCACGACGGAAAAATACATTAACCTATTCACCGATTTTGGTTTTAACCCGCACTTTGCTAATCTCACATCTCAATAACTCATCTCGTCCAATTCCACTTTTCCCCAGAAAGTTCTGTAAACAAAGAATGTGTATAGTCCTACCAAAGGAATACCAATAGCTGCGAAGGTCAACATAATCCCCAGTGACTTATTGGAGGAGGCTGAATTGTAGACTGTAATCGTATACGCATCATCTATTGTGGAAAGAATAATGGCTGGGTATAATTCTATAGCGACCAGTATTAATAATAAACTTACTGTAAGAGAGGAAAATACAAATGCCCATCCATATTTTTTCCCAGACACTAAGCGAGGAATATTGGCAATACATAGAAAAGCCAATAGGGGTATGACAAACAATGCGGGTAACTCCTGGAATCGATCGGTTAAGTGAGGAAGAAATAACAAGGTATATAATGTAGTAATACCAAAGGATACGATAAAAAAGATGATGGCATTTTTTAGTAGTATTCGTATTTTGGCGAATAATCTCCCTTCTGTTTTCATGGTGAGGTAAATAGCACCGTGCATCATAAACAATGCCAGCGTACTGATCCCCACCATAAGTGCATAGGGATTGATAAATTCCAGCCAATTTCCCTCGTAAGAGAAGTTTTCACCTAAGGGAAACCCCTGTAAGATATTTCCCAATACGATACCCAACAGCACTGCCATCATTACACTAGACACGCTGTAACTAACATCAAATGTCTTTTTCCACCAGGTCATTTCCTCCTTACTCCTAAATTCAATGGATACAGCTCTAAAAATAAGAAACAGCAAAAACAGCATAAAGGGAATATACATGGCAGAAAAAACTGTAGCATATACAATCGGAAAACCTGCAAATAATGCCCCCCCAGCAATGACTAACCATACTTCATTCCCATCCCACACAGGTCCAACAGCATTTAGTGCAATCCTCCGACTCTTCTCTTTCTTGAGGAACAAATGCCAGGCACCTGCACCTAAATCAAAACCATCTAAAATGGCGTAACCGGTAAATACTCCTCCCAGTAGTAGAAACCACAACGTGGGATAATCTATTCCAAGAAATTCTGACATATATTCTATTCTGCTATATATTAACTAAAGAAAACGTTAGAGTTGCTTTGCCATCTCGCGCTGCGTAGGCCGCTGGTCAATCATGGTCCCATCTTTGGGACCGTGTTTGATCTTTTTATCCAATAAATAGATAAATAGTGCAAATAATAGCGCATAGATCAATGTAAACATAATCAGGGAAAATAATACCTGATTGGCTGTAACGGCTTCGGAAAGGGCATCAGATGTTCTCAGCAACCCATATACCACCCAGGGTTGTCTACCCATTTCTGCAGAAAACCAACCAAATTGGTTGGCCAACTGCGGAAGAATAACTGCCAAAACGAACAATTTCATCAGCCATTTTTGTTCAAATAGCTTCCCTCTAAGCCAAAAAATCCCGCCTAAGAGACTCAGGCCAATTAACATCATGCCAATGGCTACCATCAGATGATAAAACTGAAAGATCGCATTGATTGCTGTGGGACGTTCGTCCTGGGGAAATGCGTTGAGGCCTGTAACAGGAGTTTCCGTGTCTTGGTGTAATAAAAAAGTTAAGCCTGCGGGAACTTTAATCCCCCTTACTGTCTGGGTCTTTTTATCTACCCAACCCAATATATATAAATCTGCTACCGATGTACTATCAAAATGCCCTTCAAAAGCTGCAAGTTTTGCAGGCTGATTCTCAGATACTCCCTCTGCTGATGCATGTCCAGCTACTAATTGCCCTAAAGAACTAATTATCGCTACACTGAGTGCTATTTTAAAGGCCTTCCTGGATAGTTCTATATGTCTGCCCTTGATGATATAATAGGCATGAACGCTTAATACCAAAAATGCGCCCGCAAGGAATGCCCCTATCCATACATGGGTCAATCTTTCTACACTAGAGGGATTAAATACCATGGCCCAGAAATCTGTAATTTCAGCTCTGGCATTCATCCCATCTCCTACAATGTGATATCCTGCTGGTGTCTGCTGCCAGCTATTGGCAACGACAATCCAAATTGCAGAGAACATAGACCCCAGAAAAACGCCGATGGTAGAGATAAAATGCACACGAGGGCTCACTCGGTTCCATCCAAATAGCAACACGCCTAAAAAACCACTTTCCAATGCGAAAGCAAATATACCTTCTGCTGCTAGTGCACTTCCAAACACATCTCCCACAAACCTGGAATATGTCGCCCAGTTCGTTCCAAATTCGAATTCCATGACTATCCCCGTAGCTACCCCAATTCCGAAAGTTAACGCAAAAATTTTCGTCCAGAACTTCGCCAACTGCTCATACGCTTGATTTCTCGTTCTTAAAAACATCCCCTCCATAATCACCATAATTAATCCCAGCCCTATGCTTAATGGAGGATATATATAGTGGAAGGACACTGTAAAAGCAAACTGTATCCTCGATAATAACTCTACATCCATGTTCTATGTGGTTAATTGGATTGTAAATACGTCCTACGAAACTTATCAGGGCTTATCCCTTCATATTTCTTAAAAAAACGACAAAAATATGAATTGTCATCAAAATGAAGCGCATGACTGATCTCACTAACCGTTCGATCATCGTGCATTAGCATTCTTCGTGCTTCAAGCATGATACGCCTTCGAATATGTTCTCCTGCTGATTTACCTGTGATTCGTTTGCAGATGGAATTGAGGTAATTGGGCGTGATTTTCAACATTTCGGCATATTCCTTGACCAAGTGTTTTCTTTCAAAATGACGATCGATCATTTGTTCAAACTCCTTTACCAGCCTACGTGCATGTAAATCCGTTTTACTAGGTGTATGATGTGTTTCATACCTTCGCTTGCACTCAACCAGAATAATATTCAAATACGATCTCAATACTTTCAAGGAATCATTCTCATGTATATTGTATTCTTCATAGGTTAGTTCGAACAGCTGAACCATTCGTAGAAATTCATCGCTATCCGTAAAATGGAGGTAAGGATCTCCATAACTATTGTTAAAAAAGGGAAATTCAAATAAATTATTGGTGTTGTATCTCAATGTAAAAAATTCATCCGTAAAAAATATGAGATATCCTTCTAACCCGTGGTCCTCTTCCCATTCATGGACCATACCAGGATACATTAAAAAGATACTCTGGGGTTGAATCGAATAGGAATGAAAATCTATGCGTTGGCTACCTGTACCTTCCAACACGAGAAAAATCATATAATAATTATGCCTGTGAGTTTGACTCAACGTAGCACTCTCTCGCTTGAAGTCTGTATACTTGCACATATCAAAATTATGTCCCCCTCTTGCAAAGGCATTACATCTGAGTTCCTCTATGTTGATCAATTTGGGATGCACAAGTTTAACTTTTCATTAATCTAACGAATAGATCGCAACTAAGATTAGAATTTTTTCATCGGTATATGTCACTAATTACTTATAGCAGGAATTCCATAAAAAAGGCCAGTGTTAAATACTGACCTTTTATCGAAACGCGATCTCCCATTAGTGTAATCAACCTATACCATCATAACCAAGCATGATATGAATTATACAACCGCTTCCGTTGCCTTGTCAATCTCTTCCTGGTCCATCTTTGTCGGACAAACGTATTCTGTCTTAGGAATGGAAGAGGTTTCTATCGCTCTCCATCCTTTTTGTATATCAACCAAATTGCGAAAACCTCTCGATTGCAAGATAGAAGCGGTGATCATCGACCTATATCCTCCTAAACAATGCATATAATAAGTTTCTTCCCTGTTCAGACGATTCATATTCTTGTTAATGTAATCAAGGGGGAAATTAACTGCTCCTATTACGTGATGGGATAAATATTCTGTGGGTTTGCGTACGTCTAACACGGTTACTTCTTCCTGTTGCATTCTTTCTGCAAGTTCCTCAGCACTAATAGATTCAATAGAGTCTATCTCTTTGTTAGCACGTTTCCAGGCTTCTATTCCACCTTTGAGAAAACCCAGGGTATTATCATATCCTACTCTCGACAATCTAGTTACAACTTCCTCTTCTCTTCCTTCTTCCGCCAGGAATACAATGGGTTGCTTTAGATCTGTGATCAGTGCACCCACCCAAGGAGCAAAACTTCCATCCAGCCCGATAAAAATGCTATTGGGAATATGCCCCTTTGCAAATGACAGCTCACTTCTCGTATCTAAAACAAGGGCTTCATGCGCTTCTACCATCGCTTCAAATTCCGCAGGAGAAAGAGGAACAGCTCCCTTTTCCAATATCTCATCGAAGCGCTCATATCCCATTTTATTCATCATCGCATTTTTTGGAAAATATTGAGGAGGAGGAGTAAGTCCTTCTGTAACTTCTCGTATGAATTCCTCTTTCGTTATATTTTCTCTCAAGGCATAATTTGTTTTCTTCTGATCGCCTAAATACCCCCAGGTATCAGTACTCAGATTTTTACCACATGCAGAACCTGCCCCATGTCCAGGATAAACAATGACATCATCAGCCAATGGGAAGATTTTGCTCCTCAGGCTATCGTACAAAAACCCTGCAAGATCCTCTTTAGTAATCTCACCTTGCTTGATGGCTAAATCTGGCCTTCCCACATCTCCTAAAAACAGGGTATCTCCTGTGAATATCGCATAATCCTTACCAGTCTCATCTTTTAACAGATAGGTAGTACTTTCCATGGTGTGTCCAGGGGTATGCAATACCTTAAATGTGAGCTTACCTACGGTGAGTTCTTCTCCATCTGTTGCCTGATAGATTTCGTACGCAGTAGATGCATTAGGTCCGTAGACAATCGTTGCACCTGTCTTCTCGGCAAGGTCAATATGACCTGAAACGAAATCAGCATGAAAATGCGTTTCGAAAATGTATTTCAGTTTAGCACCTTCAGCTTCTAACTTTTCCAAGTAGGGCTTCGTCTCACGCAGTGGATCAATAATTACTGCCTCTCCTTGACTTTCAATATAATATGCTGCTTCTGCTAAACAACCAGTATAAATTTGTTCTACTTTCATTTTATCTTATTTTAATTGCAATATCACATATTCAATTTGATTTTTCAGTGATATTCATCACAAAAAAAAGACATATCAAGAAATCTTTATACTTTAATATTTAAAATTGGTTGCCATAAATGGTTAACTAATTCCAAAGAAATATCTTGTCTAAACAAACGCGCTAACCCCTTTCCCTTATGGGTTTCTAATACGATGAAATCCATTCCGGTGTCAGCACTGAAATGAGATATGCCTTCTTCCATTGAATAATCGCAATAAACGTGATGTTGAGTGTTAGCCAGACCATTCATTGTCTCAAATTTACGCATGTTCTCAATCACCGCTCTATGGGGCTCAAAATTCCCGGGAGTATTGATTTTTAGCAAATGTAAGGTTGCTTGAAATACCTTTTGGAGTGTTTTCACCACAGATAAATCAATCCTTTCTGTCTCATGAAAGTCGCTTATGAATAGAATATCATTGATTTTGTAATCAGAACGATCACACTTAAGACTCAATACAGGAATGGAAGCCTCTTTTACTACATGAGCAGTATGTGTACTTCGCAGAAACTCGTTAAGGCCTGTAGCGCCTTTGGTTCCCATTACTACTAAATCTATATTATTTTTTCTAATATATGATAAAATATCCTCTTCAATCCTTCCTATATGCACTGTTACAACTTTCACATCTGGTTTATCTTGTTTCCACTCCTCTAGTTCACTAAGCCTCTTAGCTGCTAATTGCTTCAATTCACTAATATCTTCCCCTTCATCTTCTTTTATATTTCCTTCTCGATCAAAAAATACATTACCTGGTGCAGGAATAATGCTCAACGCGTGAATATCTGCACCTGTACCCGCTGAAATTTGCTTTGCAATATCATAAGCAAAGTCTGCGAGTTCACTTCCGTCGGTGGGTATGAGTATCTTATTCATGACGCTGTTGGTTTGTAATCATATCGGCAACTTGTTTCCAGGATCCCCCGTTGTAGATGTCTATGCCCTTACTCTTGAGACGTTGAGTGGCAATACCGCTTCTCCTTCCCGATGCACAACATGCAATGATTGGTTTCTCCCAACCACTGATCTCATCTAGACTTTGATCTACGCTATTTAAAGGAATATTTATCGCTCCAGGCGCATGGCCGGCTTGAAATTCTTCTTTTGTACGTACATCTAATACTACTGCACCTTGATCCCATATTTCCATTAAGGATTTTGATGAACCTCCAAATAGCTGTTTAAATAATTCCATCATTTGAAAAAATTAGTCTTGATAATTTGTATAATAGTCAGTGACATTTCACTGATCTTAAGTGTAAAATTATTCAGACGATCTTACCTTTTCAGTGATGTACGTCACTTAGTTTCACCTAAGAGGCAGATAATAGTTCAATTTTATTTCTTCCAAGGCGAATTCGCTCCATATTTTCCAGTTGCTTAAGCAGTCTGGAAATAGCTTCTCTCGATGCATTTAAATCATTGGCGATTTCGGAATGGGTGGTATGAATAACCTGGCTTTGAGTGGATGAAGCTCGTTGCAGGAGATACTCCCAGAGGCGTTCATCCATCTTTTTGAATGCGATGCTATCTATGGTATTCATAAATTCCAACATGCGGTTGTCATATGATAGCATGACAAAGTTTTTCCAACTACGGTAGACAAGCATCCATTCATCCACATACTGTAAGGGAATCGAAATCAGGGTAGAATCTTCTTCCGCAATGGCCCTAATCTGACTTTGTTTGCTCATCATACAACATGAAAATGACATGGAGCAAGTTTCCCCTTCATTGAGGTAATACAGCAGTAGCTCTTTGCCGTCCTCTCCTTCTCGCATAACCTTAATGCTACCTTTTATGACCAAAGGTAGCATCGATATATATTGTCCGTAATCCATCAGGGTTTCACCAGCCGAAATATGTACTACATGTGCTACCTCAGCTATAGAACGCTGTAATTCCGGTTCGGAAAGCTGTGGAAAATACTGTTGAACCAGTGCCAACAGTGAATCTTTATCAATATGAGAATCTACTTTCATCAGTCTCTAGTGAGGAAGCCGTTTCATTACTACCCCATAAGTAAATGTTCCAAGCAATGCACCTAACATTACCAAGGCAATGATTCCATATCCATTCCCTAACAAAACATACATTGGACCTGGACAAGAACCCACCAATGCCCACCCCAATCCAAAGATAGACCCAGCCAGTATATGGCGCTTAGGTCTTAATTTCATAGGAGTATAATCTACAAAAGTACCTCTCAAAGTTTTCATGTTAGATCTTTTCATCATATACACCAACCCTGCACTGACTATGACTGCGACAGAGATAATGCCATACATATGAAAGCTTTCGAACCTAAACATTTCCAAAATCCGAAACCATGAAATTGCTTCAGACTTTGTCATAATAATTCCGAATAAGATCCCAACGAATAAAAATGGTATATTTTTCATAATGAAATGCTTATTAGATTGTAATTAAAAACGGGAGAATAAAATGGGCCATAATTAAACCGCCGATAAAAAAACCTATGACTGTTAATAGGGAAGGTAATTGTAAATGTGCCAGGCCAGTAATAGCATGTCCCGAGGTACATCCATCCCCATACCTAGCTCCAAATCCTACCAAAAACCCTCCAGCAAGTGCCATGAGTATACCTTTTATACTCGCAAAATTAAATATACTGGTAGGGACCATTCCCTGACCTGTAGTATCAGCTTCCGGATAATTTACCCCTAAGCTTTCTAAGTATGATACAGTATCAGTAGATATAGCCACTGGTTCTGGACTACTGAAAAATTGGGAAGTGAGTACTCCTCCAATTACTGCCCCTAACACAAAGGTTAGACGCCAATGTTCATTTTTCAAGTCGATATTGAAAAATGGATACTTTCTGCCAGCACCTGCTAATGTACAAATAGTTCTAAAAGATGAGGAGACACCAAAACTTCGACCCATCCATGTAAGTAGGAACAAAATCAAGGCAATCATTACTCCAGAAAATGACCAATGCCAGGGTTGATTAATGAGTCCTACCCATTCATATGTCCTAGATGAAAGTTCCATAATAATTTTCTATCTAATGTGCTTAAACTAATAATCTTAAAAATCTGATTGCAAATGTACCACTCAGAAAACATCGTTTTCAGTGATCAATATCACTGTAGATATGAAGAAAAAATAAAAAAATTGTTGTTGTAGAAACCAATATCACACTACAAAGGTTCATCCATACATCTAGCTATCATTTAGTGCCTGTTGTACCTGTGTTCAGTTTCATATCAACATAAATATTCATATTATTATATCAGAATTCCTTAATTCATATAGCAAAAATGAACTCCCAAAATATTTCAAATCTTAACCTAACAAAATTATCCAATTCATTGGACCAGGTTGTCGCTAAGCTGTCATTAGTGCAGGAGTTAACTCCTGCAAAAATACGAAAAGTAATCTTGGAAGCTGATATACATCCTGAAGAACTGCTTCCCTGGGCAGATTATGATCATCCTGTAGAAGATAGTTATGGAAGAAAACTGGTGTATAAAGGGGATAATTTTGAGATCATGGTAATGTCATGGGTTCCAGGGGATTTTAGTACCATACATGATCATGGACATACTCAATGGGGGGCTGTGCAAATATTTGGGCCAGCAGAACACGCTACCTTTAGATGGGAAGATGATCGCCTGATTACCCTTTCCCGAATGCAGGTAGAACCTTACACTGTAGTCGGGGTTAATCACTCACTCATTCACCAGATGGGAAATCCTACCAATGACACACCCTTTTTAACTTTACATATTTACGGGGATGTACAGCCGACTGAAAATGTTACAGGAGATGCGAGAATATTTAATCTGGAAGAAGAACTGATCGAGAGGGTAGATGGAGGCGTCTTCTACGAATTACCAGAATTTCAAATAAACACAAAAGAAAAGGGGCCCAAAGGAGACTTCCCTACCTGGTTAAGAAATAAAGTTGAAAGAATTAAGAGGTTGAGAACAATAGCTCAACATAACCCTGGGAATAGACATTCACAATTATCAAAGGCTGAAAATTCTTTGTTCTCCAATGAAAGACAAGCTCAGCTTCTTCATGAACTTTCAGAAATACTGGATGAAAGTGGACATGTGATAGATGAAATTTATTGGCGAATCCTTAAAAATGAACTCATTGAAGCATGGAAACTTCAAAATATCATCATCGGCGAAAATCGAACAGAAGATGCATTTCAAAATTATGCATTCATGTATGATGAACTGATTGGTAAGCCTTGTTTTGAATCCTTTATGAAATCATACCTGGAGTTTTTCTTCACAAATTATGACCTGGATCCGGAACATGCTCAAATCATTTCTTTAGGATGTGGCACAGGACTCATTGAATCTTTTATGGTTGCGGAGTTGGGTATCTCATATGATAAATTGTTGGGAATAGATATCTCTCCTTCTATGGTAGAAGTCGCTCAGAAACGCATTAATGCAATCCAGGGAGATTTACTTTCTCTACCTGTTACTGAAAATAAATGGTCAATGGCTTACAGTGGATTAAACGTACTTCATTATCTAACCCCATCCTCGCTTCCAGAGGCAATTGATAAAATCGCACAACTTTTACAGCCCGGGGGTTACTTTGTTGGAGATTTTATTACTCCTGATCACATTAGATGGTACCCAAATATGATGCAATCATCTGATAGCAATATCATTGGTTTGCGCAACCCTGAATTAATCGAAAATGAAGGGAGAATGTTCCAGGAAAGTGAGCTCATTAATATCAATTTCAACGATCATCGTATGCGTATTACTTATTCTGGTAAACACAAAAGATTTCTTCCTCCGATGAACAGAGTGAGAGCATATTTTAAACAATCATTTGGAGGGCTAGTGGAATTATATGATGCTGTTACGTTGGAACCTATCGCAGAACATGCAGACAGCTGCAAATCCACTCGTTATTTGCTAGTTGCTCAGAAAATGGAATGAAATATGTGAATAGGTAGGATATCGCATGGTCAGAATTATCCATTCAATTCAGCGATACCTTACTGGGGTAAAGTAATTACAATTGTCTTTCACGTAGCAAATAACTGATTTCTCTCAATAATTCATTCTGTACTTTCAGTTGTTTGACAATTTCATTTTTCTGTACAAGGGCGCGAGTGACCAACATTGCAGGTATTATAGCAAGGAGAATGATAAACATCAACAGGATTAATATTTCGGGCCCTTTAAGCGATTGAAGTATAGGTTCTGACATGTATGCAGCAGTTGATATGACTGGTTAATGATTAATAAGCTCATTTTAAAAATACCACTCAAATCAACCATATGGTATGATACTTTTCTCACCTCACATACTGTAGAAAACAGGTATAAACATATGGTAGTGAGAGGAATTACTGTCAGATTTTTATGGCGTCTGTTACCTAATGTGCTTCCAGCCATGTATCTCCGGTTCCCATTTCCACCTCGAGGGGAACCGTCAGATCTGCTGCATTCATCATATTCTCTTTGACAATTTCTTTCACAGTATCAATTTCACTTTTGTGGACATCGAATACCAATTCATCGTGAACCTGGAGAATCATCTTTGATCTGAGATTTTTTTCATCAAAGGTGTTGTAAATATTAATCATCGCCAATTTTATGATATCGGCGGCAGTACCTTGGATCGGAGAATTAATGGCGTTGCGCTCTGCGACCCCGCGCACCGTTGCATTCTTGGAACGGATATCTGGCAAATATCTCCGTCTGCCAAAATGTGTTTCTACAAAGCCATTCTTCTTTGCAAAAGCTATACTCTCATCCATATATGCCTTAATCCTGGGATAGGTAGTGAAATAGGTCTCTATGATATCTTTTGCCTCTGAACGAGAAATGCCCATACGCTGACTTAACCCAAAAGCAGAAATTCCATAGATAATACCGAAATTTACCTGCTTGGCCTGAGATCGCTGTTCAGGAGTAACCTCTTCTGTACTTACGCCGAACACTCTGGAAGCAGCATCGCGATGTATATCAGCCCCTTCCTGGAATGCTTGAATCATGTTTTCATCTCCACTTAATGAGGCCATCAGCCTCAACTCTACTTGAGAGTAGTCCGCAGAGAGTAATACATGTTCCTTATCTCTGGGAATAAACCCCTTTCTTACTTCGCGTCCATCCTGAGTGCGAATGGGGATATTTTGCAGGTTGGGTTCTAGTGAACTCAGCCTTCCTGTTACAGCGACAGATTGACTATAAGTAGTATGCACCCTGCCCGTTTGAGGATTGATCAGCTTGGGTAGGGCATCGACATATGTGGATTTCAATTTTGTGATCCCACGATAAGCTAGTACGCGGTCTGGTAGTTCGTACTTTACCGCCAGATCCTGAAGTATTTGCTCATTAGTAGAATATTGCCCGGTCTTGGTTTTTTTAGATCTTTTACCCTTACCCAACTCTAGCTTATCAAACATGATCTCTCCTAATTGCTTGGGAGAATTGATGTTGAATGTTTCTCCTGCCAATTCATAGATTTGCTTTTCAAGAGTAATCAATCTTTCCGCCAGTTCCTGAGAATATTCACTCAACGTTTGCTCATCAATGTTAACACCCGTATACTCCATATCTGTTAACACAGACATGAGCGGTTGCTCTACTCTTTCAAAAATGAAATTCTCTTTTACTTTAGGAGAAAGAATTTCATACAGCCTCCAGGTGATATCTGCATCCTCTGCTGCATAGTCTGAAACCTCTTCTACAGGTATATCTCTCATACTTTTCTGCTTCTTCCCTTTTTTGCCGATGAGTGTCGTTATCGAAATGGGAGAATAATTGAGCAGTTCTCTTGACATAGCATCCATTCCATGCTTTCCCGAAGGTTTTACCACATAATGAGCAAGCATCGTGTCAAAGGTAGGATCACTCACCTCCACACCATAATTTTTTAATACTAATGCATCGTATTTTAAATTTTGTCCTACTTTCAAGATGTCTTTGCTTGTCAAGACATCTTTGAACAATTCAATGATTGCCATTGCTTCAGATCTATCCGCTGAAACAGGAATATAATAAGCTTCCCCTTTTGTCAATGCAATAGCTATTCCCACCAATTCCGCTTCTAGCGCATTCAGTGAGGTGGTTTCCGTATCAAAACAAAAACTACCCTGCTGTGTAATACGCGTAATAAGCAACTGTATTTCCGCTTGAGAAGTTACTAAATGATACTTCTGTTCAGTACTTTCAAACTTGTCTAACCCGACGTCTAGCACATCCTGACCTCCTCCATTATCAATGGAGTTTCCAAAGAGGTCCGTCTGAGGCGTTGCGGCCATTGGGTTTAACTTACTATTCATGATACGTTGAGCAGTAGTACGAAACTCCAACTCCTGCATGAGTTCCAACAAGGCATCCATATCGCAATGCCCCATTTTCAGTGCATCCAGGGACCAATCTACAGGTACTTCCGTATTGATAGTTGCTAATTCTTTAGAGAGTAATCCCTGCTCTTTGTGCTCTAGTAATGTCTTGCGTATACTTTTTTTGGTGATCTGCTCTGCGTTCTCAATGGCCTCCTCAATGGTGGAAAATTCTTTAAGTAATGAAACTGCCGTTTTATCTCCAATTTTTGGAACTCCAGGGATATTATCGCTTGCATCTCCTTTTAACCCCAAAAAATCAACGATTTGAGAAGGAGGAAGACCAAACTTTTCTTCGATTTCAGCTATACCCATGACATCAAATCCCCCACCCTTATATTTAGGTCGGTAGAGGAAAACATTGTCCCGTACCAGTTGAGCAAAGTCTTTGTCAGGGGTTACCATAAAAACTTCATATTCTTTCTCTGGAACCCCTAAAGCAATCGTACCTATGATATCATCGGCTTCGTAGCCATCTAACTTTAATGTAGGGATATCCAGGATTTGTAACAACTGAAATACATAGGGTATATTGGCGTCTAAATCTTCGGGTTTATCCTCCCGGTGACCTTTGTAATCGGGAAATCGTTCGTGTCGGAATGTAGGTTTATCTGTATCAAAGGCTACAGCCAAATGTGTTGGATCTTCCTTGTTAATGATTTCCAATAGGGTATTTGTAAAACCAAATATAGCTGAGGTATTGAGTCCAGAGGTAGTTCTTCTTGGATTACTGATAAAGGCAAAATGTGAACGATACAAAATGGCCATTGCATCCAGAAGAAATAATTTATGTTTTGACATATCTTTCTATTTATACGCTGCTTTTTCCGGTTCCTGCTTACAGAAATCACTGTAAAATTACTGTTAACTTACAAAGGAATTAACATTTCTCTAGCATCTTTTATCTAACTTCGAACCATGTTAGATATTTATCTCATTCGCCACGCTGAAAGCGAAGGAAATGTAAATAACCACTATATAGGTGGAAGGTCCAATCATTTTAACCTAACGGATAGAGGTGTAGAGCAGGCAAGGAAGTTAGGCCAAAGGCTCAATAAAGAGAAAATTACATTTGATTATGTGTTCAGTTCTATTGCAGTAAGAGCCAAACACACTGCTGAAATCATCTGTGAAGAAATTCCATTTCCAACCCAACAGATTCATTTTGCAGAACATTTAGTGGAATTATCGCAAGGTGAATGGGAGGGTCAATTACGAGAGTTGCATTTCACCCCGGAAAGAAGACAAGAAATTGACAATGATCCCTGGAATTTCACCCCTCCCGGCGGAGAATCTCAGCGAGAAGTAGAAGAACGGATGTTTGATTGGATTTGTGAACACGTAATCCCACTAAAAGAGGAAAAACCACGAGTGGCAATTGTATCTCATGGAATGGCCATTAAAAGTCTGTTTCGAAAGATCATGGACGCCAATCCAGCTATGACCAGGAATACCATTTTACATAATACTGCTTTTACACGATTGATGTATCTAGAGGAGACATGGATGGTAGAAAGATTTAATGACCATGCGCATCTCAATGGTACAGGCTTTGTCGATCACTACGGCTGATCTTTTTTCTTACGGGCTTCAATTTTTATGGCTAAGGAAAGGAAGTACATAAATCCTCCAATTATTATTCCTACGATGGCGATCATGCTTATGATACTTGAGGTGGTCATATGTGTATTGTTAAATTGTGGTATTGTTAGATTTTATAACGTCATATTGTTTGATTGCTAAATTGTGAAGACAAACCACTATATAGTGATTTTGATTTTCTGTCGTCAAACTATCGTCCGTGGTCTGTCATCCATCTGTACAACTATGTACTTTCTGATTTAAGGACTCCCTTACAACCAATCAACCATTGTCTACAAATCTTTTATACAGATAGCGATTGAATATAATTCCTATCAAAATGACCAATCCCCATTGAGTGAGAATAGATGCATTGCTATAAACACTAAATACATTCCATTGCCCTTGTTCATTGAACCAGGGAAATGGGTCGTACCCTTGAGACATCCACCAGTAAATCAATACCAATGCCAAAATAAAATTGATGGGCATAGCGATCATGAAAAACCAGGTGCCTACCTTATAATCAGAATCCCCGTCTATAAAGTCATGTTTAAATTTGGCTACCCCATATTTCAGAACGGAGAATACTATGAATAACCCAGATACCACCAATCCTATTCCCCACACCCAATCCTGGTTCGAAAACACCTCTAAAGACCATGCTGAAGGGAACCCCAATATGATACAAAAAACCCCTGCTTTGATAGCAGCAGCCTTTCTGCTATTTCCCAAATCGCCAAGGATTTTGATAAACATTTCAATCATAGCCAGTAATGAACTAAAGGCAGCTAAGCAAAAAGCGCCAAAGAATATCACAGCCAACAGTGCCCCCCCAGGAATCTGGGTAAACAGTTGGGGAATAATGCTAAAGGTCAATGCCTGATTGCCTGCTTGTAAATAGGAAATGGCATCTTGTTCAGATACGGCGAGGGCAAATACAGAGGGCAAGATGGCAAAACCGGCGAGCAACGAAGCACTATTGTTGCCAAAACCACTGATGAATATATTCAGGGTCACATCTTCTTTGTTTCGCGAATAGGAAGACAGCGTCATCATCAATCCCCACCCTGCTCCTGTAGACCATGCAGATTGTGAAAGTGCCTCTAGCCAGACTGTGGCATTACCAAACAGTTCGGGCTTAATTTCAAACATATATTGAAGTCCCAGTATACCATTTTCCATACTTAGAGAGGTAATACTAATAATGACTAATAGTATAAATAAAGA
This sequence comes from uncultured Bacteroidia bacterium, assembly GCA_964652565.1. GTDB lineage: Bacteria > Bacteroidota > Bacteroidia > J057 > J057 > JBCCTX01. The sequence goes on from CAZZEC010000010.1 coordinate 15,913, forward strand.
AGGTATCAAGATCTTATTAGCGACTTCCAGACCTTTTTGAACCCCTCTTAACAAAAAGAAGCTTCCAGCTACTACAGCTATTACATGCAAGATAATCGTAACAAGATTCCCTGTGGACAAGTTTTCCCAATATTGAGTGAGATAATCTGGATTATCTTGTAGCTTGACTGCTAGTGTTTCCCCTCCTATTATGTACTGATAGGCATCTCCCAGCGCCAATCCAAAATATCGAAGTCCCCAACCTGTAACTACAGAATAGTAAAATGCTATTCCCAAGGTACAAAGTGTAATAAAAAATCCCATCCAGGTAAAATACTTACCTGTCATGCCACCAAATGAACCAATAATCCCTTTTTTGATATGTTTTCCCATAGAAAACTCTGCCAACAAAATCGGAATGGACCATATCAATAAAAAGATGATCCAAAGTAGTAAAAATGTACCTCCATATTGACCCGCTAAACGAGGAAAACGCCATAGATTACCTGCACCTATAGCCATACCAAGAGAAGCCAGTATTAATCCCCAGCGGTTGCTGAATTGCTCTTGTTGAGACATAGTAAAGTTTGATCGTAAGTTATCTTATAAGTAAAGCAGTAGCGGGCGATTTTACAATAAATCTCAGAAAACAAACATAAATATGCCATCTTGGCATACACAACAACCATAAAACTGCCTTAATGGCATATAAAATGGGTAAAATGACACTAAAAATGAGTTGGCATACAGCTTGTCCTTAAGAAAGTGTAATCAAAAATTAAAACTGAAACTAAAAGATCATGATAAGAAAATATTATTATCCCACACGTTCACACAAGCACTACTTTGATGACTTTGTTACTAAAGCATTATGGGACGTATCAAACACAAATAGTACGCGCAACAACAATCCTGCAGTCAACATTAAAGAAGTTAATGAAGGTTATGAGATTGAATTAGTTGCTCCTGGCTTGAATAAAGAGGATTTTGAATTGACACTTGATGACAATCAATTGACTGTTTCAATCAAGCAGGCTAAAGAGAGCGAAAACAGTGAATCCCCAAACTATATTAGAAAAGAATTTAGTCTGGATGCATTCAAACGAACCTTTTCGCTCAAACCAAATACTTTTGATTTAGATAATGTAGAGGCAAGATATGAGGGGGGGATTCTTACAATCAGTTTACATAAACTACCTGAAGTTGAGCCTCAAAAAATTGATATAGCATAAATATAAACCCTAGCCATGGGTATGCAGTCTTAAAGAGTGCAATTCTTAAGGTGTAAATAAGAAATAATTAGGTTGAGTAGTAGTGGTTGGGTTGTAAAGGGTGGCTGTTGCCACCCTTCTTTTTATTACTCATTTATTGAGTTCCTGGAGCTTTTTATCTCCAAATTTCCCACCAAATTATATATTCCGAGAATCAGTACCCCGAACGCGACTGCCCCTACGATTAACGCAGTGTTAGTTATACCTTCTGCTGTAAAGGAAATTCGTATGAGTATGGTAGAAATAATAAATCCTGAATTTCGAATGAGTTGACTATAGCTCTCAGTATATTTTAACGAAATGATCAATACAAATACATCCACCAAGATAAGCAGGGTAAAAAATTCGTTATAAAAAATGTCATTAACATCCGAGAGTTCCTCTATCAATCCCAGGTTAAACTTCCTGGCTTCAATCAACCAATCTATAAGACTATATATGGCTAATCCCACCAGAATTACAATCAACAATAAACTTATCGCACGTTTAAGCGTAATAAATTTTTCTAATTTATGTGGAGAGGTAAACTTGGGTCTTTTGAGATTGAAGTAGTAAAAAAGAAAAATCAAAAAGAACAGTGCCAAAAACCCTATCATATCAATGGTAAGTTGCAAATTGTATGCATTAGAAAACCAATGATCGGCATCCACATCCATCTTGACAATATCTTTGTATATTCTACGGATAAGAATTAGTGAAATGATCTCATATTGCTTAGCAATAGACGTACTAAACGAGTCTGGGATGTAATACACCAGCAAAAACACCTCATAGATTAGAATGAAGGAAAATGGTGTATAAATGGCAGAAGTAGGACTCTCCAGTAGTTGGTGTGTCTTTTCAGATGTTTGGATTAATCCCCATTCATCAGCGAAAATCAAGCCCAGATGTATGAAGAAACCTACTATGGCAAGGTATAAAATACCTACTTCTATTCTGTGCTTGATCTTCTCCTGAAATATACTTTGGAAAATATGATTAACGTTTCGACTCATAATTTTATAACAACAGTATATTCTTAAGAGTTTGAAATCCTCTCACATCATGAGTTTATTCATTCATATTACCCCTATATTTCAAAGCGTAAACGGACTTATAGGAATCAGGATTAATAAAGAAAGCATCTAATTGTTTTCTTGTTATTTCGTCAATTAAGGGAAGTAACGGTTGATCTACGTCAAATAATTTCACTAATGCATATTTAATCTTTTCATCCCATTCCTGATAATAATGATCCACATCTTCTGGAGCTACAACCTTTCTGCAATCGCTATTACCACAACTTAAAGGAAAAGGGCGACTGATATTGAAAAGACCATATTCATCTGTAATATGCTCACCAGGGAAAATATCTCTTATTGCCATTTCAAAACCATAACCAGTACTTATGGTATTACACTTGCAACAGTGGTTAACATATTTAGCAAAATCCCAACTGATAATTCTCACTCCTTGCTCATCTATATAGGAATATTTTTCAATATAGGTTTGCATTTCAGAAGAGAATAATAAAAAATCAGTAGGGGCAATCTGAATCTCCAAGCTATCTTTTACATATGTGATGGTACCGATGGGAATCAACTTCTTTGCAAATACGCCGTATCCAATCTCTTCGTTGACAAACCTTAATTCTGTATCAGGATGTATCATGCACAAAAAATTTCGCAATTATCTTGATAAAAGATGATAAATCCTAATAATTAATTTGTTACCAAATTATCAATAACCGGCGGCCTGTCCATCTTTCCTGGATTCTGAGGCTCCATAGTACACCCCTTCTACAGGATCATACATAATCGCCTGATATCCTCCATATGCTCCAGGATTAAACCTGATCTTATGTCCCATCCGATCAAGCTGTCTCATGACTTCATAATCAATGCCCCTTTCCAACATGACTTCTCCTCCATCATCCATTACATTTCCCGTAGGTGATGAACTACCCGTATGTCTGACCCGTGGAGCATCTCCGGCCTCCTGGATATTCATCCCGAAATCAATAATATTTGCGATGATTTGTGCATGTCCCTGCGGTTGCATATCACCTCCCATCACACCAAAACTCATGAAAGGTCGTCCATCTTTCGTGACAAATGCGGGAATGATTGTATGAAATGGACGCTTTCCAGGCTCGTACTCATTGAAATGACCTTCTTCTAGTGTGAATAGTGCTCCGCGATTTTGAAACATAAATCCTAATTCTCCAGGTATGATGCCTGAACCCATTCCGCTAAAATTACTCTGTATGAAAGATACCATATTGCCTGCCGAATCAGCGACTGTCAAATATATGGTATCCCCCTCTTTTAGTCTTCCAGCATCCAATCTTCTGGATGCACGATTGGGATTCAATAGTTTATTTCGCTCTTCTGCGTAAGATTTGGAGATTAATTCATCTACAGGTAACTCATTGAAAGCAGGGTCTGCATAGTACTTTGCCCGATCTTCATAAGCCAGTTTTTTTGCTTCAACTAGGGTATGTATATATTCCGCACTACCAAATCCCATACTAGATATATCATAGAGTTCCATAATATTAAGCATTTGTAAAGCTGCAATTCCTTGTCCATTTGGTGGGAGTTCCCAAACATCATATCCTCTGTAATTGGTAGAGACAGGGTCCACCCATTCAGAAGTATGGGAAGCAAGATCTTCATAAGTGATAAACCCACCAATCTCTCTCATATGTTCAGCAATTGTCTGTGCTATCTCTCCTTTGTAATATACATCTCTTCCCCCTTCAGCTATCATGCTCAGTGTACGTGCCAATCGGGGATTTTTAAACATTTCTCCTTTTTTAGGAGCCTCTCCACCAGGCATATAGGTGTCTTTGAAATGGGGGTAATCGTTCATGTAGCTGGCTGCGCCTTGCATGTAGTAAGCTATGAGTTCACTTACAGGAAAACCTTTGTTAGCATACGATATCGCAGGGGATAGAATCTCTTCGATAGAAAGTTTACCAAATTTTCCATGTAACTCGAACCAACCATCAACACAACCGGGAACAGAAATCGACAAATGACCTCGGGATGGAATGCGGGTCATATCATTTTCTGTGAAATATGTCTTTGACAATGATCTGGGTGATCTACCACTTGCATTTAATCCATATAGTCTTTGTGTACTCGCATCCCAAACGATGGCAAAGAGATCTCCACCAATACCACAGCCAGTAGGTTCCATCAATCCCAGGGTTGCATTTGCAGCAATTGCAGCATCAATGGCTGTCCCTCCTTTCTTGAGAATGTCAAGTGCCACTTGAGTGGCAAGGGGCTGACTGGTTGCTGCCATTCCATTTGGAGCAATAACTTCAGATCGGGTTGCAAAAGATTTCCCGGTAATACGATCTTGTCCCATCATATTGGCATTAAGGATAATGAAAACAACCATCGAGATGGTTCTGAAAAGGTTAGTTGAAAAGCGCATAGGTTTATGATTTTATCTATAATTTGTCCCACATATCTTTGTTATTTAGGTATGCAAAAGATACTGTTTTACTGATATGAATAATAGGAAAAGGTACATATTTTGGGTGATCCTGGTTATCGTCCATCTTGGGAGCTTTGTTTATCAGTATTCTCAGAAAAATTGGTACCTTAAGGATTCTCATGAGTATGTATTTGCTGCCAGGAATGTCATTACATCTTCTATTTTATATTCTGGAGATTTACAAGCTCCTGAAAGAATAGACTTCTATACTAAACGCCCCCCTGTATATCCATTGCTATTGGCACTGGGCTTTATCATCACCGATGACATTCTCTCTACCATTCTTCTCCAACATATTCTTAGCCTGATCAATATATCTCTCACGCTGAAGATCTTATTTTTTTTAATACCCAAAATTCAAAGCAGTGATAAGTCTTCACTAACTAGTAATATTTATATCTCTCTGACAGACAACAGAATCACACTTATATTGTTGTTGCTTCTTTTATTGTATCCCGCCCAATTCATTTATGCCAACCTGGTAATGACAGAAGTACTTTTTCAGACACTCATTACAGGAGCGGTGTATTGCTTGCTGCTTGCCTGGGAGAAGAACCACGTAAAGTATCTCACTTTCTACACTGTATTGATCATGGTTTCCATGCTCACAAAACCTGTCATGTATTTATTTGCCATCCCCCATATAGCAGTGATCACCTGGTATTTTTTAACCTGGAGAAAAAAGCAAATTCTGATCCTTGCTTTTCTCCCTTTACTATTAGTATACAGTTATCAATCCTGGAATGAAAGCAGGACGGGATATTTCCACTTTTCCAGCATACAAAACCTGAGTTTATTTCAGTATACGACCTATAATCTACTCGCTCAAAAGATGGGGGAGAACGATGCTACTGTATATGCAGATAGTGTCCTATATGAATCTCTTGAACAACCTACGTACAGAGAAGAGCAAGAACTCATAAGTGCGTTTTGTTATCAAACCCTCAAGAAGCATATTGTTAGTTATGCAGGCATGCATTTTAAAGGGGTACTCAATTTTTTTATAGATCCTGGAAGATTTGATATATACCATTTTGCAGGTTGGAATGCAGAAGAATCTGGACTGTTAAAATCATTTAGTACTGAGGGATATTCTGGTATCTGGAACACATTGACCAAACAGCCTATAGGTATCCTTTTATTGCTATCGATGCTAGTGGGGATCAATGTACTCAAGCTGATTGCTTGTATTGTGTTTACATTTGATACTGCCTGGAATATCCGTTATAGGATTCCTCTACTTATATTTATCATATACATATCGGGATTAACGGGTACATCTGGTGCCTCGAGATTTGCTGTTCCTGTGGGTTTGATAATTATAGCTATCACTACCCTGGAATTTCTGAAACTGCATGAATTAATTAATATCCGATGGAGGGGAAATAATATCTGAACATCCCTATTATTATTGATCTATTTCCTCAAATTCAATATCCTCTGCAATCTCGTCAGGATGCACTTTCTTCTTTTCAGTTTGTTTGGGACTTTTTACTTTCACATCTTCATTGATGTGAATATTTTCATGGTAAGGATCCTGATCATAATTTTGTTGGTACGCACGCGCTTGATTTTCTACATCTTTAGCTACTCGTTTCAAAACCGCTTTTAGGATAAAACGAACAATATGTTTTCCATAAAACCGAAAAACGATCCAGATTGTAATAAAAAAGAGGAGTATCCAAGTAAATACACTCATAACCCAATTTCTTTATTCCTCACATTATCAGCACTAACAGCTTATCGAGGGTTGTTTTTCTAATACTTGTTGATACAAGGCTTCATATGAAGGAACGATATGATCTATGGCAAACTTTTGAGCGTGTTCACAGGCATTATCTGAATATGTTTGCCATCTTTTCTGATCTGACAGCAAATATAACGCATCTTTTGCCATTTTCTCAATATCACCTATTGCACTCGTAAACCCTGTATATTCATCTATCACTAATTCAGGTATTCCACCAGCATGGGTTGCAATGACCGGTACGCCACAAGCCATAGCTTCCAGTGCTGCTAAACCAAAGCTTTCAGATTCAGAAGGCAAGAGAAATAAATCTCCAATAGAATAGATCTCTTCTACTGCATCCTGACTCCCAAGGAATACGATATCATCATGTATATCCAATTTTCTGCCTAATTCTTCCGTCGATCGTCTCTCAGGTCCATCACCCACCATAAGAAGTTTGGCTGGCATTTGCTCTCTGATCTTCTGAAATGTCAAGACTACATCTCCAATTCTTTTTACCTTTCGAAAATTGGAAGTATGAACTATGAGCTTTTCACCATCTCGAGCGATCATCTGGCGAAAGTGCTCTTTATTCTGACGTTGGAAACGCTTGGTATCCACAAAATTGTGAATAACACTAATCTCATTTTTAACCTCAAAATTATCATAAGTAGCTTGCTTGAGGAAATGAGAAACTGTGGTCACAGCATCGCTATGTTCGATTGAAAACTTGACCACAGGTTCATAACTTTTATTTCTCCCCACTAAGGTTATATCTGTCCCATGTAGGGTAGTAATAAAAGGTATATACCGTTCACAGTCTAACAGAATTTGTCGTGCCAAATACGCTACAGATGCATGGGGCACCGCATAATGGACATGAAACAAATCCAGGTTGTGATATAACGCAACATCTACCATAGTACTGGCAAGGGCAGACTCGTATGGAACAAAATCAAACAAGGGATAATCTTTGGTCCTCACTTCATGATACAGAAGATTTTCGGAAAAAAGATCCAACCTTATAGGTCGGTTATATGTGATGAAGTGTATTTTATGACCAAGTTTGGCTAGAGATTTACCCAACTCAGTAGCCACTACACCACTTCCCCCATACGTAGGATAGCAAACAATGCCTATATTCATGATAGATAATCGTACTTATTTGTTTAACGGCAGCCTGGGTGAAATAGTTATTTAATTCATTCATTAAAATATTCCATAAATCTCTAAGTAATGGAATACTTATATTGTCACCTGGGTGACGTAGGTACAATTTATCCAAAAATGAGATATGCGAGTATAAGAACTACACCTAGCGATACAACGAGTGCATAGTTTTGTACCAAGCCAGACTGTAGCCTACGGAATACACTACCTATTGCATTAACGGTCTGAGCTACGCCATTGACAAATCCATCTATAATGTTTTGGTCAAACCAAAGAACTACATATTCTCCCATCCAAACGAACGGTCTAATAATCACGCGATTGTAAAATTCGTCAACATAGAATTTATTCTCCATCGCCTCATACATTTCACCAAAGAAGGATTTGACCTTGGCATCACCTGCCAAATCATGTCTGCGGTAAAAAGAATAGGCAAAATATACCATACCAACAGCGATCAAAATAGAAAAAGGTAGCAAGAAGTATTCCCAACTGTGGTGTTCGTGCATCGCATGTAACATAGCCGTGCTGTTCTGGATTAAGCCTTCCACTCCTTCTCCACCTTCAGTTGCTAACCAAACGTCATTCAGTACATGTGGCAAGTGTATAGTATGTCCGATAAGCGGAGTTATCCCCGCAAATCCTCCTACGATTGCAAGAATACCCAATACCCAAAGTGGGATAGTCATGGTCGCAGGACTTTCATGTGGATGCTTTTCACTCGGGAAACGCTCTTTCCCATTAAAAGTCAAATAGGTCACCCTTGTCATGTAAAAAGCTGTCAGACCTGCAGTAAGTACAGCTACGACCCATACCACAAAGTAAATGGCATTTTCAAACCCCGCAAAAAATACACTGGTCAGGATTTCATCTTTAGAAAAGAACCCTGAAAATAAAGGAATACCTGAAATGGCCAATGTAGATATCCAGAAAGTTGTACCTGTAGAAGGCATGTATTTTCGAAGACCTCCCATGGTTCGAATATCTTGCGGGTCTTTGACTGTATGCATATGTTCCATCGCGTGGATAACTGAGCCAGATCCAAGGAATAAGCATGCTTTGAAAAAGGCATGCGTCATCACGTGGAATATTGCAGTGGTGAATGCCCCTGCACCTAAGGCCATAAACATATATCCCAATTGGGAAACAGTAGAATAAGCCAATACTTTTTTGATATCATTTTGAGCTATCGCAATCAACGCTGCTACCACTGCTGTCAGGCCAGCGACGATAACTACTACTACCATAATTTCTGGAGAAGCCAAATAAATAGGATGTAGTCGAGCTATGAGATAGATACCAGAAGTTACCATCGTAGCGGCATGTATAAGTGCAGATACAGGGGTTGGGCCCGCCATAGCATCAGGTAACCACACGTATAAAGGAATTTGAGCGGATTTACCTGTAGATGCAATAAAAATTAATAATGCTATCCAAAGAGCGTGATCATTTAAGGCTGCTAAACCTCCGGGTGATAAAATAGCGTCAAACTGCAGGCTACCTATATTGCTAAATATGATCATCATGGCAACGATCATGGCAAAATCGCCAATTCTATTTGCGACAAAAGCCTTCTGTGCAGCCTTAGCCTTCTCCATATCTTCATACCAGAACCCAATAAGTAAATAAGAACAAACGCCTACCCCTTCCCAACCTAAAAATAGTACCGCCAGATTGTCTCCTAAAATGAGGTTGTTCATGGCAAATATGAACAGGTTCAGATACGCAAAGAATTTATAGTATCCTTTGTCGCCGTGCATATATCCGGTAGAGTATAAGTGAATCAATGCTCCAACTCCATTGACAACCATGCCCATAAGTATGGATAACTCATCCAGTTTATAGGAAAACCCGATATCCAGTTGACCCGCTCGCATCCATGATATGATCGAAAAAGCAACCCCTCCTTCTTCAAGGTTTAGATACGCGAAAAGAATAATGAAAAAAGGAATTGCCACGGCGAGTGAAGCTATAGCTCCTATGAGCGGTTCACGCTTACGAAAACCGGGACTTATAAAGCCAGCAATACCTATTAAGGCTGATCCAAATAAAGGAAGAAGAATAATCAGAGGTAACAGTGATTCCATGTACTACCACTTAAATATATTGACTTGGTTGATATCGATATTGAGTTTATTTCTAAATAAGGCTATGATAATGGCCAGCCCTACGACAGCCTCCGCTGCAGCCACACACATGACAAAAAACACCAGCATAGACCCCACATTATTTCCATGCATTTTAGAAAAAGTTACCAGAGATAAATTTACTGCATTTAGCATGAGCTCGATGCACATAAAAACAACGATTCCATTCCTACGAGTTAAAACACCAATCGTACCAATGGCGAACATCACTACACACACAGCCAAATAAGTAAAAGCATTGGGGGTTAAAAGCTCCATGAAGGTTTTTATTATCAAATGTAATTATTCTTGAGAATATGTATGCTTTCTAGCAACTACAATAGCACCTATTAGTGCCGCCAATAAAATGACAGAAATAATCTCAAATGGAAATAAGAAATCTGTCATTAACGATCTCCCAACAGGTTCCACCTGTCCATACGTAAACGTTCCTGAAACATCTCCCTCTGTGAAACCCTGAAAAGCAACTAGCATTTCAGCAATAAATGCTATACCTAAAATAAATGCTATCCCTCTTCTAATATCAAAGCTACCCACCCCTTTCTCGTCATCTAAATTTAGAAGCATGATGACAAATAGAAATAGTACCATGATAGCTCCTGCATATACAAGAATTTGAATCGCCGCTAAAAATTCGGCAGATAGTGAAAGATACAGCCCCGCAATACTAAAAAAATTCAGAATGAGAGATAATGCAGCATATACTGCATTCCGATTTAATATTAACCCTATACCTCCGGCTATTCCCAAAATGGAGAACACCCAAAATAGTGCGGTTTGTATAGTTACTTCCAAGATTATTGAGAATTATTTCGTTTGACAAATCTTGCGTGTAAATATGTGTCTTTATCCCAAATTATGCAAAACTCACTCATATTATTACAAATTTGTTCTCGAATTAGTACTGATCAATATCAATAAAAGTGATAGCTGTAATCGCGTACAGCTATCACCTTTCATATATATCTTTTATTTATTGGAAGAGAATTTTCCTCGTATAAACCCTATTTCCAGCGTTGAGCTTTACGTTATACAATCCTGATGCTAAATTCTCACGAGGTATTTCCAGACGATAAGTACCTGGTAATTGAGTAGCCTCTAACACCCTGCGAATAGTTTTTCCTTGTAAATCAATGAGTTCTACTGAAACATCTTGTCTGCTATCAAGCATATACAACAGGGTAGCATATTCCTGAGTGGGATTGGGATATACCCCAATCATCATGATATTCCCCAATTCTTCTTCTCTATTTACGGTTATTGTGGGTGGATCTTCAGGCGTAGGTAATGCCTGTATATCTTTGGATAAACTTTCTGCGTCTGCTATTTGCAAGTGATTATCATTTGATACCGTAAACAACCCGGCACCAAATTCCTGCCCTATAGAAGGCTCATTGATTCTATCTACATAATAAAAGTTCCCTTGCGTTCGATCTTGCTGTATATCTATGATGACATAACCATGTCTATCCAGATCTACCCACTTCATATGTGGATTGGGATTGTTTAACTGTAAAAAGATAGGTTCTCCCTGGTTGATGACTGTCTCCAGAAGGTTGGAGTTTTCTTCTCCAATATTCTCATCAAAATTTGCAGAGGTAATACTGGGCGTCAAAAATTCTACTGCTACAGCTCCTTCTCCCGTTTCAGGATCATAATTGGGAACTAAGCTGTAGTTATCTGCGGGATTCACTACCGTATCTGCCACATCAAGTGCAAAAGAGGTGTGAAAATCACCTGAGAGGAATACGATATTATTGATGGAATCACCTCTAATAAAATCAATAATATTCTGTCTTTCAATTGGGTATCCGTCCCAAATATCTAAAAAGAAGCTTTCTGATTCCTCAAATGTCATTCCTTGCAAGGGACCTCCCCACCCAACATGTAATTCAGCAAACATCACCTGAGAACCAATAATTTTCCATTGAGCCGTAGAAGAACTTAATTGATCCAACAACCATTCGCGCTGAGTTATCCCCAAAATAGTTCGATCAGGATCTAAAAGTGCTGTATCTTCAATACTTGTAAGTTGCTGATCCCTACCCTCCAATCGAGTATCTAACATAAATATATCTACCAAATTGCCATAACTTAATGTCCTGTATATAGAAGAATCCGGATTCTCTCTGATAGGTATCCACTCAAAATGTGCTCTTCTGGAATCGGATTTTCTCTCTCCCCAGTCTCCTTCATCAGGTTGATGATTTTCTGCACCATCTGTCCAGGCATCATTGGCAGATTCATGATCGTCCCACACCGCTATCATGGGTAGCTGTTGATGCAGCCTTCTTAAATCTTTGTCTAAACGATATAAGGAATATCTCGATCTGTATTGGTCTAATTCTATCGTCTCAAATTCCTGATGTCTTCGTTCGACTAATGTCGTATCACCATATACGTTGATTTCATTTTCATAAAAATAATCTCCAAGGTGAATCACCGCATCCAGGTCATTGCGTTCGGCAATACGCGCATATGCATTAAAATATCCCGCTTCATAATTTGAGCAAGATACTTGAGCAAATCGCAAATGATTGGCTTGATCCGCCGTTGGGGCGGTCTTTGTGCGACCGATAAGCGAACTTCTTCCCAGAGCAGAAAACACATAGTAATAGTAGGTATTAGATGACAAACCTTCCACATCTACTTTTACCGTATAATCTCTGTCAGCATGGGTAGTAAATTCTCCAGAAGCTACTACATCTGTTAAATCTACATCTGTTGCGACAAACCAACTAACTGGTATGGAATCCTGATCCGTATCAGGCGTAACCCTGGTCCAGATAATCACTCTGTCTTGTAATGGATCTCCGGAAGCCACTCCATGATAGAATGGTTTAAGTGCGGGATCAAATAAGCTGGAATCTACTAAGCCGAAAGTATCATTTTGTGATACCCCAAAAGTATGTGTGCTAACACAGAGAAAGGCGATGATTAGTTTAAATAAATTAGTAGTATATCTCATAAATGTTCTTTATACAAAGAAACATCCATATAGACGATTGTTAATTAAGCAATTGTTAAATTTTAAGCAATTACTCCAGATCCTATCAATTCTTCCCCCAGATACCACGCAGCAAATTGTCCAGGAGTGATCCCTCTCTGAGGCTGATCAAATAATATATAGGCTCCCTCCGATTCCATGTATAATGTACCTAACTGAAGGGGTTGGCGATATCTAATCCTTATTTGAAAATCCTGGCACTCTCCCTGTAAAAGCGCGAGGTCATTTCTCACCCAGTGAATATCCTGCTGTGGAATAAACAATCCTTTTCTATGTAACCCTGGATGCGCATCTCCCATACCCACATACACAATGTTTTCATTCACATCAGTCCCTATGACATATGATGGCTCTGGTTTCCCCCCTATATATAATCCTTTACGCTGTCCTATAGTATAAAAATGAGCGCCTTTGTGTTTTCCTATGACATTACCATGGGTTGGTTGATAATAAAATGGCATGGATGAATATCTCAAATAGTCTTTTTGATTAGCAGACTGCTTTTCACCTGCTAGAACGCGTTCCAGGTAAATAGGAGATTGAGCATCTATTTCAACAATATCTCCCTCAATAGGATGCAATTTTTGCTGTAAAAAGTCTGGCAATCGCACTTTGCCCACAAAACAAAGTCCTTGAGAATCCTTCTTGTTTGCAGTGACTAACCCCATTTGCTTTGCAATCTCTCTTACCTCTGGTTTTGTCAACTCACCGATAGGAAATAACGCACGGGATAATTGTGACTGATTAACCTGACACAGAAAATAACTCTGGTCCTTATTTTGATCTACACCAGCCAGGAGCCTATGTACCTCTATTCCATCTATAGTTACCGTTTCCTTTCGGCAATAATGACCAGTAGCGACATAATCTGCCTTTAACATTAACGCTGCATTCAAAAATATATCAAATTTGATCTCTCTATTGCATAACACATCTGGATTGGGTGTTCTCCCTCTCTCGTACTCGGTAAACATATAATCAACAATACGAGATTTATATTCTGCACTCAGATCAATCGTATGAAAAGGAATCCCCAATGCTTGTGCCACCATCATGGCATCATGGCTATCCTCCAGCCAGGGACATTCACTACTTACGGTTACAGATTCGTCGTGCCAGTTTTTCATAAACATACCTATCACCTCATACCCCTGCTCTAAGAGTAGATAAGCTGCTACACTCGAATCTACACCTCCTGATAAGCCAACAACAACACGTTTCATATTAATCTCACTTCTTATTATTCACAGTTGACAACTGTAATGTAAAAAAACGAATTCTCCCCCACATAGTTTCAATTAAGGTACAGCGATCTTATCGAGTAACAACTGAACACAATTCTGAGAAGTAATGTTCTCAGCTTCTGCTTCATAATTTAATATCAGACGATGATTCAGTACATCTTCCGCAATTGCTTTTATATCCTCAGGCAATGCGTATTGCCTACCATCGAGGAGAGCTAAGGCTCTTGCGCCTAAATTCAGTGCCAGACTGGCACGAGGTGAAGCACCAAATTCAAGATATTCTTCTAATTCGATAATTTCGTAGTCTTTGGGATTCCTGGTTGCAAGTATTAAGTCCACAATGTAATCTTCTAATGGCTCTGACAATCGAATGTGATCTACCAAAGATCTCAATGCTAAAATTTCAGCTCGTGATAATACCGGCTCAATGGCCAATTTAGGTTGAGTTCGGGCCATACGACGCATAATTTCCTTCTCCTCTCGTTTGTTAGGGTAATTTACATATACTTTCATCATAAATCGATCCACCTGTGCCTCGGGAAGCGGGTAGGTTCCCTCTTGATCCAATGGATTTTGTGTTGCTAACACGAGAAAGGGGTCATCCAGAGGAAAGGTCTCCTCCCCAATGGACACTTGTCTTTCCTGCATGGCTTCCAGTAAGGCACTTTGTACCTTAGCTGGAGAACGATTGATTTCATCGGCAAGGATAATATGCGAGAATACAGGTCCTTTCTTTACTTCAAACCGAGAAGCTTGTTGGTTATAGATCAGGGTTCCTATAAGATCGGCTGGTAATAGATCTGGTGTAAACTGTATTCTTCGGAAATCCATGTCCAGGGCCTTTGCCAATGAGCTTATGGTTAGCGTTTTGGCTAGTCCAGGAACCCCTTCTAGTAATACATGCCCATTGGTGAGAAGTCCAATGAGTAAGCGATCTACTAACTTCTGTTGACCAATGATTACTTTTGATAGCGTAGCTCTCAAATCACTCAGGCGAGACACACCTATTGATAACGCAGCTTCAATCTCTTCTGATGTTTTTTCCGAAGGATTTTGTAACAAGGACAACAAAACGGGGGCTTCTGAGTAACTCATCTTTAAAAAATACTAACTTGGAATGTGCAAAGGTAATAGAAATACCATCAAGTTATTCAATATTATATTTGAATAAACGAATGATCGACAGGGTAAATTGATTACTAATCAACATATATATGCAAATACCTCAAGTGTTGTGGTCTCCGGATAAAAAGTATGTAAATCAATCAAATATGAAATCATATATGGATTGGTTGTCAACACATCGCGGATTAACTCTGGATACTTACGAGTCACTTTGGAATTGGTCTGTTAATCGAATTGACGATTTTTGGTTATCTATTTGGGAGTATTATGACATTGTCTCCGATACACCTGTAGAATCCATACTACAATTACCAGAAGAAGGCATGATAGGAACAAAGTGGTTTCAAGGTACGAGGATCAACTACGCTGAGCATATTCTCTCACATATTCCATCAGAAGAGACAGCCATTATTTTTTCTTCAGAATCGTCTGATAGACGCTCCATTTCCTGGAAAGAACTGTATGTCCAGGTGGCTAAAGTAGCCGGATATTTCCGAACGCTCGGTGTAGAGAAAGGCGATAGAGTGGTATCCTATATGCCCAATATACCGGAGACGCTCATTGCATTTTTAGCTACTCAATCATTAGGTGCCATATGGTCGAGTTGTTCTCCAGATTTTGGAGCAGATAGTGTCATAGAGCGATTTCAACAAATAGAACCCAAGCTGTTTCTCACAGTGGATGGATATCAATATCATGGCAAATCCTATGATAAAACAACTGTGGTTAGCTCAATTATCCATCAACTACATAGTCTTACGCACGTAATCTATTATCCCTATCTGGATCCAATACCATCCCCTTCAGACGTATTCTCAAATATTTCAATACCCATATCAACCTGGAATGAAATTATGGAACAACCTCCTGATCCGCTAATTTTTGAAAGGGTACCATTTGACCATCCCATATGGGTACTATATTCTTCGGGAACCACAGGTAAACCAAAAGCCATTACACATAGCGTAGGTGGTGTATTGTTGGAGCACTTAAAAGCGCTCGGCCTTCACCAAAACTGTCAACCTGGGGATAGATTCTTTTGGTATTCAACAACAGGGTGGATGATGTGGAATTATGCGAATGCAGCTTTGTTGCACAAAAGTACTGTAGTGCTATATGATGGCTCAGCTACCTACCCCGATAATTCTTCTTTATGGAACTTAGCAAAAGAAACACATATCACACATTTTGGAGCAGGAGCGAGTTATTACATCCACTGTATGCGAGAGGGTATGAGTTTTGATAAAATATCTTTTCCAGCCTTACAATCCTTAGGATCTACAGGATCTCCTCTTATACCGGAAGCTTTTAGATGGATTTATGAAAAAGTAAAAAATAATGTTTGGTTGATCTCATTGAGTGGAGGAACGGACGTTTGCAGTGGGTTTGTGGGTGGTAGTCCTACACTCCCTGTGTATGAAGGTGAAATACAATGCAGAATGCTGGGTTGTGCAGTAGAAGCATGGAATGAGCAGGGTGAGAAGGTAATCAATGAACTGGGGGAAATGGTCTTAACTAAACCTATGCCTTCTATGCCCATCTACTTTTGGGGAGATGATCATCATCAACGGTATATATCTAGTTATTTTGAGACATATCCTGGAGTTTGGCGCCATGGAGACTGGATCAAAATTACGGATCGGGGCACCTTGGTAATATATGGCAGATCTGATGCTACACTGAATCGAGGAGGAGTGCGTATTGGTACGAGTGAAATCTATCGTGCCGTAGAAAGCGTCCCTAATATTACAGACAGTATGGTGATAAGTATTGACTTGCCAGGTGGAGATGCCGAAATGTGGTTATTTGTGGTACTTCCTAATGAAGAATTGTTAGTTGAGTCTATAATTCAAATCATTCGAAGTACTTTGCGCAATCGCTATAGTCCCAGACATGTACCGGATAAGATCGTCCAGGTGCAAGCAATCCCCTATACTATCAGTGGCAAAAAAATGGAAACTCCCATTAAAAAAATGTTCATGGGCCAGGATGTGTCGCAAGCCATAAGTCAAGATGCTATGAAAAATCCTGAGTGTCTGGAAGAGTATGTGAAATGGGCTAATGATTCTCTTATGGATGGAAGCGAATAATACTTCTGCTTCTATCCTGTACAATGGGCTGCAAAACTACTCGAAATGCCGACCTCTACGCTATTATGCCCTATCAATCTGTTAGTGCTTAGAGGGACTCATTCCATATCCCAGGAGATCTATAAAAATATTCTATTGCTTGTTGAAGGAATACATTGAATGATGGGTAGCTCTGACCATCGATCAAAATATATCTGTCATCATCTACATATAATTGACCCAAACATTCATACATTTTTGCTTGATTATTTTTGGATTGTGACGTACCCCAGAAGGATCTTATCACCGCATAATGTCGGATAATTAACGCTTGAACTTCTTGGTCTTTAGGGGAAGAGGTTTGTAACTCGAATAAGGCATAATGGATGTTATTTAGTTCCTCTTTTTAGTTTTTCAAACCCTTCTTTTCCCAATTTGATTAATTCTTGTTCTGCCTAACTAACAACACATGAGCGCAACTTGGACTTATGAATATTTCAGGAGAAAGAATTGCCTTTTACAGATTTTGTTATCTTGTAGCTATACAAAATCTATATATCAATGAAAAAGACCCTGCTGCTATTACCCATCTTGTTCTTAACAGGACTTGTACTCTTATCACAGGAATACACCCCTCCTATCATCCCCATTGGCGAAGATGCCTATTTGCAATGGGATAGACTTCCCTATCAGAGAATTGGCCTTAGAGCTTATATGCGAAGCACCTACGATCGAGAAGGAAACAACCGAAGAGCTGATGCCAGTCATTATTTGTATCAGGAAGCAGATACTTTCAACGTGACCTTAGATACCCAGGGTCCAGGGATTTTATATTTCAAACGAACTAATTTTTTCCACGGAAGTCCATGGCATTACGAAGTTGATGGTAACGATTTTATCGTCAAAGAAACTGCAACAGATGATCCGATTGATGCGAGAAATAAATATGACATTATTCATTTTATACCTAAAGATCTTTTTCCACATCCTTTGACCTGGACATGGAGTACGACAAAAGGCGCTGACTTAATGTGGGTTCCCATACCTTTTGAAGAAAGCCTCCGTTTGGCTTATTCCAGGACATTTTATGGCACTGGCTATTATATTTATCATTCTTTTCCATTGGGTATATCCCATATATCTCAACCTATTTCCTCATGGAGCCAATCCCCTCCAAATCCCAAACTACTTGATCTTGTTAACCTAGCAGGTACAGATTTATCGCCTTCTGGAAATGAACTAGATAGCTTTGTCTATGAGATAAACCTATCCCCTTATGAACAAACATTAATTGCAAAGCTTGAGGAGGGCCCTCATACAATCAGAGCAATAGAGCTACGGGTACCCAGAGAATATGCACCAGTGCTAGGTGAATGTAGACTGACTATTAGTTGGGATCGGAGGTGGCATCCCTCTATCGATGTACCCATCGACTTATTTTTTGGCGCTGGTCATCTTTTTAATTTTGAGGATAAGAAGTATTTAGTGAAAGGATTTCCCATGTTTATTAAATACGAGGAAGAGGAAGTTGTATTAGCATGTTATTGGCCTATGCCTTATATGGAAAGTGCAAAAATAATGATCGAAGAACGAACGGGTCAAGAGGTAGGGCCCATCCATATCAAAATTAAGCAAATCCCTTTTGTTGATGCTCCTCGTGATGTGGGCTATTTTCATGCAACTTACAGCGATCATCCTCATCCAAAGCCTGGTGAGGATATACAATTCTTGGATACGGATCAGATTGAAGGTGGAGGACCATGGAGCGGAAATTTTGTAGGTATGAGCTGGATCTTCTCCCACGATGGAAACCTGAGTACGCTTGAGGGCGATCCACGCTTTTTCTTTGATGATAGTAAGACACCTCAAGCCTGGGGTACTGGAACAGAAGAATGGGGAGGAGGAGGAAACTACTGGGGAGGAGAAAATATGACCATCCCCTTTGCAGGGCACCCGGTAGGAATGCGTTCAAAAGATGCCATAACCCAGCTTGACCTATTAAATTCTGCATACAGATTTCTCATCGCTGATTATTTTCCATTTGGTAAACGAGCAGTAATTGGCCTAGAACATGGAGGCCAGAATACTTCCGATGAACACTATGAAGGCGTTACTTATTGGTATGGAGCTCCATCGGCCACGCTGAAACTTACTGACGAACTAAATGTTTGCAATACGCTGGATCAAGAAGCTCATAATTATTCTTCACCCAGTGCCGAATCTCCCTATGAATTAGTATCCAGATATGAATGGGGACCAGACAAAGATTATAGAGATGTATATTCTCCACACGACCAATCCAAAGTTAGACAATCACGCATGTTCTTTCCAGCAGAAAGTGATTCCGTTCGCATCATGAAAGGAAATAGTACTTTTACTATATTTATAGATACTACAAACCTAGGGGTTCTTCTTAGAAGAAAATTCGATTATCAATATCCCAACCAAAAAGCCAGCGTATGGGTTCGCCCTGCTCAAAGTGATACAAATTGGAACTATGTAGGCATATGGTACACAGCAGGGAGTAATACTTGTTATTTCTCTTATCCTAAAGGGAGGAGTTATACAGATGCAGAATTAAGTCCTACAGCCCCTCAAATTATTACCAGTAATCGCAGATGGCGCGAAGAGGAGTTTTTGATAGATCAGCAATTTACAAAAGGATTATCTCAGCTTGAAGTTCAAATTCGCTGGATTCCCGTAGAAAGAGAATTATTACCCGGAACACCTTTCCCAGTTGAAAACGCGTGGAGTGAGTCAAGATATTATGTGTATTGTTATCAATTAGAAGATTGGTGGAAAGAATAAGAATTACCAGGGGGAAGTCTCATAAGTCGACTTCCCCTTATCGTATTTTTATTGTTTTTAAAAATGCTTCGCCAATTTTTAAAAACTAATAACTTATTCTCTATTTTCAATACGATATTTAGAATATTTTTAACGATATATCGTAATGATTGACTTTTGAGACAGCCTCTTGGTGATCAATGATTGGGTTTCAATAGTAAACCTATTTACTTATTAGCCATTTCATTCTTTAAGCGTTCATACTTCACTTCTCCTCCTACAATGGTGTAATCCACTTTTGTCTTGAGAATATCAGCATCGGGAATAGTCATAATATTTTGAGAAAATACAGTAAAATCAGCAACCTTACCCACCTCAATAGATCCTTTGATTTCTTCTTCAAACCCACCGTAAGCAGCATCAATCGTATAAGTTTTCAGTGCCTGGTCTCGTGTCATTTTTTGGCTAGGCTCATACCCTCCCTCGGGCATGCCAGCTAAAGTTTGTCTGGTAACTGAGGCAAAAAAGCACGCAATGGGATCTACAGGTTCGACAGGAGCATCCGTTCCATTGATAATCCTAGCTCCCGAATCAAACAGTTTCTTCCATACGTAGGCTCCCTGCTCTATGCGAAGCTTGCCCAGTCGATCAATCGCCCAGGGACGATCCGATGACATATGAATTGCCTGCATAGATGCGATTACACCCATTTGCCCAAATCTGGGTATATCACGAGGATCGATATGTTGCGCGTGCTCAACCCTGTATCGATGATTGTCTGTAGGTATTTCACTCAGTGCTTTTTCATACTGATCCAGTACTTCTCGATTGGCACGATCACCTATAGCATGCGTACACACTTGAAATCCATGTTCCAGGCCTTCCTTAGCAACTCGGTATATAAGGCTCATGTCAGATGTAGCATGTCCAACGTGACCTTCACGATCTTCATAAGGTGCTAATAACCAAGCGCCCCTGGAACCAAGTGCTCCATCAGCATATAATTTAATTGCTCGAATGGTCAACTTTCCCTCACGATCTATGTGCGGTCCCTTTTCATACCATTTAGATAAAAGCGCACTGTCTCTACCATGCAACATCACCCACATGCGGACATCTAATTTCCCCTGATCGAGAAACTCCTGATACAAATCAATCGTAGATTGTCCTGCACCTGCATCATGGAAACTCGTAATACCATTTTCCATACATGCTTGCACAGCAAGCGCTAAGGCTCTACGATCCTTTTCATCAGTCGTTGCAGGGATATTTTTACTTATCAACCCTTGCGCTAACTCATTAAAAATCCCAGTGGGATTCCCTTGTGAATCTTTAATGATTTCTCCTTCATCAGAAAATTCAGTACTGTTAGTTACCCCAGCGATTTCCATGGCTTTTGCATTAGCCAGTGCTGCATGACCGCTAGCGTGTTTCAAATATACAGGGTTCTCGGGCGATACTGCACTAAGTGCATCGTGAACGGGAAAGCCCCTTACCCATCCTTCACGATTATTAACAGACCATTTACTTTGATGCCAACCTCTACCTATAATCCATTCACCAGGCGCAGCTACCTTTGCTGCTGAATCTACTTTGTCTACAAGTGCTTGATAACTACTTATCCCGTTGAGATCCAAGTTCAATTTGGCATATCCGAGGCCCATCATATGCGCATGGCTTTCGATAAATCCCGGGGTCATTGTCTTTCCCTCAAGATTCATTATCATCGTTTCAGCTGATCGATAGCCCATTGCGTTGGTACTATCTCCAGCATATAAAATATATCCGTCATTGACAACAACTGCTTCTACTTGTGGCTGCGCGGGATTGGCAGTATAAATGTCCCCTCCCAGTATTATCATATCAGCCTCTCCGGATGCATCTGGCTGACAGGACCATAATGTAGATAATAAACAAATGGAAATAAAAAGTGCTGATTTTTTCATTGTAAGGTGTATTGTTAGTTGAGTTAGTTCCCTCAAGAAGGGTCCAAATATGAATATATTAAGAATTGTTGTGTATATAAAAATCCCGGAAGCCTACCATCTCTAGTCTCCCGGGAATTGTAAGCAAGTATATAACCTATAAATTGCTTGATAATACAGAATATTGACTATCTGGAGGGAATAAAAAAGCCCCCTTTTTCGTATACAATTTGTTCGAGCTCCAGCATGGCAGCAAGCGCAATTTGGCTATAATTCTGTGAAGCATTTCCAAATCTTCCATATCGTGTCTGCCACATCTCCTGAATGAGTGCCACACCTCCTTCATCTGGACGTAACCTTCTGAGTAAACGATTGATAGTACCTGGACCTGCGTGATAAATATGCAGAACAAATAGACGAAACCACAATTCATCTTCCCTGTATACTATATTCCTTCGATCTAATATATTGCGTGCTTGTGGCAAACAAACGCGCTGGATAAATCTCGCAGCCCCCTGAGCAGATGGAGTGAAGTAAATACGCTGATCTAGCTCTTCATTTACGATGAGACCTTCACTTAAAGCGATATCTCTCATCAACTGAAATGGACCTTTTGCACCCACTGGAGATACTCGCATTTCACCGGGACTTTCAATTAATAATATGGCCTGTGCATACCAAGGGTCTGTTCCCTCTTCAAGGAATATTGTTATTGCTTTATGTATATCCGATAGTATGCGTTCTATTTGATAATAATCACTTCTCCCTTGCGTAACGTATAGCGTGTATTCGCTGGGAATATCCAGTACCGACTTTACACTATCTTTGTAGCTCCTTCGCTGTTTATATTCTAATGAATCATATGACCAAGTAAGAAGGCTTGTAATGATTTCTCTCGATTCTGCTACATTCAATAGACTGTATTCTGGTGAAAGATTCATGATCATCCTCCAAAATTTTACCTGTTGCAATTGAGCCCAACCTTGAACGTAAATATTGGTATCACTCACAAAGCAGTATGTGGTTGTATCATTTACAAAACCTATATCCAGCAGTTGATCTTCATAAAAATTTTGTCCTACTCCAAATTTCCATCCAGACAAGAGCACAAAAGCTATACACAAATTCTTCAAATAGCACATAAGTTAATTAGCAAAATAATTAGTGTAGATATATCGATCATTTATTTGCACAAATTCATTTATTAAATAAATCATTTTTGATAAATACTAAATTACATATATTTTTATTATTAAATAAATACAAAGATAAATTTAACAGCAATTACAAAATGGACTTCCAAGAACTAAAGGCACCTAAAAAGCTTGCTCATTCTAATACAAAGCTTCGTTTTACTTCATCTTTTTTTAATACCCAAGATGAACTGGACGAACTTCGTGAAGAGTTAATATTTGCCCATAGAAGAATAAAAAGACTAAAATGGGGATTAGCAATTTTTGCAGCTTATTTCCTATTTATCACTTTCACGTTTTTGTTAAAAACCAATGTACTTTAGTAAGTCGCCAACTTTAAAGCACACTGGATCATTTGAGAGGTTATGGCTTAATCTATGTATGATAATATAGATTGGCGATAACCTCTTATCTTTTTATTGCTCTTAACATTTCTCTCTTACCAGGAGGTCCTGGTAATTTTTGAACTTCAAACCCTGCACTTATCATAGCTCTTCTGACTGCTCCCTTTGCAGAATATGTAACTAGCACTCCTCCTTCTTTACAACACAGGTACAATTTTTTAAACATTTCTTCCGACCATAATTCTGGCTGTGCAGATGGAGCAAACGCATCAAAATATACTAGATGAAATCGCCCTTCAAGTTGAACTTCTTGAAGCCTATGATGAATTTTCATCAGAGAAAATTGTGGACTTAAACTATGTACTTGCCCCCAAGGTACTGTGTGTATATTTCTAAAGGTATCTTCTGACAATTTATCTCCAAGAAGTTGACAATAGTTCAGTATTTGTGCCTGATCCCAATTTAATGGGTAGGCTTCAATACCCGTATAGGATATTTCAAAGTCTTCAGCATGTAGATACGTCAACAAAACGTTTAGGCCTGTTCCCAGTCCTATTTCCAATATGGCAATATCATTGTTGTTTTGCTTGATATACTCCAAACCATTTGCAATAAAAACGTGCAAGGATTCTTGAATTGCTCCATGAATAGAATGATAATGTTCATCAAATTGCTCTACATATAAGGTTGAAGAACCATCTTTCGTCAATACATGCTTGGCTTCAGGACTATTCATCTTACTTGCATTCAAACCTATGAATTATTAACGTTGAAGAGAGATAATAAGTTGATCCTAAGTAAGATCTTTTCTATCATATATTCTTTTGTGGTGGATCTATCCGATTCAATGTCGATGGGTCTGGCATTTTTTCCACATACAAAGAAGTAGAAGGAAATGCGAAGCTTATACCTAGCTCTTCTGCTAACCTCATAATGGAAAGAAAGAGGTCTTGTCTCGCAGCAAGCATGTCAGCATACCCCGTAAGCTCCAGATACACTGCAAAGAAAATTTGAAGCGAGGAATCTCCCATTTCATGAAAGTAAATCATATAATCTGACTTCCTTGTCTTGGGGTGCTCAAGGACTATTTCTTCAATACGCCCGACAAATTTTTCCATTAATTCGGGTGGGGTATCATAGGTGACGGATAATGTGGTCGCATATCTTCTATAGGTGCGTATTCCATGATTGGTTATCGTCAAATTTGCGAGTTCACCATTTGGAATAGAAACATATGCACCTTCCAAGGCTCTAATACGCGTAGATCTCACCCCAATCTCCAATACAGTACCTGTAACTTTAGGAGTTTCAATAAAATCTCCCAATTGGAAGGGTCGATCTACAAAGATCGTAATGGAACCGATGAAATTCTTAACTGTATCTTGTGCTGCCAATGCCAATGCCAAACCACCAATGGAAATACCGGCCAGAAGAGCAGTTACATTTACATTTAGATTTTGTAAAACAAATAGTACTCCCAACACTCCTACCACCAACTTCAACACACGTTTAATTAACGGTATCAGTTGCTCATCCATAGATGTCTCCGTCTTCTTAGCTAAATTCAATCCCA
The DNA here is from genome assembly GCA_964652565.1 of uncultured Bacteroidia bacterium. GTDB lineage: Bacteria > Bacteroidota > Bacteroidia > J057 > J057 > JBCCTX01. The sequence continues at coordinate 40,965 of CAZZEC010000010.1, forward strand.
GTACTGAAATAAGATCAACAAAACGGTAGGCTGCTATCACGCCGAATATTGACATACCTATTTTGAGTATGGTAGATATGTAAGAAGTAATCCATACAGGTAGTAGGAGAATTCGATAAAACTGAAAGAATAGAAATAGTACCAACAATAGACTCAACGGTCTGGCTACTGGCCGGATCATTTGAGGATTAAATGATTCCTTGTCAAAAAATCTCGGAAGGATTCTCCTGATAAGTACGTTGAAAACTGTACCTAATAACCAGTGTAGTAATAATCCAATGGCAAGTAATATGAAGATCCCTTCATATTGCCATACCTTTAGACCTAAAAACTTCTTTTGTCCGATTTTGGGAGTAATTTTCAAGAAAATATCAGATCCAAAGGGAAAAAGTCTATCGTGTATTTGTGCTATTTGACGTACAGTTGTAAAAGAATACATCCACTTCCCATCCTTTCTCTGTAAATAAATCTCTGGGTATTTATCATAAACGATATAGCGATGACGACCTAGGCTATCTGTATATTCCGGATCTTTGGAAATCGTAGATGTATCAATGATATACCCCTCTGAATCATATATTTGTTTTAACATTACCGCTCTTTCCCTCAAATTATCTTCACTAATACCTACACTGTCCATACTTTTGGCAGACTGACCAGGGAAATAATTATCTTCTTGAAGGTATATTAGATGATTAGCAATAACATAACGTGGAGATCGCTGTATTCCCTTCACAAGTACTCGGGGAATATATATAGAATCAACGCCAGAGGTATCATCTGCTACTATTGTATCTTGTTGTGCTTGTACTGCTTGAATGAATAAAACAGCTGATATTAATAGGATAATGTGTGTTAATCCTTTGGGAAGCATCATAAATGGATCTTTACTACTATTGGCTTACTCTTAGGGAAGTAAAATACGAAAGCACTATTATACTATCAATTATTAGCTTTTCCCAATCATATATCCGAGTTGTGGAAGGTTTTCAGAGCTCATATCATGGAGATTTAAAGCAAAAAATAAAAATATAATGATGAGCAAAAAGAGATTGAGCATTAATAGTAAATACGAGACAGGATATACAGGCAAAGTCAATATTTTCTTCAGTCTTTTACGTAAACTGAATACTTTGTGCAGCATGACGTAATTATTGGCGTTTAATATGCAAATATTAATATTTTAATTAGAATTTTCAAAAAATTCAATAGTTATTTTTCATATTCTAAACACAAAATAAAATATAACTATCGCAAATAGTTGCTTCACAGTCTTATTGGCTCTCATAATACAAAATCCCTCCCAGGAAACAATAACAAGTTGACCATTGACTTTTCATCTTGCCAGAAATAGCGTAAATAGGATTTTAAAAAAAACAGGGGCCTAATATTATTCACAAACACCTCTTCAATATAACACATACAGTATTTAGAATAATAGGTTTGAGAGAATTTTAATTACTTAATGTATCCCAGATCGTAAAAGAGTAACTTATTTTATATATTGTCTATCTGATGAATAATTGGAAAATGTGGTAAGAACTTAAATTTTTATCTTTACAAAATCATATGAAAGTTGCTCTTTTTGTCCCGTGTTATATAGACCAATTTTACCCTCAAGTGGCCATAGCCACTTACAAGCTACTAACCAAATTAGGAATGGAAGTTGTTGTTCCTGATAGTCAAACCTGTTGTGGTCAACCTATGGCAAATGCAGGATTTGAAAGATATGCAGAAAAAACCTCTAGACATTTCATAGAGGTTTTTCAGGATTTTGAGTATATCGTTGGACCTTCAGGAAGTTGTGTCTTGCATATTAAAGAACATTTGCATGAGAATGCACAGGCTGCACATGCGAAACATGTCAAAGATCACGTTTACGAGTTATGCGACTTCCTTACAAATATCTTAGAAGTTGATTCTTGGGACACTCCATTTAAACATAAAGTAGGTTTGCACCTTAGCTGTCATGGTCTAAGAGGCATGCGTCTGGCTCAGTCCTCAGAAAGAGTCCTGCCAGATTATTCTATTATGAAAAATCTCCTGGGTAAGGTTCCAGAAATAGAATTAGTTGAACTTTCAAGAAGGGATGAGTGTTGTGGGTTTGGAGGGACGTTTGCAGTATCGGAAGAAGCCGTTTCAGTCAAAATGGGAAAAGATCGACTAAAAGATCATCTGGATCAAGGTGTAGAAATTGTTACAGGTGGAGATGTCTCTTGTCTGATGCACCTGGAAGGCATAAGTAGCAGACAGCAGCACCCTCTCACATTTATGCATATAGCAGAAATTCTTAATGAAAGTAAACTATGAACCACGCAAAACTGGCGCAGACATTTAACAAAGATGAGCCGAGAACAACCTGGCATGATCAATCTCTGTGGTTTGTACGGGAAAAAAGAGATCGTGCAGCCCACCAGATCCCTGAATGGGAACAATTGCGTGAGCTAGCTTCTCAGATAAAAACGCATACGCTTTCTCATTTAGATCATTATCTGGAAACACTGGAACAAAATGCCCTCCAAAACGGAATTGTGGTCCACTGGGCAGAAGATGCCCATAGTTTGCAACAAATCGTTTACGGTTTATTGAATGAGAGAGGAGTTAAGAAGTTAGTAAAGAGTAAGTCCATGCTTACTGAGGAATGCAAGCTTAATCCTTATCTGATCGAAAGAGGTATTGAAGTAGTAGATTCTGACCTTGGAGAACGGATTGTACAATTGGCAGATGAAGAACCCAGTCATATTGTAATGCCAGCCATACATAAAAAAAAGGAAGAAATTGGAGAAATTTTTCATCAGCATCTGGGAACGGAGAAAGGAGCTAGTGATCCTCAGTACTTGACTGAATCGGCCAGGCAAAATCTTCGACAACATTTTCTTACTGCTGATGCAGCTCTGACAGGTGTAAACTTTGCCATCGCAGAAACGGGTGGCTTTGTAGTTTGTACCAATGAAGGGAACGCTGACCTGGGTGTACATTTAGCCCCATTACATATTGCCTGTATGGGTATTGAAAAAGTAATTCCCAAGTTGGAGCACCTGGGAGTGTTTACTCGTCTACTAGCAAGGAGTGGTACCGGTCAACCTATTACAACATATACCAGCCATTTTCATACACCAGGTACTGGAAGTGAATTACATCTTATTCTCGTTGACAATGGTAGAACTACCCAATTGGGTAGAGAAGATTTTCGCAAATCCCTGCATTGTATTCGATGTGGTGCATGTATGAATACATGTCCGGTATATCGCCGTAGTGGTGGGCATAGTTATGGATACACTGTTCCGGGTCCCATTGGATCAATTTTATCTCCAGGACTGGATTTGAAAAAATACAGTAGTCTTCCATTCGCTTCTACCTTGTGTGGCTCATGTAGTGATGTATGTCCAGTAAAAATTGATATTCACCAACAACTATATAAGTGGAGACAAATAATTACTCAAGAGGGGAACATCCCTCCAAGTAAAAAACTCTCTATGAAATTTATGGGATTTATGATGTCCCATCCCTGGTGGTATAATACGCTCGGTAAATGGGGAAGAACTGTGTTAAGCATTTTACCTAAATCGTGGATAAATAATAAAAGAAATCCCTGGACCCGTCAGAGAGATCTCCCTACTCCTCCCAAAAAAAGTTTTCAGGAATGGTACAAACAACAACAAAATGAGCGCAAAAAATAACATTCTCGATAAGATCAAAAGCAATTTGCCTGACCCTCATCCTGTGCCTAACATACCTGAATTTGAGTACCAACACGATCTTAAGATGCAGTTCAGGGAAATATTAGAAGGAATAGGAGCAAAATTGTTTGAATGTAATTCATTAGAAGATATTCCCCCACACATTCAAGACCAAGAGTTTACAGGTAACATTGTATCAAGTATTCCACTGCTCAAAACATACATCAACGACATTCGGGATACCATTTCTGAAAGTGAGCTTTCTCAAATTGAACTAGCTATCATACCAGGTAAGGTGGCAGTCGCAGAAAATGGTGCAATCTGGATTCATGAGGAAGATATGATCCACAGAGCACTTCCCTACATCACACAACACCTGGGAATTGTCATATACGAAGCACAGTTGGTAAGCAATATGCATGAAGCATATCATACAGTCTCTAACCAATATGGAGGTTATGGGGTATTTATTTCTGGACCTTCAAAAACAGCTGATATTGAGCAATCTCTCGTCATTGGAGCACACGGAGCGAGAAGCCTTCAAGTATTTATGATTAAGAAATGATAATGTGATAATTTTCTTAGATTTGTGAATACTCTTTTATAATTTTAATAGCTGACGGCTAACCTTTACATGCGTATTATTCCTGCAATCGATATCATTGATGGTAAATGTGTGAGACTCGAAAAAGGTGATTATTCAAAACAAACTACCTATCACACGCATCCATTAGATGTAGCCAAATCATTTGAAGATCATGGCATTTCCTATCTTCATTTGGTAGACCTCGATGGCGCAAAAGCAGGAGAACTCACAAACTGGAAAGTACTAGAAGAGATATGTTCACATACCAATTTGCAGGTAGACATAGGTGGAGGGATAAAATCTGAAAAAGATGTTAAAAAGGCATTAGATGCAGGTGCTAAACAAATAAATATTGGCAGCCTTGCCGTAAAATCTCCCGAAATACTTTATGAATGGATTGATATGTACGGCCCGGAGATCATTATATTAAGTGCTGATGTTAAAGATGGCTTCATTGCCATACATGGCTGGCAAACCCTTACCGATATCAAGATAGAAGACTTCATACAACAGTATGCTGTTGCTGGTATCCAATTTGTAACTTGTACAGACATTTCCAAAGATGGCATGCTAGAAGGTGCTTCGACACAATTATACAAAACATTGATAGAGAAATTTCCCGATTTATCTTTTATTGCTAGTGGAGGGATCTCATCTTTTGATGATTTGGAGACACTGACTGAAGTCAAAATGTATGGTGCCATCATTGGCAAAGCGATCTATGAAGGACTTTTACCATTAACTCAACTCAAAGATTGGATAGATCAACGTTAGTTCATCACCAAATAATTATATTCCATTGTTAACTAAACGCATCATCCCTTGTCTGGATATTAAAAATGGTCGTACCGTAAAGGGGATTAATTTTGTCAACTTAAGAGACGCAGGAGATCCAGTAGAACTTGCTTCTACTTACTCCGATCAAGGAGCTGATGAATTGTGTTTCCTAGATATTACTGCTACAGTAGAAGCAAGAGATACACTTGCCGAACTCGTGCTGAGAGTGGCCCAACAAATCAACATCCCTTTTACTGTAGGTGGAGGTATCAGGAGCATTGTGGATGTATCGAGATTGCTTGAGGCAGGAGCTGATAAGGTCTCTATCAATTCTGCGGCTGTAAAAACTCCAGATCTTGTAGATGAACTTGCCAATGAATTTGGCAGTCAATGCATTGTAGTGGCTATAGATACTAATCATCATCAAGGAGATTGGCATGTATTTACACATGGCGGGAGAAATCCCACAGAAAAGATTGCCATTGATTGGGCTAAGGAAGTGTCCGATCGAGGTGCTGGTGAAATACTCCTTACTTCCATGATGAGTGATGGTACACAAGATGGATTCTCTCTCGATATTACCTCACGCATATCTGAAATCTTGCCCATCCCTGTCATTGCTTCCGGTGGAGCAGGGACCATGGAACATTTTGAAGCAGTCTTTCATCAGGGAAAAGCTGATGCAGCTTTAGCTGCAAGTGTTTTTCACTTTGGCACAATCCCCATCCCATCACTTAAACACTACCTTTCAAATGAAGGAATTCCCGTTAGATTGACCACAAGTTAACGATAGAATTACCTCTATTATCATATTACATTTTATATTTAGCCCTTCAACATTTCAAATACAAACATGGATCGTAATCACTTAGCGGACATTTCATTTCTTAAACAGTTAGAGTCAATCATTAAAGATCGACATACACACCCAAAGGCTGATTCATATACGAGCAAACTTTTTAAAAAAGGGATCAATAAGATCGCTCAAAAAGTGGGAGAGGAGGCCGTAGAACTCATTATTGAAGCTAAAGACGATGACATGGTAAAATTCCATGATGAAGCTGCAGATCTCATCTATCACTTCATGGTCCTATTGGAAGCCAAGGAAACCAACATAGGGAATGTAGTTGAAGTGTTGGAAAAAAGGCATGCATAACGTACCTGGAATAGGTACACATAGAATAACTCATTATGATTGATCTACCCCAACTTGACCGAGAACAGTATCAAATACATACTTCTCATCCCTATCCAGAATTTCCCATTAAAATCCTCCAATTTGGTACAGGTGCCTTCCTTCGGGGATTTGTAGCAGATTACATTCATCGTGCCAATGAACAAGGCTTTTTCCAGGGCCAAATAGTAGCAATAGGCTCAACAGGGTCTGGAAGGGTCAATATCATTAACACACAACAGGGTGTGTTCACACATCAGATTGAAGGACTTGACTCTGGAAAAGTAGTTCGAAAAAGCTACCTGAATACGGCTCTATCACATGCTTATAGCGCATCTACAGATTGGGAACAAGTATTGCATGTAGCTGATAAAGAAGAGCTATCTGTAGTTATCTCAAATACTACCGAGGCTGGACTCAAATACCAGCCCGACCAACTGGATGCTCATCCTCCTCAAAGTTTTCCAGGAAAACTTACAGCATGTCTGTATCGTCGCTATCATACGTTTAATGGAGATCTTCAAAAGGGATTGATCTTACTTCCCTGCGAGCTATTGACCAATAATGGTGATCTATTAAGGCAGATTATCATTCAACAGGCTGAGGAACATCAATTAGAAGCAGCATTTATCGATTGGGTACGTGATGCTAATACATTCTGTAATACGTTGGTAGATAGAATAGTTACCGGTACTCCCAAAGATTCCAAACTAGAGGAATCTTTAAAAGAACTGGAGTATAATGATCAGCTATTTACACTAACTGAACCATTTACCTTTTGGGCTATAGAAGGTCCAGATACGTTGAAAGATGATTTGCCATTTACTGCTGTCGACTCTTCCATTTTACTCACGACTGATATTTCCCCATTTCGCGAACGAAAGCTGCGCTTACTCAATGGTGCACACACAATCAGCGTAGCATTGGGATATTTACACGGACTCAATACTATTAGACAATGTATGGAAGATCCTTTGATGAAGCAGTTTATTGAACGAGTATTATACGAAGAGATCCTTTTGTCTTTACCTAATGATATACAAGGTGCTTCTCAGTTTGCGAAAGATGTATTGGACCGATTCAGTAACCCTTTTCTAGCACATCGCTTGTTGGACATTTCCATGCAATACACCAGTAAAATGAAGATGAGAATTGTTCCCACATTCACAAGATACCATGAAAAGTTTGCATCGATCCCCAAATTCATGACGCTGGGATTTGCAGCATATTTATATTTCCTGAAACCCGTAGATATAGAGGGAGATACTTACAAAGGCTACAGAAGTGGTGAAGCTTATTATATTAAAGACGAACAAGCCCTGACTTTCTCTCAGCTATGGAATACGTATCGACCTGATATAATCGAGAAATGGCTCACAGATTTGTTGGCAAGAGAAGATCTCTGGGGGCTTAATCTCAATCAACTGGGTGATTTCCATGCAAAAACTATTGCTTATCTTAAGGATTTTGAGAAAATGGGGGTTACATCTACATTATCCCATGCTTTGAATACTTAATATACTGAAAGCATCATGACACAGACTATCACAAAATGAACATGAGAGTAGCAGGATCCAGAAGAGACAATACGCAATAAATTATCTCTAAACTGGCTCCTGCTAACCCTCGTCTTAACATCCTGAACCTATTACAAATCCCAATTTCTTATTTATTTTTTTACGATCTTACTTTTATAAGTGTAAATCCCGTCTGTAATTGTCAATATATAGATACCTGAAGGAAGACTCCTGGTTGATACTACATGTTCTCTTCCAAGATTAGCATTATTCAGTTGCTGTAGAGATACAACATGTCCTAACATGTCTACAAAGCTAATTTCCACACGTGAATCAAACGTTCGGTTCAAATTTACATATAGCTGGTCTCTCACTGGATTAGGATAATGCGTGGCAAATACAGCGGAACTTGTACCTAATACTACTTCAATGATATTGGAATATTCATATTTTCCATCAATATCGAACTGTTTTAACCGATAATAAACAATTCCTTCACCCAAATACGTATCAGCATAAGAATAATAAGTTGGATCAGTAGTTGTACCCTCTCCATTTACTGTACCTATACCAGTAAATTCATCGCCATCTACACTTCTCTGTATCTCAAAATGTGAATTGTTTGTCTCAGTAGCAGTAATCCAAGTAAGACGAACCTGCTGTTGGTGTGCTTCCCCTTCAAAAGAAAGATATTCTACCGGAAGTATCCCTTGTTCTTGATATTCCTCCACCTCACATGTTACAATTAAAGCGTAATCTTCAACCTCCCCTTTTATGTCCTGAGTATCGTAGGACACATTCTCTTCATTCGACAACCTGAAGCGAACAAATACTTCTTTACCGCATAAATCAAATGAGGTAGGTATTCTAAGAGGTATTTGGGTTTCTGCAGAAGAATAGGTCCCGGATTGATCGAAAGGAATATCATTGATCAATTGTGTTTCAAAAGTGCCATCAATATCTGTATCGGCCCAAGCTGATAAATAATACGTAACACCAGAACTATTCTGAATATTTACTGTAAAATGTTTATCTGTTCCGGGCCTGATTAATGGTCCATCAAAGAAGATCACACCATCCTCATCATCTTCTCCCTGTGTATCGTCCCCTGTGGCAAAAGATGTATGCTGAGTTCCAGATTCACTATCTACCGTATTTCCAATGCTTACCCCATCCTGGATCTCATGGGAGGCATCTCCATATATTAATGGAGCATCTCCATAATCAAACGCTCCTCCCTGATCACAATTAATCGTAAACATATAATCTTCTACTTCACCTGTAACACCAGTTCCATATGCACCAATTCCTGGATCACTCAATAATCTTGCTCTCATAAAGGTCTGCCCACAAACGGCATCCTCAGGGATAGTAAAATGTACCGTCCGGTAAAATACCTCTCCTGAAGGTTTATTGGGATTGTCAAACTCCTCATCAAAGATGATATGCTCATTTTCATCCTGAAAATCACCATCTCCGTTGAAGTCCATCCATATGTTTACAAATACATCCTGTAGTTCACTATATACGACAATATCCAGCGATTTTGTTTCGCCTGGAGCTGCAATAGCTCCTCCAGGAAATGTTATCCCATCTTCATCATTCATCACATCATTATCGTCTCCACATGCGTGAACTGTGTAGAAAGGGTCCGTTTCAAAATCGATCAAACTCCCCATATAAGTGATAAGTCCTCCTCTACTAGCATCATAAATATGGCTGGCCGATTGATAACTTTCAGGTGCATCACCGAAATCATCACCATATGTGAGCACGGGAAAGATACAACCGTTAAATGGGTGATGATGTATTTGAGCCTGGGAATATGAGTCGACACTTTTAGCTATTACCTGCCCCCATATTTCACCACTCGTAGATTGAAAATCTGCGCTGGGTGCGAGTATACTCCCTTTCATACTTCTTACAGATACATAACTAGCTTCATAAAAATTAAACATAATTCGGTTGGTATGGCTATCAAATCCCTCCCAACCAAAACTCCCTAACTCTACTTGCTCTCCTCCAACATTGATAATCACTGTAGCCCCCATTGATACATCCTGTAATGTAAAAGTAGCAACTGATGAAAAATCAGATTCATTCAGGAAAAACACCGTTGTTCCCGTATATCCAGCGCCATTACCTGTTAGTATCAACTCATTACCGGTCTTGTGATACGTTCCCTCCAATATGGTCTCTTGAATATTCGAAGTCAATTGTGCAAGTCCCAGAGACAACCTGTCCATTTGGAATTTGACAAAACTAAAATCAAAAGGCGGGGGCAAGCGATAAGAATCTGCATTGTCTTCATTGATATTCACATGACCATCACTTCCCAGTACAGTAAATCCTCCGCCATCTAACAAGAAGTTCCCTGTGAAAGAGAGTCCACCATGATTAACCTGTACTCCTGAGGAAGCAATAATATCACCTCCTACAATTAAATCCGCCCTAGATGGATCACTCTCCAGGTTTTTACTCCCCAACTCATTGTGATCCTGGCCAATTTGCATGCTATATAATTGTACATTGCCTCCAACCGCTACTCTACCCTGTACGGCATCTGTCATAGAAGATATATCCTCAAATATGAGTAGGTTATAGGGTGCAGCAGCTCCCAACACCCCTTCACATTCATCATTGGATATTACCTGACAATTATCTACAACTATTTCAACTTTTGATTGATACGTACAATCTCCAATATTCGCTGTCAATGTATACTCAGTTGTGCGTGTGGGCTGAACGACAATTTTAGGTTGCATACTTCCAATACTCCATTCATATTCAAGCTCTAATGCACCCTCTTCCCAGGCAACATGCTGTACAAAAGTAGCATCCTCCTCCTCTGCATCAGATTCTGGCTCATCTACCACGAACAAATTATTACTCAATAATCGTATGTATTTATTAGGGGATTCAACTGACTCGAATGAGATACCTTCAGAACTTCCAAGACCCTCCCTAACATAAAAAGAGACAGATTCTTTCCATGAAGCAGTATTCTCTATGGGATGCAGCTTTAAGTATCCATTGGATTCACGGAGATAATATCCTGGTTGACTGATAGACTCAAATGAGATCCCCTTCTGATTATACAGACCCTCAACGACCCTGAAAGAACTTCTTTCTTTATCAGCAGTACTACTCCCATCATTTATACTTACCAACCTTCCATAGGTAGACCATCCAGGTTTGTATATTACATTATGTCCCATGTATGATCCAGGATTAGATAGTGATTCAAAAGATTGGTAAGCCCCTCCAATGATACTTGCAATTTCACCCGAACAGATATTTTGGTCTAAACTGGTAAACACCCAAGGCTCAGAAATAACTTCTTTCTTTATCACATTCGACTCCCCTGGATATACATCACATATTCCTCTTCTGGCACATCTGATGTAGTAGTTCGTCTGGGCAATAGGATCTGGATCCAAAGTTGGGCTATTACTATTCGGGATCTCAGACCATTCACTGCTATTACTGCCAGTGAAAATAGATGTGGTAGTACTTTTCATCCATACATATTCCAACGTTCCACTTCCTCCTGAAGGCAAGGTTTCATTATAAATGATCCCAGGGTCATATGCTCCGCATTGTGCTTCGTGTCCACCAATATGACCACCATTAGAGACGTTATCACATACATCTACACTCAGCGTATATATATCACTGATGGTACCTTCTCCATTTGGTTCCGTATAGGTCTTTATTGTAATAATATATGATCCTGGTTGAGGAGTCCAGGAAGTATTCTCATCAGGGAACATGTAATGTGCACTATTATCAATTACAGTTGATGAAGTTTCTCCATCTACCTGGATTTCCACACTTCCTGGATTACCAGATACAGTTACCATTAAATTGAAAGGACGAGGAAGTTTAGATAGAGACAATAGGTCTCCACTTTCGAGTTTTTGATGAATTTCTTCATCATCAAGGTCATAAAGATATACATGTTGTATATCATTGTTTCCAGGCATTGCTAACAGATACAAGGGACAAATACATACTGTACACAGTATGAAAAAATACTGAATCCTAGTCATTGGTTGCTTTGCTTTATTTGGTTTCTATTCACCGATGTGCAAAGCAATGATTACTATAGTTGGCTTAAAGTGCATTGTGCTCCTGCACAAAATAACTGTGTTATTCTTTATTAAATACTTAAGTGTGAATGGGCAATATTTCCTTTAAAGGGCTTATTATTCTTTTACTGTGATGTAAAATTAGTAAAAAAAATATAAATAGGAAATTTTAAATAACATTTTATTTCAAATAATAATATTATCAAATACAAATTTAAGTCGCTAAATCACTTACAGCTAAATCATTGATAATTAATGTATTATATGCGTTCTTATATTTTATATTTCAAACTATCATTATATTAATTTCACTTCTTAATACCATGTATAGAAAAATAATATACTGTAATATTTATGTGCAAAAATATTAATTGTCTTTATATAGTATATTATGACACAAATACGATATATCAATCATGTAAGTATCTAATACTCTCTTTCATTACCTCAATACTGATAATTAATAGGCTTGTCCATTCTTTATTTTCATTTTAGTATTTTATGAAATACTGTTTTTTGCATACTCGATGTATAACATTATTGTCATTTAATGCTATTATCGAATTATCTATTTTTAGTTTTATGCGTGAATAAATATTTATTCCATATCATTTAATTCTCATTTCAAATAGCGCATAACCAAAAAGTAAAAACCCTGCATATGGACATCCACATATGCAGGGCTTACTGAGAGAGTAAAGGTGAGTATGATGTCTAATGCTTAAGGAGCCTTTGAGTGTGTATGTAGCCTTCTTGAGACCAATGAATTATGTAAATCCCTGATGGAAGATCAGATACATCAAATGGGTAAGAATATGTTCCAATTACTATTGGGGTCTGAACGTCGAAAACAAGTTTACCTGAAAGCGTATAAATATTGAGGGAAGCCTCTCCCAAATTTGTACTTTTAGCCTTAATCCAAAACTTACCATCTGTAGGTGAAGGATATGCTCGAATTATTCTCATAGTATGTTGAGAACTAATTGAAATAGATACAATATTTGAGTAATCATATGATCCATCAAAATCAACCTGCTTTATTCTATAGTATTGAGTACCTGAGATAGTTTGCTTATCTACTAAGGAATAATATTGTATTTCATTACTATTACCAGCACCCTCCTGTGTACCTATTGTTTGAAAGTGTACACTATCAGAACTTCTCTGAACTTCAAAATACGAATTATTTATCTCAGATGCAGTAACCCAACTAACTCGAACTCCATCATTCTCCTCTTTTGTACTAACAGATAACCAATCTACTGGTAAAATACCTTGTTCTATATAGAATTCTTCCTCACAAGATACAATCAATGCATAATCTTCTACCTCTCCTTCTACTTCCCCTCCAGATGCTCCAACTCCAGGTACATCTGATAATCTAAACCTTACAATCACGACTTCACCGCATAATTCTTCATTATCAGGTATTGTAATAGATGGCCCATTAAATGATTGATTAGTTCCTATTCCAAAAGCCTGGTCAAAAATAAACTGAGAATCAAATGCTCCATCCGCATCTGTATCGATCCATGCAGACAAGTAAAAGGTCTTATCAGATTCGTTGTTAATTGTTACAGTATACAACTTATCCTGAAAAGAACCGTTTTCCTGAGTTATGATAGGTCCATTACCAAAGACCACCCCGTCTTCATCATCTTCCCCATTTTGATCATCACCATTTGCAAATATTGTACCTTGGTTTCCTTCTTCAGAGTCAACAATATCTCCCAACGATGTTACACCATTCACTTTATGTGATGAGATACCATAGGTTGAAGGCGCATCCCCAAAGTCATACTCTCCCCCTTGAATACATATGACTGTGAATACATAATCTTCTACTTCTCCTTTATATTCTTGCCCTGTGGGAATAGTTGTGGGATCACTTTCCAATCTAACTCGTAAATAGGTATCTCCACATTTAGCATCCTCTGGAACTGTAAACTGAACGGATCTGTTATACACAAAATTTACCGGATCATGCAGATTCTGATCAAATTCTTCGTTTTCTACCACTCGCTCCTCTTCAGGATCAAATACACCATCCTGATTAAAATCTACCCAAATGTTTACAAATACATCCTGAAAATTACTAAATACCGTTATCTCAAGTGTTTTACTTTCTCCAGGAGAAGCTAAGGCACCCCCGATAAATTCGATTCCATTTTCATCGTCAAGATTATCAAAATCGTCTCCTCCTGCATCATTAGTTTCAAATCCTGATGATTCATAATCCACTGAGGTACCTAGATAAGATATCAGAGAAGAGTTTCCATTATATATATGCCAAGCCTGTCCATAACTTGCAGGGGCATCTCCATAATCAATACCCTGAGCAACCACTGGAGAAATACATCTTCTAAATGGTACATTGTATAAGGTAAAATCATCCAAGACGCTAACTGTATTTACAATAAGTTGTCCCTGCATTGAGAAATTACTGGCATTTAATGCAGCTTGAGGAGCGAGAATGGTTCCGTAAAAATTTCCTACTCTCAGTGATTGCGCTTCATAAAAATTAAATATCACCTGTCCTGCAAAAGTCTCCATAGCGCCAAAATCTATATTCTCTAAATCAAATACACTACCTGCAATATTGATAACTAGCGTTGCATGAGCCCCTATTTCGGCTAACTCAACTTTATCAGCTCCAGAAAACTCCGTTCCTTCGAGTAAAAAAAGATAGATCTCTTTATCTTCCTCCTGCCCATCGAATACTAACGTAGAACCTTCTAATTCTGCATTGCCCTCTATAGCCGAGGAGAAAGATTCAGCATCCAGAGAAACTAAAGATTGAGAAAATTCACTCATCTGAAACCGAACATAGGCGAAATCAAAAGGAGGAGTTTGCCGATATTTATCTACTAGACCTAAATCTAAATCAGCTAAATATAACTCTTCATTGTGTGCTTCAGGATCAAATACGGTAATCGACCCACTAAAACCACCAGTAAAGCTGAACCTTCCATGACCAATTTGCGCATTTTGAGAATTTCCTATATCAGCTCCAACAACTAATGTCCTGGATGTAGCGTCATCTTCCAGATTATTTCCCGATTCAAAATCCTGACCTATATTAGCATTCAAGTCAGAAAGGTTCCCACCAACGGCAACTTTACCTTGAACTGCCCCCCCACTGCTACCACCTATTTGAGTAGCATTCCCCAATACCATAAGATTGTACGAGCTTGCAGCCCCTAAACCACCTTCGCAATAAAAAGGATCACTTTGTTGATCATCACATCCTCCAGTGTCATATATTTCTTCGCTAAGTGCATAGGCGAAGGCCTGCCTAAGTAATATGTAGATTTCCTCACTGAATGACTCCTGTTCTTGAGCCCTTGCAAAAAATCCAATTCTCTTATTTACCACTAGCGAGCCATCAACCAAGACATCACCTGGATCGTAACTAAAGATCGATAGGTGTTCATTGTTATCTGAGAGAGAGGCAATTCGATCGGCGCAGACAGATGGTTTTCCCCAGCCTAATGATTTACTCTCCGAACCAAATACATTGACAATACCTATTTCAAATCCGTTTACAATGGGATGTTCATCATCTAGTATTTGTATATCGGATGCAAAAGAACTTCCCAGATCACTACCAGAAGTAAGCTTCATATCGTCAAATAATAAATGTTCTCCCAATATTATAGGTATATCAGCTTCTAATAACGTGTTACCGATATCACCAGAAGAAACACTAGAGGATATATAAATGATATCTGTTTCACCTATGTCATCCACCGTAAACTGACCACTTTGGGTTACTTGCTCAAATGTAACTTCGTATCCCCATGCTTCAATGTTATTGATAATTTGCTGATCATCATCAATATCTCCATTTCCTCCGATATATAATACAGCGGGATTGATCCATTTGTCTGTGTCGGAATAAGGCTCAACAATTGATGGAAGATGTACTTCCAATTTCTCTGATGACAATAGAGAATCTGTGCATAGGGGCAGTGTGTAGGCATATCCCCAGATAGGGGACAAGACGGTAGATGCTACTGTCAAAAGTAGCAGTTTGAGACGATTCATTTGCTTGGTACTAAGTTGGCACTAAGATGTACGAGATACTTTGCTTGAGATGTCTAAAACAAATATATTTATTTCATATAAATATATCCCACCCGATCTAACCAACATAAAAATTGTATGAACCGTCATATTTCCTACTTCAATTGTGCATAAAAATACATTTATTATTAATTAAACCTAACATGCTAAATATTTAAAATAATATCTTCAAAATCTACTACAGTAAATATTTAATGTATTTAATCAATTTTTTTATAATTATTAATCATTATTCTTACATGTATATATTATCAATTAATTTATTTTTCAGTCATAATAATACTTTATGATATATGATAATATCAAGAGTTATAAATATCTAGTAGCACTTAATATCTATGTATATAACGGAGGGCTTTACTGAGATTCATTAGTCATAATTCATTTGTGATTATTTTTAATTAATATATTAACTAGCATATAAAATGTTTGTATATTGCATACATGTACCCAACAGTGGAACTATAAAATGAATTGCACATACTACAACAAGCTTACAGCATAACAACTACTCTTTCCAGGTCTCCCTTTCTAAGTAAAAAAGACATATCAAACTGACTAAATGGCATTCAAAAATGTCGTTTTGGCATGTATTCGTGTATGGAAATATTTTTGCAAGGGGATAATAGCAATAGAGATTGAATTATGAATTTGAATAACTATACATTAAAAGCACAAGAAGCGATACAACAAGCTGCAGAAATCGCTAAAGAGTATAAGCAACAAGCGGTTGAGACTGGGCACTTGTTGAAAGCCTTGCTGGAAGCAGAAGAAAGTATCATTCCCTATATATTAAAAAAACTAGGGGTGAATCCAGGATTTCTTGCTCAAAAATTGACGGAAAAGATTGATTCATATCCCAAAGTAACGGGAGCTACAGGGGGACAATATATCTCAAATGATCTCCACCAGGTACTTGAGGAAGCAAATAAAGAAGCGGGAACATACCAGGATGAGTTTATTAGCATCGAGCATTTATTGCTTGCACTCGTAAAAACGGGAAATGGAGTGGGTACTTTACTAAAGGAGCAAGGTATTTCAGAGAAAAACCTTAAGAAGGTAATAGAAGAAATACGAGGGGGAGAACGTGTAACAGATCAAAACCCTGAAGCAAAATATAATGCGCTTCAGAAATATGCACGTAACCTCAATGAAATGGCTCGCAAGGGTAAATTGGACCCAGTAATTGGTAGGGAAGATGAGATTCGTCGTGTAATACAGATATTATCCCGACGTACCAAAAACAATCCAGTGCTAGTAGGGGAACCAGGAGTAGGTAAAACTGCCATTGCCGAAGGACTTGCTCATAGAATCATCCAGGGAGATGTCCCTGAAAATCTCAAGTCTAAAACAGTTTTCTCATTGGATATGGGATCATTGATAGCAGGAGCTAAGTTTCGGGGAGAATTTGAAGAGAGGCTTAAGGCCGTTGTGAAAGAAGTAGTTGCAGCTGAGGGGGCCATCGTCCTCTTCATAGATGAGATCCATACCCTTGTAGGTGCAGGGAAAACGGATGGGGCAATGGATGCGGCAAATATCCTCAAGCCAGCCCTTGCCAGAGGTGAACTTCGTGCCATAGGTGCCACTACCTTAGATGAATACCAGAAATATATAGAAAAGGATAAGGCACTAGAAAGACGATTTCAATCCGTTATTATAGATGAACCTTCTGTAGAAGATACGATTTCTATCCTGAGAGGAATCAAAGAAAAATACGAAGTACACCATGGAGTGAGAATAACCGATGGAGCGATAGTTGCTGCGGCAGAACTATCTGACAGGTACCTTTCAGATCGTTTTTTACCAGATAAAGCGATAGATCTGGTAGATGAATCTGCAGCTAAGCTTCGTCTGGAAATGGATTCTATGCCGCAGGCCTTGGATGAAGTAGAAAGGAAAATACGCTATCTGGAAATTGAACGAGAAGCGCTAAAAAGAGAAAATGAAATTCAGAAAATAACTGAAATAGACGAACAAATAGCCAATCTCGATGATGAAAGGAAAAGACTAAAGGCACATTGGGAGCAGGAAAAGGATATCATCCTGAATATTCGGGAATCCAAACAGAAACTTGAAGCTTATAAGTTAGAAGCTGAAAAAGCCGAGCGTGAAGCAGACTTTGGAAAAGTTGCTGAGATCAGATACGGCAAAATGGTAGAGGAAGAAAACAAAATTGAAACCCTCAAACAACAACTGGATGAGTTTCAAGCAGACTTGAGAATGATGAAGGAAGAGGTTGAAGCAGAGGACATCGCTGATATTATCTCTCGATGGTCTGGAATACCCGTCAGCAAAATGGTAGAAAGTGAAAGACAAAAATTACTGCGTCTGGAAGATGAATTACATCAGCGGGTAGTAGGTCAGGATGAAGCAATAGAAGCCGTGTCAAATGCTATTCGAAGAAGTCGAGCAGGATTACAAGACCCCAATCGGCCTATTGGCTCGTTCATTTTTCTGGGGCCTACGGGAGTGGGTAAAACTGAATTGGCAAAAACACTCGCAGAGTTTTTGTTTGATGATGAGCGGAATATTGTGAGAATAGATATGTCCGAATATCAAGAAAAACATACTGTGAGTAGACTGGTAGGAGCGCCTCCAGGATACATAGGGTATGATGAAGGAGGACAATTAACGGAAGCCGTGAGAAGAAAGCCGTATTCTGTTGTATTACTGGATGAAATTGAAAAAGCTCATCCCGATGTATTTAATGTATTGTTACAAGTATTGGACGATGGAAGATTGACTGACAACAAAGGAAGGACTGTCAATTTTACTAATACCATTGTAATAATGACTTCCAACTTGGGTTCTCACTACATACAGGAAAAATATGAAGAGTTGGATGAGACAAACAAAGAAGCATTGATGGTCATCATCAAAGAACAAATTTTGGAAATGCTCAAAAAGCAACTGAGACCAGAATTTGTAAATAGAATTGATGAAATTATCGTGTTTGCGCCATTAAGTAGTGAAGACCTCAGACAAATTGTAGAATTGCAGGCACATCAATTGATCGGAAAGCTTGAGGATCTCAACATACATCTCAGTTTTACTGATGAAGCACTGGATGTCATAGGAAATCTGGGGTATGACCCCCAATTTGGCGCCAGGCCTGTGAAAAGAATACTACAAAAAGAAGTAATAAATCTTCTTTCAAAGGAAATTTTAGCTGGCACAATTAGCAAAGATGCTCAGATTAAAGTGATCGCTCAAAATGGTCAGATTAAGTTTAGCGAGGACGTCCTCGCATAAAAATTTTATCGGAATTGAAAATAGTCTTTTTTGAGACATTTATTGGGTGACTGACAAACCAAAAAATTCCTTATATTTGAATCGGATGTTTTCATGGTTGTTAAGTGCCTCTGTGTTGGGAAGCACAGGGGCTTTTTTTACAGTGGAATCTTCTGGTCTTTGAGAAATGGTAGTTTATCTCTTACAGCATGTACATTTTCAATTTCCAGGGTACATTCTACTACCCCTTCCTGCTCCTTGAGACATACAAGATCTTTGCCTAATGGATCGATAATCGTAGAATACCCATTGTAATTGAGTGATGAATGATCCTGACCTACCCTATTTACTCCCATAACATACGATTGATTTTCGATAGCTCTGGCTTTCAGCAACGTAGTCCAATGGTCTATGCGGGTCGATGGCCAGTTTGCTACATATACCAATAGATCATATCGTCCTTCTTCATTTGGGTTATTTCTACTCCATTCAGGAAATCTTAAATCATAACAGATCATCGGACATATCCTCCATTCACCAATCTGGAAAATGGTTTTATAACTCCCTGGGCTATAATATTGATCCTCGCCCGCCAATGAAAAGGGATACCTTTTGTCATACGTTGATATCAACCCCTTTTCATTGACAACTACCCATCTATTATAATATCTGCCATTTACTTCTATTATAAGACTTCCCGCGAGATGCGTTTGATATTTTCTCGCTTCGTTACACATCCATTGAATTGTATCCCCATTCATAGATTCTGCCATTTCTATTGCGTTCATACTAAATCCAGTAGAAAACATTTCTGGCAAAATGATCAGATCCGATGCCACTTGCATTGACTTAAGCATTTCACTAACCTTTGCTCGATTTGCGGAAGGATTTTCCCACAGTATGTCTAATTGAAGACCTAAAACATGCATATCTCAATTATTTTAGGCAAATTAATAATTTTTACTACCCCTGTCTCACAACTTTGTTCAGAAAAAGTTATCATTGCAGTATTGAATGTGTATTTTACTGGTAAAGTTGGGTCTAAGGAGTTGATCTAACGCTAAACGTACTGACATACTGTAGTCAAAAGATTATGAGCAGCGCTGCAATATTTTACTATAGCCTTTTTGCCCTACTTGTTTTAGGAATCAGGGTGGGATTATATGGTCTATTCCAAAAAGCAGGAGAGCAAGGGTGGAAAGCCTTTATACCTGTATATAGCGATTATGTTTGGCTTCAAATAATAGGAAAACCAGCATGGTGGGTTGTGCTAACACTTATCCCTGTGGTGAGAACGCTTATCAAGATTTCAATGAATATTGAAATCGTAAAATCATTTGGTAAATATACCTTTGGGCAACATACGCTGGCGGTGATACTTCCATTTTATTATTTCCCCAAAGTCGGATGGGACCAAGAGTCAAAATATCTCGGCCCTCCAGATACTCACAAAAATATCCCACAAAAATCAGGAATCAGAGAATGGGCTGATGCATTTTTGTATGCAGGTGTAGCCGCTCTTATCATACGAACATTCTTCATTGAGGCATTCATGATTCCCACGAGTTCTATGGAACGCACGTTAATGGCTGGGGATTTTTTATTTGTAAGTAAATTTCACTACGGTCCTCGTATGCCTATGGTCCCCCTTGCTGTCCCATTCGTCCACAATAAAATCAAGATCGGAAATACCATCCTCCCATCATATCTCGATGTTGTGAGACTCCCCTATTTTAGACTTCCCGGATTAGAAAAAGTAGAGCGCAATGATATCGTGGTGTTTAATTTTCCTGCCCACGACATCCAGGATTTAAATGATGGCGCAGGTTTTGTAAAACCCGTAAGCCTAAAAGAAAATTATATCAAAAGATGCGTTGCTATCCCGGGAGATAAATTTGAGATTAAAGATCAACAGATCTATATCAATGATCAAATAGGAGAAAATCCTCCTAATATGCAGTATCAATATCGTGTAACCACCAACGGTACGGGATTTCCTTACAGCCGTATGAAAGAATTAGGATTTCGTAAACTCAATAGCGATAACCCTAACTTCGTACAGATCGATCAAAACGTCTATCTGTTCTGGATGCCTGAAGATATTGCCGAGAAAGTTAAAAGTTTTAGCAATGTGACTGACTTCGAGATTCTATATCAACCCAAGGATCGATACGACGAAGTAGGTAAAGTATATCCTCAATACGGTAACTCTCAAGGACAATTGTTTAAACACAATATTGATAATTTTGGGCCTATTGTTATTCCGGCAAAGGGTATGACTATACCCTTGAATAACAAAAATGTATCCTTATACGCTAGAATAATTGAAGCCTATGAAGGTCACGAACTCGATGTAGATGTTACCAATCAACAGGTATTAATCGATGGTCAATCCAGTGATACATATACTTTTGAAATGAATTATTATTTTATGATGGGAGACAATCGACACAATTCAGAAGATGGTAGATATTGGGGGTTTGTACCAGAGAATCATATCGTAGGTAAACCATTATTTATCTTTTTCTCATATGAATCTGAGTTTGGGGTCAGATTCAGTAGGATAGGGTCAAAGCATATAAACTAGGCTTCTAGGAACTAAAGATCCCTTCGGACTCAAAGTAACTAAGTATGTGTTCTTTAAGGAGATACTCCTGACTAAAAATATCAGTATGAGGAAGAGGTTTTAGCAATTTCCAATGTGGCCATCCTTCCTGGTCGGTATGCGTCAATTCATAATAACCCGACAGGGATAGAAGCTTACAAATCGCGATATGCATAAGGTCAACCTTCTGTTCTTTACTAAAGTCCTGGGGCTGAGCACCTAATTCTCTCACTCCAATTAAAAAAAGTATTCCTTCCAGCGAAAGTTGTTTCCCAAACCTTTCTTCCAGCCAGTGCTCCATATGTTTCCATCTCACAGATAATTCCTGTTCCATATATATTCTCCAAGATCCTACTTAAATCCAAAAATTTTTAACTGTACGTACATATTTTGCCTGTTGTAATATTCCCAAGCATTTACCTCTCCAACTCTCATCCATATTCCTAAAGGTGCTTTTTTTTCAATTTTGCGCTCAAGCCTACATAAATAACTGTATCCTGAAGGATTCTTCCTAACAAATTCCGGAAGGATTTCCTTATCCAATTCCCAGGTTGAAACGTTTGTACCGGTTTTGTCAGGTATATTATCCCTATCAACTCGCAATATGTCTGCGCTGGGATACATCATCTTTCCCATGAGATAATCTACAGTGGGCGAAGATTGTATAGGTTGTTTCCAATGTAGGGTAAGAGTTTGTTGAGCCAAACATACTTTTATATTACTCAACATAATAAGCAATGGCCACATAATTAAAAACGAAATATTCAAGTTTGTACTCATCATGTTCTATACATAATAACTAAAGATACTCTTTTCCAAAAATACTATTTTGATATTTGATCGATCTTAATGAAATTAAAGGCATATCTATTTATAATACTTTAACTTCGCATTTTAGTTAACATGTTGTTTGTCAAATGGCTAACAATTAATTTCAGATCTTATTTCCCAAAAAAATTTACGCGCATAATTATTTGTCTTTTCTCACTTGTCTCTATCATTCCAGCAGCGTCTATCATTCATATCTCTTAGTATTATGAAATATTCGCATCATGCCAGCAAAATCAAGAAAATTATGGAATACGCTTACATATTTAAATGATAAGGAAAAAAGTAAGTTGTTAAAATGGATTTGTTACGAACTGGAAAACAGACAAGAATATGTTAAACGTCTCGCAGAAATAGTATTGACGTCGGAAGGAACAATTGATGACTCCAACATTTGGAGTCTTCTGTACCCAGATACTCCTTACAATGACGGAAGGCTTAGAAAGCTATTTCGGGATGTATGCGCTCTGATAGAAGAATATCTTGCCATCGAATCCTTTAGATCAGATCTAAGTCAAAAACCCTTATATCTCCTCAAAGAATATAGGCAACGTGAGGCCCATGACTTATTTCTCAGCTATTATCGCAAACTCAAGAAAGAGATGGAATCTGAAACATTGAAAAATGCAGATTATTTTAGAAGAAAATATCTCTTGGTGCATGAGATGATACAATACCAACTTCAATATGCACATGGGTTAAAACCTATTTGTGTCGACGAGTTATACGATTCATTTGATGCATGGTGGGTCCATGAAAAGATTGAGTTAGAGTGTACAAATGAAACGCTATCAGCACTTTTCCCTCAAAAAATTAATAATTCATTATTACAACAGGCTTACGAAATGATCAGTGCTCAGCAAGCATTCGATGATATGAAATTGTTGCAAATCCATTGGCAAATTCACCTGCTATTCCAAGGGACTCATGATGCAAAAGCTACAGACATCATCCAATGGATCGTAGAAGTATCACAACATCTACCAGAATCCACCAAAAAAGAAATCTTTAAATTACTCCTAAATTATCATATTCGCAGACTCAATACTTCAGGAGATGAAGAAACAGCTCAAACTATTTTCAACTTATACCAATGGGCCAT
>CAZZEC010000011.1:0-58643 GCA_964652565.1 uncultured Bacteroidia bacterium
TGGGCGTAAGTTCTTTTATCTCTAAGCCTGTTACCTTTGAATCCCTGGTAGAAGTGATGAATACTTTGGGTAAATATTGGTTCGAAATCGTAGAACTACCTAAAATATAAATATATTATCTTGTTAATAGCTTATATACAAGATTTTTTTAATTATAAATACAATTAATTGGTGGAGTTAATTTCGATATTACTGATAGATGATGATGAAGACGATTATATCATAACCAGAGATCTAATCGAAGATATCAATCACAGGCAATATACTGTGGATTGGGTTGAAAATTATCAAAAGGGGATTGAGTTTATAAGCCTCAAAAATCACGATGTGTATTTGATAGATTATCACCTCAATTCAGACAGTGGGCTGGATATCATTCGCGATGCCGTATCTATTGGTTGTGAAGCCCCTTTAATTTTGTTAACGGGGGAAGGAAGAATTGAGATCGATGAACTAGCACTCAAAGCGGGAGCAGCAGATTATTTGGTAAAGGATTCACTTACACCTGAACGATTGGAACGCTCTATCAGATATAGTATTCAACAAGCCAATAATCTGAAAAAGATTAGGCTACTCAATCAAGAACTTGAGAAAAGGGTTGAAGCCAGAACCGAAGCACTCGCTATGGCCATGAAAAATATGGAGTTAACAAATAAAAACCTGCAAAATGAAATAAGAGAACGAAAGAATATAGAAGAGGCACTGCGAAAAAGTCAAGA
Organism: uncultured Bacteroidia bacterium; assembly: GCA_964652565.1. Classification (GTDB taxonomy): domain Bacteria; phylum Bacteroidota; class Bacteroidia; order J057; family J057; genus JBCCTX01. Next base: position 720 of record CAZZEC010000011.1, read on the forward strand.
TGAATTGGAGCAGGGATTGAGAAAAGAAAAACAACTGAATGAATTAAAATCTCGATTTGTATCACTTGCTTCTCATGAGTTTCGCACTCCTCTGAGTACGATCTTGTCTTCAGCATCTCTCATTGAGAAATATATCAAAGAAGATCAGCAGGATCGAAGGGTTAAACATATTAACAGGATTAAATCATCCGTGCAGAACCTTACTAATATTCTGAATGATTTTCTTTCCATTGAGAAACTAGATGAAGGTCTGATAAAAAGCAATCCTACAAATTTCGACCTGAGAGTTTTTTGTGAAAAGATGGTTGAGGATATGCAACAGGAGACAAAAGAAGGACAACATATTGTATTCAATTACAAGGGTGATGCTACTCAGGTACATCTGGATAATCAATTGCTGACAAACATCTTGATTAATCTGCTTTCAAATGCGATTAAATATTCTAAAGAAGGAGACCCCATTAATCTTATTACTCAAAAAGACGAAAAAGGTATATGTATCAAGGTAAAAGATCAGGGCATTGGAATCCCCGAAGTAGAACACGAACATATGTTTGAGCGGTTTTTTCGAGCACATAATGCCACAAATATCAAAGGTACAGGACTGGGACTCAGTATAGTCAAACGATATGTAGAACTTATGAATGGAACCATCACTTTTCAGAGTAAAGAACATAATGGGACAATTTTTACGATATATTTTCCACTTTGATAAAGGGACAGAAAATGAAAAAGATCTTATTGATAGAGGATAATCCCGCGATGCGAGAAAATACGGCAGAGATCCTGGAACTTGCCAGTTACGAGGTATCTACAGCAGAAAATGGCAAAGACGGAGTAAGAAAGGCACATGAATGTAAGCCGGATATTATTATATGTGATATTATGATGCCCGAAATGGATGGATATGGGGTATTGAGGATATTAAGCAAAAATCCAAATACGGCCGGTATCCCATTTATTTTTTTGACCGCAAAGGCAGAGCGTACTGACATGCGCAAAGGGATGAGCATGGGGGCAGATGACTATCTCACAAAGCCATTTGAGGATGTAGACCTGTTAGATGCTGTAGAGACTCGACTCAAAAAGAGTCAAATTACACATAAGGAATTTGAACAAAATGAAGAAGGGCTTAATCAATTTATCAATGAGGCTCGTACCCAGGAAGCGTTAGAAAAGCTGTCTGAGAACCGAGAGGTGAGATTCTACCAGGCTAAAGATTTTATTTACAAGGAAAAGAGTTTCCCTTTAAACCTGTTATTTATCCGAAAAGGGAAAGTAAAGACCTATAAGACCAACGAAGATGCGAAAGAATTCATTACCAGTCTTCATCGGAAAGGGGATTTTCTGGGATATCTGGCACTTTTGCAAGATACTTCTTATCCCGAGTCTGCAATGGCTTTGGAAGACACAGAGATTGTTCTAATCCCCAAGGAAGATTTTTTCTCACTGATGTACAACAACCGTATGGTTTCACATAAATTCATTCAGATGATTTCGCACAATCTGTTAGAGAAAGAAGAACAATTGCTTCATCTGGCTTATGATACCGTACGAAAAAGGGTAGCCGATGCGTTAGTGTTACTCGAAGAAAAGTACCATCAAAAAGACAATAAAGATTTTTCTATGGCCATTTCCAGAGAAAATCTTGCAAATATTGTGGGTACATCCAAAGAATGCGTAATTCGCGTATTATCTGAATTCAAAGAAGACGGGATTGTAACGACAAATATGAGTACAATTAACATCAGGGATTTAGATAAGCTGAAACAGGTAAAATATTAATTACAGCAATTTATATGCGAATACGGCCAAGGAGGAATCGAAGTAGCAAGGTGATTAGGGGATTAAATCAGGAGACAGCACTCACATTAGACCAATTAATTTATCCGTTATTTATTATACCTGAAAGGGATCAAACGATTCCTGTGGAATCGATGCCAGGAATTTCAAGGCTGGGCTTGAACCCGTTGCTGGCAGAGATTGAGGAATGCTTAAGCTTGGGGATATATACATTTATATTGTTCCCAGCGGTTCCTGAACGTTTCAAGGACCAAGTAGCTTCCTACAGCTATGCCAAAGACAATTTCTACCTGAACTATATACATACAATTAAAACAAGATTTCCTGAATGTTGCGTAATTACTGATGTTGCGATGGACCCATATAGTTCTGATGGGCATGATGGTCTTGTTTCAGAAGGTAAAATCCTGAATGATGAAACACTACCTATTCTTGCAAGAATGAGTGTGGCACAAGCACAAGCTGGAGCGGATATCATTGGTCCTTCCGACATGATGGATGGCAGGATTGGAGCAATAAGAGATGCCTTGGATCAGGAAGGTTTTTCTGAAACTGGTATCATGGCATATACAGCAAAGTATGCGAGTGCTTTCTACGGTCCTTTTCGTGATGCATTGGATTCTGCTCCTAAAGCGGGTGATAAAAAAACCTATCAGATGGATCCCGCTAATCGCCGAGAGGCGCTAAGAGAAGCAATATTGGATTCAGAAGAGGGAGCCGATTTCCTCATGGTAAAACCAGCAATGCCCTATCTGGATGTGATCAGTGACTTAAAAACTGCTTCCCTGCTTCCCATCGTTGCTTATCAGGTAAGTGGAGAGTATGCCATGTTAAAAGCTGCAACCCAGCAAGGATGGTTGGAAGAAGAATCAGTTGTACAAGAAAGTTTAATATCTATAAGAAGGGCGGGAGCAGATGCGATAATTTCTTATTTTACCAAGAATTATGCGCTTCGCCAAGTGTAAACCCCTGAGACAGGGCAAACGCACCAAATTTTATAAATGATTCATTGTTAGTTAATTATGATTAAAATAATTATATATTGAATCAGCTTAAGCTACTGACTAGCAGCTGTTAAAGATTTTAGTGCGTTTGCCCTGCCCCTGAGATCTATCTGTATTAATTTTCAAATAAGTGTTTTTCTTATACACTTGAAAGAATTATTGGTGTTTATCATTGATTAATTGGAGGGATTTCAAGTACTTGGCTGGCTAATAATATTGAATTTTCGGTAAAATTATGTACAATATCCGATGAGTTGAATGAATACAGCAACAAACAAAATTCTGGCTGATATCGTATCACACAACATATCCTTTAATATATAATGTATTTGAATTATATAAAGTTCATGAAGTATTACATCCTGGTTACTACATGGCTGCTATTCTATGCACCTTCCCTCCTTATGGCCCAAGCTACAGCTTATCCTGAGAAGTCTGCGCCTCGGACAGCTTATCTACATATATTTGAATCGGGGGAAGAATTGTTTGAAAAAGGTTTATATGGAGCTGCCTATCAGGTATTTAAGGATTTTCTAGAGGCAGAACAGGAGGTCGGTCTCAGAAGAGGTATAAACAATGACTTACATACTCTGACGAGATTTTATCAAGCTGTCAGTGCTTATGAAATACGAAGGAATGATGCAATCCTTCTCATGAACCAATATGTCAAGGATTATCCTGAAAATACTCGAACCAGCATTATTTATTACTACCAGGGTAAATATTACTTCGATAGAAAAGAGTTTGATAAAGCCATTCCTCCATTGGAAGAAGCCCACACTGCCTTTGTCCTTCCCAAAGATCAGGAAGATGAGGCACTATTCATGTTGGGATATGCATATTTTGCGAAGAAGAAAGACCCTATGGATGAGTTGAAGCGAGAGGAAGAGGAGCAGGCAGCTATACGATTTTTTAACCAGCTTAGTTATTATGAAAATCCTTATCAAGAGGATGCAAGGTACTACAAAGCTGTATTACTGTATCAACGCGAAGAATATGGTCAGGCTTATGCTGCATTAAAAGCACTGGATAACTCCCGAAAATACGGAAATGAAACTCGGTTGTATTTAGCCAATACGCTCTTAAAACTAAAAGAATACGATGAGCTTTTCGAACTAGCTGATGAGATGATCAACGACCAACGAAGGAGAGAAGATCCTCAGCTATATCATTTGGTAGCCAATGCTAGTTACGAACAAAATGATTATGAAAATACAGTGAAGTATTTTGGAGAATATCTTCAGCGGGGAGGGAAAATGAGTCGTATCGACTATTTCCGATTGGGTTATGCGAGCTATGATTTAGAGGATTTTACAGAGGCAATTCCCTCACTCAAGAAAGTACTTACAGTCGAAGATTCTATTTCGCAATTGAGTTCCTATTATTTGGGCTTTTCTTATCTGCAAGTAAACGATCTGGAAAATGCAAAGTTTGCTTTTCTAAAAGGTATTAGAAAAGACGAATATGGATTTCCATTGACCCAGGATGACATAACAAAGGATGCATATTTTCAATATGCTAAAGTAGCTTTTGCTACTAAAGACTTTGAAGCTGCCAGAAAAGCTCTGGTAGATATAGAACAGTATTTTCCAGATGCTCCCTACATTGATGAAGCACGGACATTACTCGGTGAAGTTTGGTTGCAAAATAAAAATTACCCTGCAGCGATAAAGTATTTTGAGTCTATTCCCAGAAATACCCCAAGGTCAAAACTCTTATATCAACAAGTAAATTATTATTACGGCCTTGAATTATATGAGCAAAAAGAGTTTTCTCAAGCAGATACCTATCTTCAAAAGGCAGTCGACAATCGTCAGGATCAGGAAATCATACTATCCTCTTATTATTGGTTAGGTGAATCTGCTTTTAGACAAGACAATTTTGAAAGAGGGGCGAATTTATATCAACGATATCTGAACCAGCCTGGTGCCAAGACTCATAGCTATTATGGAGCAGCATATTATAGTCTGGGATGGAGCTATTTCAAACTAAAAAACTACAATCAGGCATTAAACTACTTTGACCAATTTACCAGGATGGCAAGTCCCAATACTCAACAAAGGGTATTGGTAGATGCATATCTGAGGGCGGGAGATTGTTTGTTTTTATTGCGTAAATACGACCAGGCAAATACCTATTACAATAAAGTTACAGGACTCGGTAAGGCATTTCAGGACGAAGCACTGTACCAAATGGCTGAAGGGTATTACAGAAGAAGAAATTACACAAAATCAGTTGAGACCTTCGATCAATTGATTCGCCAGTATAGAGATTCTCCAGTGAGAGATAATGCCTTAGATCGAATTTCGGAGATTTATATTACATGGCTGAAAGAATATAGAAAAGGTGCCTCGTATGCAGATATGTTGGTCAGACAATACCCACAAAGTCCATTAGCACCAGATGCATTGGCAAGGTTAGCACTTGCAGCGTATAATTCCGATAACGTGAATGCAGCCATAAATTATTTTAAGAGAATTCTTTCCAATTATGGATCTGATCGAAAAAATGCACAGATAGCACTTGATAATCTCTCAGGATTACTTCCTCCCAATGAATTTGATCAAATTCTTCAGGATTATCGCAAACGAAATCCCCAACTTAATGAAAATACTGCCCAATTGACCTTTAATACGGCAATGGACAGATATTTTTCACAAAACTACACATCAGCCATTAATCAGTTTACAGATTATATTCAGAATTTTACCAATGGGTCCAATTATTTCGAAGCACTTATTTACCGTGCTAGATCGTATAAAGCAATAAATAATATTACCAGCGCACTCAACGATTATCAATTGATATATCGCGCCTCCATGAAAAATGATTTTACAAATACCGCACTGTTAGAAGCTGCTGAAATTCATTTTGATCAACAACAATACCCGCAGAGTATTGAACTATATCAAATGATGGCAAATCTGGCTCAGGCTATCCCCAATAGGGTTCAGGCTAATTTTGGCCTCGCCAAAAACTACAGAGCCTTAGGCGATTTCTCACGTGAACAGCAAGTACTACAAGAAATTGTACGCAATCCCCAGGTAGATGTAGATTCCAGGACGAGGGCAAAAGTAGAAATGGGAGAAGCTATGTACAAACAAGGGCAACTCAACAATGCCATCAATACATTAAAAGAAGTAGAACAGGAGTACAATAATGAATGGGCAGCGAGAAGCCAATATATAATTATCCGCATCCTGTACGATCAGGAGAGATATGAGGAGGTAAAACAAGCTGGGAAATATATGAACAATACCTATCCTAGCTTTAATTATTTGAAAGCTCAAGCTTTTCTCGTTGTAGCTGAAGCCAATTACAAACTCGGTGAAACTTTTCAGGCTAAAGGAGTGCTGGAAAGTTTGATCAATGAGGCCAATTTTCCAGATATCCAAGAGAAAGCTATGCAAAGACTACGAGAAATTGAAGCAGAAGAAAATACTCGAGATATTCAACCTTCAACTCCAAATCCTGAAGAACCCTGATTCTTCCATTTTCAACCCAAAATCTTATGTACAAAGTAGTTTTCGTTGCATTTATCCTATGTTCGACCTTGAGCGTTTTTTCTCAAGGTGATCCATTAGCTGGACAGGATACACTTGTTTTAGAGAACGATAGAATTGAAGACGTCATTGACAGCGAAAAACCATTCCTTACCCCTCCTTCACCCCAAATTACCCCTCCTTCAGTAAGTGATTTCGAATATAATTCGCTATTTAGATACCTCAGCACAGATTTTGACCCCGTTCCTCCTGCCATCAAAAGGCTTGACCCAGTAAGTCCTTCTTCACTAAATCACAATATGGTCAAGTTATCATTTGGTAGATATATTACCCCTCGTTTGGATGTCTTTTTGAACAATGGAGCGGAGGAAAACAGGGATTACGGACTAAATTTTACCCATGCATCCGCTCATAATGATGAACTGACGTATAGAGAATATAGAGAAGATTTTGGTACTGTGTATGGTTCCATCCAGTCGGGCTATAATCAATTTGGTGGGGCGCTGGATATTTATAATACCAGTTATTTTAATTACGGAGATACATTAGCAATACTAGCCGATAGCGTGGGTGGCGATCAGCAGTCAACATTGGAAGATAGCCTTAGGATGGGATTTACTCGAGTACAGATATCAGGATTTCTTAAGTCACTAGAAAATACAGAGCTACCTTATTCTTATGATCTGGGCGTCCGATTGCGGTATTATACAGATAGAAGGGAAAATACTGAATTTCATGTAACCCTACGTCCCGAAGGGACACTGCAGTTAAATGATCAATTTTCCATAGAAACTGATTTGGAGTATACCTACACACGGGCCGATGTGGGATTACAAATACAGAATAGAATGTTCTTTTTCATTATACCTTCTTTGGTGTATGACAATGGTCAATTAAGGCTACGTGGAGGTATCGTGTTTAATGCATACAATAATGATCGTGATCCTGCGGTAATTTCACATTTTAGCGGATTGGCAGAGGCTGCTTATGAGTTATTCCCTGATGAATTAACACTTACAGCAGGTTATTTTTCATCCATGACTTACAATCATTATTTAGGGATGATTGATCGAAATAGATTTTTAAGTAGAGATATTAGGTTTTTACCGAGTATTGAGAAGTGGCAAGTATACGGAGGGATTAAGGGTAGAGTGGCTCAACGGATAGATTATTCTGCAAAAGTCTTTTTCAATCAGGTAGAAAATGCACTAGTGTATACTGTAGATCCCAATGATGCATATTTTACTGCTACCTATGATTCCTTGGTTGAGACTTTAGGTGTCACAGGAGAAGTAATATATCAAATGACGGATGAATTACGAATAGGCGGAAATGTGACATTCCGGAATTTCAATTTGACTAACCTTGAAAGATATTTTCACGAAACTCCACTGAGAGCAGATGCATTTGCAAGATATACATGGGATGAAAAATTAACAGCAGAAGCTTCATTGGCACTATTTAATAGGACACCAATGAGTATTGATGACAGCGGAGAGTTAATATTTCGCAAGTCATTAGCGTTATTAAATATGTCGGGTAGTTTTAAAATTACAGATCAGATCTTTATCCACTTAAATGTGTATAACATTCTCAATTTAGAATATCAAAGATGGTTAAATTACGAAGAAAGACCGGTTGATATATCAGGAGGATTTTCTATTACGTTTTAATCTTGAAAAATTACAAATACTTTTGCATCTTTAGGCATAATATTTAATTCATTGGTACTTTTGGGAGCCTGATCAGTAAAAATTTTGGAATTAATACAATAAATGAACCTTAGCAACGATATATATTTGAGGAGTGCCTTTAGGGAGCTAGATGCCTTTGCAATAGATCAAATAGGTACTTTTAGAAAGATATATCATTCTGCTCATGAAGAATCCTTTACGGGGGATATACACCCTCCAAGTATTGAGGTTGAATTTAAGGAGCAGATTGAAAAGGATTTATTGTTGGAGTTTTATCTAACAGACAGTATACATCTGAGTAAGAAGACATCTAACCAAGTAGTACAAGATATACAAAAGGGGATTTTTTCTTCAATCGAATCTCAGGGATATTATGAAATTGCGGGTATTGGCAAATTAAAAAAGGGAAATGCAGGGAATTTGTACTTTATTCCCGTCGATGTAAAGGATAACATATTTTCAAGTGATTTTTACGGATTACAACCTGTACATTTTCATACAGATTCTGACCAGGGGGATCCTACAATAAATGACACCATGACATCAGAAGAAAATCAATTTGAACCTCAGCCAACTCCACCCAAGGGGTATTGGTTTGGATGGAAAGCAGCAGCCTTTTTAGGGGTTGTCTTGCTTTTCGGATTATCACTTTTGGTGCTTGACTGGCCCATGCAAGCCAAACTCAAAAGAGCCTCTCTGATTGAAGGTCCCAAGGTAAGAAACATGGGTGCTGATCAATGGTTAGCAGAAAATAATACTAACAATACTGAGATATCCAGTGATTCATTTGAGTCTCTCGATAATCCAACAGTGTCTGATGTCATTGAAGACCCTTCTGCTGATACTGAGTCAAGGAGTATCGCCACCAACGATTTTGAGCCTGTGAATACTCAGGATCAGTCCACGACTCCATCAACACAAAGTGCGGATACACCTTCATCAGAAGATAATACAGTTGCCATCCGTTCTACAACCACTGCCAGGAAGGATAATCCCGAAAGCGTTTCTCGAGGCGTGACCAGAGGAGAAACCAAGAATGATAATAGTATCTCTACGGGTAGAAATATTTCTATACTTTCAGAAAGTGAAGGGGTAACCAGGGGTTCTGGCAATAAAACGTATTATGTGATTTCTGGTAGTTTTGATAGCATGTCTCAAGCTCGAGTATCTGCCAATACGATGAGAAATAAAGGATATCCCAATGTTACAATTGTACAAGCGGATAATAAGTATAGAGTATCAATATTTAATACGTTTGATTCTTCAATAGCTGAAAGAATAAAAACAGAAGCCCGAAGAAAAGGGATAAAAGACGCCTGGGTGTTTAGTAAATAGCATCCAAATATCTACTTGCTTTATAGATGTATTATGAAAGTCTTGTTCGTTACACGTTTAACAATTTTGTCATTAGCCCTATTATGTGCTAATCGTTCAGTGTGCATCTCCGATCCAATTGATGCTCTGGCTGAGTATACTTCCAATGCTAACATTCAAGTCCGTTTAGACCCTCCAGCCTATCATTTGGTCGTAGGTAGCTATGGGACCTTTGAGACAGCCAAAAGCTTTGTCGATGCGCTTGCTCAAAGGGGGTATAAATCATATATCATCTTTCCTGAACCAGGGGGTACTACTTATCGCATTGGGCTATTTAATGCCAAAGATCGACAAGCAGTAGAAAACTTTTCAAAACAGCTTCAGGGGAAGCTTAAAGGGTGGATCTATCTGGAAGATATTCCTTCTGAATGGCCTTCAAAAGCACAAGGGGTCATTGAGGAGCAAACTATAGGCGTGGCCACACCTGTAACAGAAGGTACTATGTACTATCTTATATTAGGTAGTTTTTCCAGTTATGAAACAGCAGAAGAATTAGCCAATAGACTGAGGGAAAATAAATATGAACCTGAAATTCTACTTCCAACATTAGATGCTCCTACTTATCGAGTACACGTCTATGCTACACAGAATAAATCAGAGATCGAAGCTTATGCCAACAAGTTGGAGCGTACGGGAAGAGAGACAGGTTGGATATATGAACAGCCCGCAGATTTGGTTGCTTTTGGAAGAGGGATTTCTGATGGTCAAAGTAGGGTCACTCAGACCAGCGTTTTGAGAGCAAAATTCGACTACTACCTCATTGCAGCAAGCTTTAAAGACCTTGCATCTGCAAGAGTATTCGCGGATGAAAAATTAGCTGAGGGTTTTTTCCCCTTAATTATAGCCCCTGATGATCCCTCTGGTAACTACAGGGTTTCTGTTTATCATGCCAACGATCGTAGTGAACTGGAGTACTTCTCCGATCAAAACAATCCCAGAACTAAAGAAAATCTTTGGATCTACAGTCCGGGAATGTAATACTGCTTTGAGAATCTATAAAGTTCCTGATGCTTATGTGTTAATCTAGGTTTATAATTATTAACGTATTGTCTAGATCTACATTAGATGATTGATTGATTGATTGTTAAGTGTATGATTATATTACAATAGTTGGTATAAAAAGAGGAGAATAAGTCCTATGATGATCATTGCCATAAGTAAAGACACATATTGGCCCATGTCAAGTTTAGGTATAACCCTTGACTTGCGTTTAGATTGAAGGGGAATGTTAGGGGATATTTGAGCAATTTTTACCCGTGTTCTTTTTTTTATGCTATTAATTCTTCTTTGGACATCCTTCGGTTTATCAATCCATTTATAGCCATCAAATGCATCTCTGAATAATTCATTCTCATTCAGCAATGTTTCAATATCTTTTGCTTTATCTTTGGGCAGAGTTCCAGATAGGTACTTGTCTATATCTTCCCACTGCGGGAACGAAGTATGTTCCTTATCACTATATCTCTCCATAGTAATTTTTTAGAATATTTTTCAGGTTGCGCTTTCCATTTTGAATATGACTTTTTACCTGCTTAAATGTATATCCAGTAGCAACCGATATCTCTTTATAACTTTTCTGTTCAAAATAAAAAAGGCGCAAACATGTATGTTGGGAATCATTTAGCTGCTTGATGGCCTTTTCTAATGATCTCAATTTTTGTTCTTGATCTTCTTTTTCTGTACGTACATGATTTGCTGAATCATATATATCTATACTATCCTTTAAAGATTGGTTTATCTCATGTTTTTGACGTCTTTTCCTTAAATAAGCCAAACAAAAATTTCTTACTACTACGCCTAACCAGGGCTGGAAGTTCCCTATTTGGTATCTTTTGAGATCATGAATGAGCTTTTCAAAGATTTGCATGGTTACCTCTTCACTTTCAACCTCATCTTTTAAATATTTCATGCACGATAAAAATACCCACTCTGTGTACCTTTCAAACAGGATGCCGATATATGCTGGATCTCCCTCACTTTGATAATGAGTGATCAATTTTTCATCACTATAATCCTGATTGTTATGCTTCCCCAAAAACGGCATAAATACATCTTACGCTTTAAAATAGAAAAGGTACATTGAGAATATGTATTAATCGTTATTATAATGAGTAAATAATGTACCCAATTCCATACATATGAATTGATTTAAAGGATATTAATTGCAGCGTTTGATACGGGTATACCTTTTATATCTACTGTGGGGGTAACTGGTGTGCCAATATGATTTAATAAAATCAATTATTGTAACAGCACTTTTTCAATAGGTGCGGAATTAATTCCGCACCTATTGAAATGAATAAATAATAAATTAATTTAGCCCTTCCACTTTTTTACTTACCAAGAAGGAAAGTATTATATCTAATGAAATAAAGACTAGCTGTAAAGCCATACAACCAGCCTTTATCTATTTTATTTAACGTATGATTGTAACACTTCCAGCCTCTTCCAGGACATCTCCATCTGCATCCTGAGCTTTTACTACGTAGACATACACTCCCTCTTGTAGGGCCTCTCCTGACATGCTGAAGCCATCCCAACTGAAATTTGGATCTTCAGATTCATAAACCAGTTTTCCCCATCTATTGTAGACCTGTATTTGAAACTGACGTACTAATCTTGATATCACAAAAAAGTTATCATTAATACCATCTCCATTTGGGGAAAATGCTGATGGAGCAAATAAGTCAGCTAACTTGATTACTTCAACGACATCTTCAAAGCGATATTCGCAGCCATTGATATCAGTTACCTGAAGTGTGATATTGTACTTACCAGGAAACTGATATTGATGAGCAGGCTGGTCAGAAGTAGATTGTTCTCCATCTCCAAAGCTCCACGAGTAGTCATCGCCTCTTATGTTACCAGCCAATCTGAAGTTGACAATTGCATTTGGAATCTCGACCAGTGTATCACTCAATACGATCTGACCGGTACCTCTGGGAATTACATTGGCTCTTACTGCTGCTCTTGCGCTTATACAACCCTGAGGTGAAATCGATTCTACAAAAAATATCTGATTCAACAATAAAGGCTCAGTTACCAGTGTTTGTCCTGTAAAGAAAGGGAAGGTACTTGTATCGGCATTGTACCAATCCACTCTACTACCCGATGCTATATCATCAACAGTCAGTAGGGCGGATTCTCCCAGACATACTGTGTCCCCTATACCTTGCAGGGGTTGATTGGAAGGAAATATGGTAATTTCCCTTGTGATACTGTCCGCGCATCCATTACTACTTTGTACTCGAAGATTTATCTCATAGGTACCAGTGGTATTGTAATTATTGGTAACAGAATCTCTATCAAGCCCATTAGTGCCATCACCAAATTCCCATCTCCAATTTGTGATTTGGTCTGTTTGGGAATCGATGGTACTTAGATCTCGGAAGACGGTTGTATCTCCCAGACAAACATTGGAAACCTCAAAATCAACGTCTGGATTTGGATTAATTTGTACTGTTGCCGAGGCCGTATCTGTACAACCATCATCAGTAAATACTTGAAGGGTTACCATAAAGTTTCCAGCTTCGATATATCTGTGGCTTGGGTTAATTTGTATAGATCCCGCACCGTTTCCATAGTCCCATTCATTGCGTATAATTCTGGAGTTAGGAGGGGTAGAAGACAGGTTTTCAAATGAAATCTTGTCTCGAATACACCCATCCATCGTGGTAAAGTTTGCTGTAGGTTCTTCAAATACTTCCACAGTATCTGTTCCGATAGCAAGGCATCCATTTTCATCGATAACCCCCAATTGTACGATACGCGTACCCGCAGTATTATATCTGTGAGAGGGTGTAGCAAGTGTAGAGCCATTTCCATCTCCAAAATCCCAGTTGTAGGAATCGATATTATCATTAGGCCCTGAATAACTAAAATTATATTGATTAATATTCAGACATTGATCTAATTGAGGAGCAATTTCTGAAATGGGAAGCGGGGTAATATTAATATTTTCAGATGTCTGAGCTGAGCATCCATTTTCAGTGATAATCACACTAATTGTTCTTAGACCGTCGTTTTCAAAGCTTAAATTGAAAGGTCCAGGACCAATTGCTGTATCTTGTCTTAACAATATTCCTCCATTAAACCCCCATTCATAATCAGCATCAGAAGAAGCATTGCCACTGTAAACCACAGTGAGTTCATTGTCTTCACATGCTTGCTCAGGAACCGTAATTTCAGGACTTGGTGTTTGAAATATGGTTATAGTTTGTTCCGTGATATCGCTTACACAGCCATTAGATTCCACCGACAGTGAAATCAGTTTATCACCTGCCTCATCCCAACTGATTTCATAAGGTCCTGCCGCACTGCCATTAATAACCTGCCCCCCATCGAAATTCCAAGTAAAAGTAGCCCCGATAGGTGCTTCTCCTTCATATGTGATCGTTCCTACTTCTTCCGTACACAAGCTATCAGTAGCAGAAAAAACCGATGTGGGAAGAGGAAGAACAGCTACCTCGATGGAATCAGAAAATAACAGACATCCTGCAGTATCCTGAATAGCTACATTGTAGGTAGTAGTACTATCGGGATTTACCAAGATAGAAGGTCCTGTCAAGTTACCGGGTGTCCAGGTAATATTATATTGTGCAAAATCTGTGATACCTGTAATCTGCAATGTAGAGCTATCCCCTTCACATATTGCTTGAGGTGAAGCATTAACAATGGCAGGAAGCGTACTTAGAGTGATTGTCTGGCTATTGGGTAGCTCTGCCGCAAAACCACATATATCGAGCACTTCTCCAGTCAGAGATACTGTATATTCCCCACTAGATACGATAGGAGGATTTATCTCTAACACAAAGCTATCGGCAAAGGTGGAGACTCCTTGATCACAAGCTGGTTTTTCTATGCTTGTAACTATGTGATTGCCATCAGGACCAGTGATAGAAAAGTCTGTGGGTGTCACCGTCTGGCAAACTACATTTTCACTGAAGCCCACTGTAATTGTATTATTGCCACAGTCCTGGAAAGCGAAATCCAATCTAGGGGGTTCGTTATCACCAATGATTGCTGTCGAACCTTCCCAGTCTAAAAAGAATCCATCCATTTCCCTATCTGCCGGGACAAAACTGGAAACATTCAAAACATATACTTCACCGGCTACAACTGGAATACATGCCTCATTTTGTTCCTCACAATCTCCTACGTTCTCTCCATTAGCACCTGTACGTCCTCCACATCCCAGTTCGTTTCCTCCAAAATTACAGGAAGAGCCAAAAGCTGTTACATTACCATTGATGATATCCGAACAGTTGGCACCAGTAATATTGAACAACGCCCAGTCATAGTCATCGGATAGTGTATCGAACTGTGTGATCGTAAAACACAAGTTTCCCGTTGTTGCAACGGTAAAAATATACCAAACTTCGCTGGTAGTACCTTTTCCCAAACAGGAATTCTCTGCAGTGATTTCATTGTCGTTTTCTCCTAGTCCAGTAAATGCCTGGAGCTGCACTACTGTATCCATGTTACAGATTTCTATCGCATTGATACAATCCTGTTCTGGTTGATTTGGAGGTAATTGTGCTTGTAGAGAGAAAGTACTACAAATTGTAAATCCCAAAAATAAAATATATCGAAATCTTCTATACATAAATAATGGTATTATGTCTAGGTTTATGAACAGTAAACATATAGCAATTTTAATGCTATATTTTTGTCATTGAAAGAGGTGTATACAAAATTACCCTTATTCCTCATTAAGTATTGATGCTAGATGCGCTAAAAAATTACATGCTTGAGAAGTATATATTTAGTTGAGAAATGATGTTTCCTCACCTAATATGCCTGATTCTATCAGGCGATAGGTATCTTCTTGTGCATGGATAGGGTTTGTTTCATCTTTAGAGACAAAAACGTTGTTGATATTACTATCCAGCATCACTGCTTTTACATTATCGCGAAGCTGGAGGTGAAGAATATGCATGATCTCGTTCTTTACATCCACATTTTTGATAGGGAATACAACTTCAACCCTCCGTTTAAGGTTCCTTTCCATCCAATCTGAAGACCCTAAAAACAAATCATTTGCTCCATCATTATAAAAAACAAAAACGCGGGCATGTTCTAAAAATCTACCTACGATTCTTCTGATCGTAATGTTGTCGCTTAATCCTGGTAATCCAGGTCTGATACAGCAAATGCTCCTTACAATCAAATCAATTTTCACTCCAGCCTGACTGGCCTGATATATCTTATCAATCATCTGTTTGTCTTCGAAATTGTTGACCTTGATGACCATATATCCTTTTCTTCCTTCTCTTACATGCTGTATTTCTCTATCGATCATATATTCAAACTGGCTTCTCAGATTAAATTGTGCTACAAGAAGATGCTCAAAGGACTTGGGAGGGGTCTCATGTTCGAGGTAATCAAACACTTGTCTGAGTTCTCCTGTGACATGATCATCAGAGGTAAACAATCCATGATCTGCATAAATACTGGCTGTCTTTTCATTGAAGTTACCCGTGCTGAGAAAAGCATACCTTTTCTTTCCTTTCTCTTCATTTCTCAACACAAGTGCCACCTTTGCATGTACTTTTAACCCGGGAAGACTATATATAACTTTCACTCCTGCTTGTTTCATTTCTTCTGCTGTTTCCAGATTTGTAGCTTCGTCGAATCTAGCTTTGATCTCGACAAATACCGTCACCTTCTTATTATTTCTTGCAGCATTGATCAACGTATTCACAATCGCAGAGTCTGAAGCCACACGGTATTGGGTAGTATGAATTTCTTCTACCTGTGGATCGAGTGCCGCTTCACTGAGAAATCTCAGTACATATTCATATGACTGATAGGGGAAATGTAATATATGATCTCTTTCATGAATAGCCTGGAATACTGAAGTTTCTTCATCAAATGGTGGGTAGTTGAGTTGTTTGAATTTGGGTAACTCCAGTAATGGACTCAAAGGGTTGGGAAACGAAAAAAAGTCATTGAAATTATGATACCGTCCACCAGGTATCATTTCGGATTTATCTAGCCTAAAGGTTCTGACAAAATTTTCTGGTAGGTTATCGGTGGATTTCAGACTAAAGGTAGCCAGAAGATACTTCATCATGTCCTTTGGCATGGTTTTATCGTAAAGCAGTCTTGCTGGGGCGCCTACCCTGCGTTTAAGAAGGCTTTTTCTGATCTTTGATACCAAATCACCATTAAATTCATCTTCAATCAATAGATCTGCATTTCTTGAAAGCTTGATACTGTGAGAGCTTTCTACAATATAACCGGGAAACAAAATATCCAGATTATACCTAATCACATCGTCTAAAAACATGATGTAGTTTTTCCCATCTAATTGGGGGAGCTGGACAAATCGAGAAAAATAATGCGTGGGAATTTGAATAAGGGCATATTTAGATTTAGCCTTCTCGGGAGAAGGTAGAGAAACGTCTTTTTTGGGCTTTTTTTTCAATTTAATCATCAAATACAATACGCGATCTCTGAGAAAGTGTAGAATCTTATTTTTCATCAATAGTTCTACATGTAGAAAGGGGAGTATTTGTTCAAAGAAAATATCGCGAAGGTATTCTAGTTGTTCGAGATCTGTTGGAGGTTTTCGAAGTAATACGATGCCGTGTTCTTCAAGATCAGGAAGAATAGCTTCACGAAATATTTCACCAAACTGTTCCTGTTGATAGGTAACAGTATCGTAAATGGCTGCAAGGACTGTATCGGGCTCTAACCCCAGTTTCTTTAACTTTTTTTGCTTAATTCTTAGTACACTTTGTAAAGAAGCTACGCGGACTCGAAAAAACTCATCCAGATTAGAGGAATATATGGCCATGAATTTTATCCGCTCATACAAGGGTAGACTTGTATCTTTAGCTTCCTGCAACACCCTAAAATTAAAAGACAACCAACTTAAATCCCTATTAAAATACTTTTGTACATCTGTATCTTGATCTATGGAAGGGTTAATAATAGGTTGCGTGTTGTCCACGTTGATCTGATCCATGAATATTACTGTAAAAAGGCCCAAATAAATGCGAGAACGACAATGATCATTCCATACATAAAAATATTATAAGCAATCCGTAGTAAACGGAATTTTCTGGCAAGCACCCTTCCCAGAAAATAGATATCTTTTGACATACTACTATACAGGTAATTGCTGTCGTTCATCATTTCATTGATACCCCATAGATAATCATCAATTTCCATCTTATAAAAATTACCAAAAAATAAAAGATTAGTTTTTTTATTGAGAATGTCTTCTTTGGTAAATACTCCCGAACTCACCTGGGGGCGGGTTGAAAGTATGGCAAATACAATGGTGGATAGACTGACAACTACAAGGATACTGCTGGGTATGGCTATAGGGAAATTAGCGAAGGTAGAATTGGCTGGCCCAGATACATCCAGTAATCTCACAAAAGCTGAGATGACGATGGAAATGATGATCGCATTGATAGACAACAAAATATTCGCTTTATTATCTGCAATAGAACTTAGATTAATATGCACCCGATAGGTATTTCTGAACATGGTCTCGATACCTCTATCCGGACGTTGATCATTGAGCTTTTTGAGTTTTTTCTTGAGTTTCTTCAATTTGGATTTGCTGTCTAACAATTCATCTTCTATGGAATTGAGCTCTTTAGCCTTTTTTTGTTCCATTCTGGTTTTCAACTTATTGATATTTTTATCCTTTCCCTTAGCCAATACTTCCCTTCCATATTCAGTATAATATTGATGTTCTTCCAAAAAGTAGAGATTCATTTTATTCCACTTTTTGTCGCTAAAAAATTCATTGCGAAAGATTTCCCATTCCTCTCGTATACTTTGTGCATTTTGCAGCGCATCGGGAGTCGTTAGATTGTAAAGGTCAGCATCTTTGATGGTCTTTTCTGCCAGGTTTCTGGGTGCCTGATTATATTTTGTCGCTTCAATCAATCGCACAATTTCATCAATTCGGTCCTCGTGGACTTGATTGCGCGTGAAAAACTCTCTAGCCATCTTCATCCCTACTTCCTCATGACCTTCATAGGTTTCTACGTATCCCAGGTCGTGAAACCAGGCGGCTAAGATTAGTGTATTGATCTCGTTTTCAGAAAGATTACTTGCTCTTCCTATTTCTTGGACTGCATTCACTACCTGACAGGTATGGTCGAGATTGTGATAGGAAAATCCATCCGGTAATTTATTTTTCAATAAATCAACTGCAAATTGTTCCGTAACTGTCTGTAATTCCCGCTCTAATTCCTCCTTATTTTGCATATCATTGGTCATCATTGTCAGAACCAAACAAATTTTTGTTAGTAGTAGGAAATCGTAGATATTACCTCTAACTTACAAATCGTTTTTAAAGCTACACAATTACTTATTTTTTATTTTTCTCAAATATAATTAAATCAATTAGGATGAAACTGTACGTAGCAATACTTTGTGCTTTATGTACCGTGATGGGAGCCTGTAATCAGTCGGGGGGCGTTTCTCGCACAAGTACACTTAGTAACTTAGACGATAGTATATCATATGCATTAGGATTAGACCTTGGTACTTATGTAAAAGGAAATTTGGTAGACAATGGTGTCAATTTAGATGAAAATATTCTTGCACAAGCTATAGTAGATGCGATGAAAGGCTCAGAGGATCTATTACTTGATGAGGCGAGTAAGAATGAAATGGTTAATGTCATGCAGATGCAGGCTCAAAATAAAATGCAGGAACAAATGCTTAAGCAAGCTGAAGAAAACCAGGCGGAGGGAGAAGCTTTTTTGGAAGAAAATAAAACGAAGGAAGGGGTAGTAGCACTGGAGAGTGGGTTGCAATATAAAATATTAGAATCTGGGGATGGAAGCGAATCGCCTAAGCAAGATGATCGCGTAGTGGTGCATTATGAAGGAAAATTATTGAATGGAGAGACTTTTGATAGTTCTTACGAGCGTGGACAACCTCAGCCTCTACAGGTTAATCAGGTGATAGCTGGATGGACGGAAGCGCTGCAACTGATGGTGCCTGGTGACAAGTGGGAATTGTACATTCCATCAAACCTAGGATACGGTAATCGGGGTACTCGTGATGGATCTATAGGACCTAACGCCACCTTGATCTTCCAGGTTGAACTCCTGGAAATTGGCGGAGAATAAATGGACTGTGTATACTGAAATGTGAGATCGTAGTATATCATAAGAAATACTAATCCGTAAAGACAATTCAATCGTTGACTTTACGGATTTTTTGTTTGCGTAAATATGAGATCGGAGCTTTCATTAACTTATACTTGTATCAATACAATACATCACAATGAATTTTGATCCTATCGCTCCCATCTATGATTTGTTAGTGGCAATTTCTATTGGTAAAGCACATCGTCGATCTCATCAATTTATTATTGAACAACTACCTGTACAGTCAACTATCCTGGTTATCGGAGGAGGTAGTGGTCAGCTACTTCTCGATATTATCGTTCATGCTAGACCTCAAAAGATTTTGTATCTGGAAAAATCCAGTAGAATGTTGAAGCTCACAGAGCAAAGACTGAAAGTAATAGGTGATACAGAAGTTCAATATCCCTTTGTAGTCCTTAGACATGGGGATGAATCTACCTTAAACAAGGAAGAAAAGTTTGATGTAATCATTTCGCCTTTTGTGCTTGATATGTATACCCAAGAGGAATTAGTGTTGATAATTAGTGCGTTAGATAAGCATTTATTAGATCGTGGACATTGGATATTAGTCGATTTTTACCAGCCCTTGACAAAAAACACGCTGCTAAGTTTATTCCATGAATTCATGTACAGGTTCTTTCGGACAGTAAGTGGTATTTCAGCAAAGAAAATACCCGATTATGATTCTGCTTTCTCTGTATTAAACTATGTAACCATACACTCAAAAAAATTTGACTTTTCTATTTATGGGAAACTTATGCAAAGGAATCCTGCAGAAAAGTATCATTGACTGAGATAATTTCCACCGTTTAGTTTTACATAGCGTTTGAATACCCGGTGAGAGGATTTTTGGCGGATCCACCAATTTCTCATTCTATAGGTGATAGGGTTTTCCCAGTCGAGCATATCCAGTCGTTGCTGAGACATCTTATAGGCTAGTTTCGTCCTCTTTTTCCTACGTTTCTCGTATCTTTTTAATGCTTTATCAAGGTTTTTTCTATTATCATTGAGTATTTTCCCTATCAGCAAACCGCTTTCCATCGCCATATCGGCAGATAACCCTAGAAAGGGTAGGGTAGGGTGGATGCTATCGCCCAGCAATACGACTCTATTGAGGTACCATTTTTTGGTAGGAGGTATGGTGTAAGCTTCATAGCTACGCCAAGCTGAAGCTGGGATATGTGACAGTACTTCGGGGATTGGGTTCTGCCAGTCTTGATACAGCTCTATAATATTTTCACTTAGAGATTCCTGTTTGAGATAATCTTTTTTGATCGTTAAAATAACACCCAGTTGCGTCTCATTTACTTCAAATATTGAAAAGGACTGGCCAGGTCCCAGAAATTCCTGATAGGGAACCGAGAGTGCGGCAATATCTAATGGGTGAAGATCGGTTTTAACAACAAGTGCTTCACATGATAGGTATTCTGTTTTTTTGGTTTCTGGGTCTCCTAACAATTGCAATCTCACTCGAGATTGAATGCCATCAGCACCAATTAACAGAGCTGCTTCATGTGTTAGCCCCCTATCAAAATGCACTTCTACATGGTTTGACTGAGGAGTAAAAGAGATAAAAGTATGATTGGGGACTATCGTATCTTCTTTTAATCTATTATATAAGAACCCATATAGATCTGGACCGGCAATTGTTCTTGGCATATATCCGCTAGCTGTCCGAATAGCTTCTAAATCATCTTCGGCGAGTTCAGTCCCATTCTTCCAATTGATAGTCCATCTTTTCCAGGTTTTTCCCAGCCGAGAATACCATTGATCTACTTCAAAATCTACCAGGCTGTTTTGATGAAATGCACCTAATAAAAGCGGAGAGGGAGTACCACTTAGCTGTTCAGATGATTCATAGATTTTTACATTCGTATATCCATGAAATTGAAGAGAGAATGCCGCTGATAGCCCTCCAAGACCTGCACCAATAATAATGATAGGATCTTCTTTCGAAAGTCTCATATGTTAATATTTTTTTTCCCCATTGTTTAACTAAGGCCTTAACTTACGACATTTTCAGGCGTACCCTGTATATATGCCTTCAGATTTTGTGTAGCACATGTGAGCAGACGTTGTCTTGACTCTTTGGAAGCCCATGCATTATGAGGGGTTACAAAACATTTTCGTGCATCCAGCAAAGGGTTGTCACTCTCCGGGGGTTCAGAGGTTAGTACATCTAAACCAGCACCTGCTATTTTGCCCTTATTGAGATAAGTTGCCAGGTCCCACTCATTGATCAATCCACCTCTACTGGTATTTATGAGATAAGCTGTAGGTTTCATCAATGATAAATATTTCTTGTTTACAATTTCTTTTGTGTTAGGTGTCAATGGACAATGTAGACTAATGACATCACTCTCTTTAAATATCTCCTCCAGCTTTACCCAGACAACAGATCTGTAGCTTTTTTTTCGTGGACCGGTAGCTATTACTTTCATACCCATAGCAAGGGCGATATCTGCAACTTTTTTTCCAATATTTCCCAATCCTATGATGCCTAGGGTCTTATCAGCTAGTTCCACAATAGGGCGTTTGGTGTAACTCCAATCTGTTCCACGACTCCATTCACCCTTAGCAGTACTTTTGGCGTGTAATCCTACTCGATTGGTTAATTCTAACAGTAAGGCAAATGCATGCTGCGCTACAGAAGGAACAGAATATGCAGGTACATTGGTCACAGTGATGTTTTTCTCCTTAGCAGCTTCTATATCGATGACATTAAAACCTGTTGCAGTTACTCCAATATATTTCAAATTAGGTAACTGCTGGATGATGCGTTCTGATACTTCAATTTTATTTATGAGAATGGCTTCTGCTTGACGAGCTCTTTGGATGATTTCACTTTCGATATTACTACGATCATATACTGTAAGTTTTCCCAGGGATGAAATCGAATCCCAGGAAAGATCACCTGGATTTAAGGTAAAACCATCAAGTACAACTATATTCATGAATACAAAACTAAAGGAAAATTGAAACAGATTTATAGGTATTTTGACTTATTTTTGATTTATGAAGAAATTACCCATCTATGTATTAATATCCATTATAATACTTTTTGGATTTTTTGTATGGTTTTTTTGGGGAATAATACTTTATATCATCATTGCTGCAATTATATCTTTGGTTGGAAGACCAATTATGCTCGTAACGAGTAAGATTAGAATAGGTAAGATGAAATTGCCCGCTAGTTTACGCGCTATTTTCTCCTTGTTAACCCTACTTGCCATCACAGTACTACTGTTCTTGTTATTTATACCTGTAATTATCCAGCAAACACAAAATATTGAAAGTATTAATGTCAATGCAATAGAGGAGAGTCTTAAAGAGCCTATAGCATCCATTGAGAACTTTATATTTACCTATCGCTTGGCTGATAGCACAATGTCCATTGAGGAATATTTTCGGGAAAAAGTTGTAGGTGTTATTAACACAGTTCGACTTCAGAATTTATTCAACTCTATTCTGGGATTTACTGGTGATTTTTTGATTTCGATCTTTTCTATTACGTTTATTACGTTCTTTTTTCTCAAAGAGGAAAGTCTGTTTGAGAATATCATACATGCCTGGATACCTCAAGAATATGAACAAAGAGTCAAAAACGTAGGGAATAGTGTGCGCATCCTGCTGACCAGATATTTTGTTGGAGTACTGTTAGAGATTTTACTTGTGGGAGGATTAATCTCTTTAGGGCTATATTTATTGGGAATTGAAAATGCCATGGCGATAGGGTTTTTTGCAGGAATATTTAATGTGATCCCCTACTTAGGGCCTATTATCGGTGCTATGACGGGAATATCCCTTGCGATATTAGGTAATTTAGAGTTGGACTTTTATGCACAGATGATACCATTAATTCTAAAGGTAATAGTGGTTTTTTTAATAGTGCAATTGATAGATAATTTTGTATTTCAGCCATTTATATATTCTAGTTCTGTAAAGGCCCATCCTTTGGAAATCTTTTTAGTGATTCTCATGGCTGGAAGTTTTGCCGGGATAGGCGGAATGATTTTGGCAATTCCTACATATACGATCCTTAGAGTTATTTCTAAGGAATTCCTCAACCAGTTTACATTTATTCAATCTATTACAAAAAGCATTTAACTATGGAAAATCCCTGGAAAACCCTGGATGGTAAGCTTATATATCAAAATCCTTGGATAGAGGTAACAGAGTATCAAGTACTTAACCCTTCAGGAAATAGGGGAATATATGGAGTTGTGAGTTTCCAGAATCACGCTGTAGGAGTAGTTCCTTATGATCGGGGATATATTTGGATGGTAGGACAATATCGTTATCCACTTAAAAAGTATTCCTGGGAGATCCCGGAAGGAGGGGGTACAAAGGGAGAATCAGCATTGGAAGCAGCTAAAAGAGAGTTGATCGAAGAAACTGGACTTACTGCAAATAACTTCGAGCCACTATTAGAAATGCATCTATCGAATTCTGTATCAGATGAGTGGGGCATAGTATATCTGGCTACAGGTCTCACTCAAGGTAAGTCTCAGCCGGAAGATACCGAAGACCTACTCATCAAAAAGATGAAATTAGAAGAGGTGTATGAACAAGTAGAAGCCAGAGAGATTACAGATTCATTGACCGTTGCTGCTACATATAAAATGATGTTATTAAAGCAAATGGGGAAACTTCCATAGACAACCCTTATGGAGTTATTCTGAAGAAGTAGATTCAGTTCTAAAGGTCTTTACATATACAGTGAGTGCCTGAATTTCGGTATCGTCGTATACGTGATCATATGGGGGCATAGCATTTTTACCATTTCGAAGCAGATATTTAATTTCCGAATCTTCTAATTTACTTTGAGCAAGATCTTTTGCACCAGAAAGATTCAATTTACCATCTTTGCCATGGCATGTCGTACAATTAGCCAGAAAGAGTGCCTCTCCATGTGCCTGAATATCATAATTGGGAGAAGAAGGGTTTAGGACGATGCTTTCTGCTATAGGACCCTTTGTGATCATTTTCTGCTGCATTTCAGCCAATCCATAAGCACAAACTATCAAAAATACTGCAAGGATTGATAATCCCTTGTTAAATTTACGAAATCCCATTACTGCTATAGGTATACTGAGAAATACTACACCAATCTTGACGTATAGCCATAAGCTGGTTCTTCCAATCTGAAATAACATACCTACTCCCGTAAGCAAGAAAATAGTACTAATAATCATCTCTGGAATTTTTATCCATTGATTAAATCTTTCAAGCCGCCTTCGTTGATTGAGGAGGAGAAAAGTAAGTTTGAGTAAATAAATAAAAAGGAAAAGAATTACGCTGAGTTTATGTGTATGAAGTAAGCCCGTATACATAGATTTGTGTTTAGGTTTGAATGAACAAATATATTGCGTTTTTGTGATTACCTATCAATTTATATATTCTCGAAAGTATTGAGATAATATTAAGTAAAACTTTCTGTTTTTTTTCCAGATGTATATACAACAGCTAAACTCCGGAGGGGCAACATGTGAGTAGCATTTTATACTTATCAATAATTTAGGGTTGTAAAGGTGTATTTACTATTTTGTATAGGGTCTGTGGTCACATGATACAGATTATTGTTGTATATAATAGAGGATTACTATTAGCCATTTTTTATCGAAAAAATTTTATGCGTAACATCTTGATAGGCATACTGATTATTATTTTACTTATCGCTGGAGCCTTTTTCCTAGGGCCAAGTGCTCCAACTCCAGAACTAACTACAGAACTGCCTCAGATTGCGGAAGACTTACGAAGGTTAGAGGAACAAATTAATCGTCAAGAGCAAAGTATAGGGAATATTAAACCTGATAATCAGGCTAGGATTGTGTGGGCCGACGGGTATACGTATGAAAAAAGTCCTTATAGTTTGGTATACCTTCACGGTTTTTCTGCCAGTCAAGGGGAAGGGGATCCTATTCATCTTGAGTTTGCCAGGAGATATGGGTGCAATACCTATTTAGCCAGATTGGCAAGCCATGGATTGGATGAGGAAGAAGCCATGCTTGACTTGACACCTGAGAATCTCTTAGCATCCGCCAAAGAAGCGGTAGCTATTGGACAGCAAATTGGGGAAAGAGTGATTGTAATGTCTACTTCTACTGGAGGTACGCTTGCGTTGTATATTGCGAGTGAGCATACGGAATTCGCTGGTTTGATCTGTTACTCTCCCAATATTGATTTGTTTGATAAAACCTCATCACTCCTGGTTGGGCCTTGGGGCTTACAACTCGCAAGACTAGTGCTGGGAGGGAAATATAATATTTCGGATTTAAGTGAAGAAGAGCAACAGTACTGGACGGGTAAATATAGAATTGAAGCCCTGGTAGCGTTAAAATCTCTGGTAAATGCTACTATGAAAGAAGAGGTTTTTGAAAAAGTAACGTCTCCATTATTTCTGGGATATTACTACAAAGATGAAATAGCTCAGGACAGTACGGTTTCCATTCCTCGCATGTTGGAGATGTATGAGCAATTAGGAACACCAGATGAGCTCAAAAGAAAAGTAGCTTTTCCAGATGTTTCCGGTCATGTCATAGCTAGTAAATATAGCTCGAAAGACGTAGAAAGTGTTAGAAAAGCTACTTTTGAATTTGCTGAAGAAATTCTTAAGATTCAGCCTGTATCTGTCGATACACTAAATAGTGAATAGAATAATTTATGTTATAAATTTTCTTTTACGTAAGTGGGTAAATGATACCCCATTCTTTTTGCGCGGTTGAGGTGCTTTTCTGCTTTTTTGTCCTTATCCAACTTCATGTAGCAAACCCCCATGTAATAATGGAAAAAAGGCTTGTGGCTCAGTGCCTTTTTATTGGCTTTTAAGACTTTTTTAGCAGTTTCATACTGATTATCCTTCATATATGCTCTAGCAAGCAACATTCTTGTATCAACTATTCTTTCTTCTTCTTTTGAGTCCATAAATTTCCTCAAAGCAGTTTCCGCATAAGTAATTCCCCGGAAATAATCTTTGCGTTGTATATATACTTTGGCCAGTCCGTAATATGCTTCTGGATAATTGGGATAATAATTGAGAAGTTGGTGATATTCTTCAATGGCATAATCTTCATTACCTATTAGTTGATAGGTAGCAGCAAGGTTTTGTCTAGCCAGGATCCCTTGTGGATTATTATCAAGAGAGAGATTGTAAAAAAAGGCTGCACTATCTAGATTTCCATTTTCGCGGTAAATGTCTCCAAGATTGTCCAGCGCTTCAACAAAGTCCTCATCAACACTTATAGCATTAATATATAATTGTTTGGCAAGTTGGTTGTTGCCTAACTTAGTTTGAAGTTCAGCCTGTTTGTAAAATTGAACTGCTTTTACAGACCTACCTCCTCTGTATGTTCCTTGTGAAAAGGCAGGATAAATAGAGCAAGAAATGAATATGAACAGAAATATTGATCTCATATTTTTTTGGGTTCTTTAGCAAAGTTCTATAATTAAACGAAAACAGAAACGGATTTAGTGAGTACTTTAGTAAAAAATTCTTGTATAAATGTAAGAAATTCTGTATGTCTTATGAAGTTAGTACAAATTTTACTGCAAAAAAAGTTATTAAGTTGTATTAATTTATGTATGTATGGATGTTTTTAGAGAAAATCGCAATGTGCCAAGATGTAGATCCTGGAGATTTTTTAGCTGAGTTATGCTTTTTATTAGTGTTTGATATAGAGGAAATTATGTAGACAAAAGAAGCACTATTTAATTTTTCTTCTCTTGAGTACATAATCGGTTAATACTTTATCGTAGGGTTGGGCAATGTCGACTTCGATAAAGTCGATGTTAAATTCGTAGCATTTTTGCTTAAATTGTGCATTATAATTACGTATGGCTTGTTGATACTGCGTTCGAATTTGGTTAGGATGTACCTCAATTTTCTCTCCATTTTCTAGGTCTTTAAGAATGATAGGCCGATTGGGGAAGTCAAATTGCTGTTCAGTTTTTCTATCCAGCAAATGGAATACAATTACCTCATGCTTTTCATGTCTGAGATGTTGGAGAGATTTGAAGAGTTCATGAGAATCTTCAGATTGATTGAATAAATCTGTAATGAGTACAACAAAAGATCTTCGATGGAATTTTTTAGCTATTTGATGTAATACTTTTGCCGTAGCAGTTTTGTGGGTGAAATATTCTACGTTCTGAACTACGTGTTCTAACTCTTTATATATGGGGATGAGCCAGGAATATTTTGATTTAGGAGGAGCATAAAAAGAAATGCTTTCATCAAACAACGTCATACCTGCTGCATCTCTTTGACTGATCATGAGATATTGTAAGGCTGCAGCTAAATATGCACCATATTCAAGCTTAGACAATCCTTCCACGGGATACCTCATCGAATCACTCACATCCAGAACCACCTGGCACCTAAGATTTGTTTCTTCTTCGTATTTTTTGGAAAAGAGCCGATTGGTTTTACCATACACTTTCCAGTCAATATTTTTGAGGGATTCTCCGGCATTATAAGGTCTATGTTCGGCAAATTCTACCGAAAATCCATGGTATGGACTTCTATGCATACCTGTAATAAACCCCTCAACAATCAATTTAGCTTTTACTTCAATGTTTTTAAGCTTTCTTATGACCAGGGGGTCGAGGTATTTTATGGGAGAAGTCGCCATAGAGTTTTATTTTAGTTAAGATATGAGATTATAGGTACGTAAATAGATACACTACAGATACATCATGCAGGCATATTAGTGATGAAGCATCTTTTTAGATAAGTAAAACTATAAGCAATTACAAGTAAAGCTGCAAATAGAATTGTTTTTAATGTGGTGGTATATTATCTGGATTCCAGGGCCAGTTTTTTACTGATTTCCTCAACATTTTGCTTAAACTGTTGGTCGGTAGCCATGAGATCATTTACAGTCTGCAGAGCATGTATGACAGTAGAATGATCTCTACCACCAAAATGTAGGCCTATAGCTTTGAGAGAATGCTGTGTAAGTTGCTTGGCAAAATACATGGCAATCTGGCGAGCCTGTACAATCATCCTTTTACGCGTTTTGGCCTTTAATAGCTCCACTTCGATATTGAGGTGTTCTGCCACAATGCTTTGGATCGCATCAATGGTTATTTCTCTCGATATTTTATCAATAAAGTTATCGAGGAGAGATTTGGCTAGGTCAATATCGACATCTTTCTGTGCCAGGGAACTTTGTGCAAGTAAGCTTACCATAGCTCCTTCCAGTTCCCGTATATTGGAATTAATATTATGTGCGATGTAATCTATTACCTCAACAGGCATCTCTACCCCATTTTGCAGCATTTTACTCTGTAAAATAGATCTACGTGTCTCATAGCTAGGAACCTGTAGACTTGCACTAAGTCCCCACTTAAAACGGGAGAGGAGTCTTTCTTCCATACCTTCCATATCCTGGGGGGCTCGATCAGATGCCAGGACAATCTGCTTTCCAGATTGTCTTAAATGATTGAAGACGTGGAAAAAGTTATCCTGGGTTTTGGTCTTACCTGAGAAGAACTGTATATCGTCGACAAGCAGCACATCGATCATCCGATAGAAGTTCATAAAATCCCCAACAGACCCACGTTTTACTGCGTCGACAAACTGCTGTGAAAATTGTTCTGAAGAAACATATAGTACAGCTTTACTGGGAGCATCTGTTTTCGTTTTATTTCCAATGGCATGTAATAAATGCGTTTTTCCCAATCCCACTGTGCCATAGACGAAAAGGGGATTATAGGCAGTTACTCCTGGTTTACTTGCTACGGCAAATCCAGCTGAGCGAGCCAATCGGTTACAATCTCCCTCAATAAAAGAATCAAAGGTAAATTGATGATCCAAGTGTGAGTCTACTTCAAACTTTCTAATCCCGGGTATGACAAAGGGGTTGGGAATAGATTGCGTATTGACTTGTTGCTCCTGGGGTTTATGCTGATAACCTTTATTTGCTTGATAGCCTACCTGATGTTTATAGGGGTTTTTTCCCGATGGGGCATTTACAGAGGCATCATCAACAATAATGGCATACTCCAGGCGGGCTTGAGGACCTAGTGTTTCACGTATGCTTAGTTTCAATAGGTCCACATAGTGGTTCTCAAGATATTCATAAAAGAATTGACTTGGTACCTCTATGGTCAGTACGTTATGATTAAGGCTCACTGGCCGTATAGGCCTGAACCAAGTATCAAAGCTTTGTGGAGATAGCTTTTCTCTTATGATCCGAAGACAGTTATTCCATATGTCAACGTAATCCGTCGTCATTATTAACATACTAAATTTGTTTGCACTAACTAATTAGTAATCTAAAAACTAACTAGCACTGTTATCTGGCGTAAGGATGAAGTTGGAAAAAATAATCGAAAAAAAAAACTTGTAAATAACACTTTTTTTACAGAATTAATGAAGAACGTTAATGCTTAATATTTACGAAAAAAAAGCTAACAATAAATTAACACTAAAAATTTGTGTGAATCTCTTGAAAAACGCACTGAGTTCAACCCCAGAAAACAGGCATAAGTACTTGATTATCAGAGTTATGCTTATGTTTAGCATGTAAAGCTAGGGAAATGATGTTTTTCATTATTTCGTATTAATTGACCAAGTGATAATTTATTGTAAGATATATTTTATTTAAAATAAGAAGCTTTGCTTACTCGATATATTGCGAAAAATGAGGTATTTTATGCAAGTTATTTTAGCATAATGCTTCCATTTTTAATCAGTGCGTTATCAGTGAATTCCATAATTTTATTTAGGTCTCTTTTTAGCATGGTTATGGCATTCTGTGTGATAATTTCTTCCGATGTGGAAACTTTTTCTAGTATAATCTTTCCTAATTCCATTCCAGTACTGTCTTCAGTCAATTCCTGGGCACTATTGTTGATTATATTAAGAATAATCTCTTTTGCATTAACCAAGCTTTCCCAACCTTCATTACTTATGTATAGCTGTTGGGCTAAATTGTGTTCATATTCTTCGCGAATATGGTGGAGCATTTCTATTTGCAATGCCTGAGCCGATTGATGAATATTCTCACAACGGGGTAGAAGATTTTCTGGCCGAATACGTTCGAGAAAAAGTATAGCCCTTTCATATGCACTAATTTTTAAAGGAAATATATGTTTCAATAACTCGCGGTATGATTGAATATTGTATTGGAAGGTTTCTTTTTTTTGTTGATAATATAAAACCACGCCAACGGCAACAATTACAAGAAATGGAGGTATAATATATATAAGTACAAGGCTTAATGTTGTGAAATCTTCCATTTTATTTATTATTTCGTAGTAGGTGTATGATAATACAGCGAAACTAAATAAATTGTTACATTTTTTTATGAAGTGCTATCCATATATAATTATTGTACTCATATTCATTAGCATATATAGCTGTGATTTTAGAGGCTACAGTACTATGGGACTAGAGCAGGCCGCTTCATTCATTCTGGGAGACAGCCTTAAGATGATTCGTTGGAAACTCGTTCAAACCTACGATCCATATCAAGGTGGTCGTATAACAAAACAGGATTCCATTAATCCAAGAATACTTGAGATATACAATAATGGAACTTTCAAAGTGTACGAATCTGATCTTATTGGAAGAGGTAAATGGTATATTAAATCTGATAAATCTGCCATAGCTTTCATATATGCAGGTGAAAGTGGTGAAGTAAAGCCTTCTAAGAATCAGGCTATCGAATTCACACACCAGATTCGTCGACTCACAAGGGATACGATGATACTTGCCTGGCAAGGCAGACATGGTTTTATAGAGGAGCTATATGTTTCACAACGTAAATCACCTAAGCAGATACTCCCAGTCAAAAAATCTATTACTGAGATGAAGGTTCAGCAAGATTCGGCCAGGTAACAGAGAGCTGTAGTAAAAGCTATGATTTATTGTGATCAATAAGGTTTAATTCTTATTTAAATATGTCATACATAATTACTTTTTGCTATTTTTGCAATTAGAAAGTCATATTATTATTATAACATTATTAATTTCCCGCTGAAAATGAGAAAAACTCGTAAAAACAAGGCTATTCATTCAATCATTGCCATCCTAAGTACATTTTTTGTTTGTTTCCCCAATCTTTCCGCTCAAGACACTCGCGATATAGACAAATTAAATGTATTCCTGGAGTGTAGTCGCTGTGATATTACCTATATCAGACAAGAGGTAGACCAAATCAATTATGTAAGAGATCCTAAAGAAGCGCACGTACATGCTTTGGTAACCACTCAATATACTGCTTCAGGAGGAACTAACTACAAAATTGATCTTATCGGGTTGAAAGCCTTCAAAGAAATGAAAAATATTATTTCTTTTGATATTTTGCCTCAGTCCACCAACGATGTACGTAGAAAGCAGTTTGTTAAGTATTTTCAGATGGGGCTTGTTTCTTACCTGTCTCAAACCAGTATGGGGAAAAATATTGACATCGTTCTTCCAGAACCAGAAAGAGTAGAGGTAGAAAATTTAGAAGTAAAAGAAGATCCATGGAAAAATTGGGTGTTTCGCGTAGGTGCAGGGGGGAGCTTTCGGAAAGAAAGTGCAAGAAGCTCTCTCAATTACGATATGAATGTGAGAGCGAGTCATGTAACACCCGATTGGCGTATCATTGCCAACGGATTTATGGACTTCAATGAGCAACAAATCGAACAGAGTGATGGTACCATCAAAAGTAAGCGTGTTTACTCAGGGGTAAATGGAAGGGTGGTAAAAAGTATGAGCGACCACTGGTCAGCGGGAATATTCACAGGCATATATACTTCTACATTTCGCAATGTAGATAGGAAAATATATGCACGCCCTGCAATTGAATACAATGTGTTTTCGTATGAAGACGTCATGCGCAAAGAGTTTACATTTGCATATAAAGTAGGACCTTCTCACAGTCAATATATTGAACGTACTGTATATGATAGATTGGAAGAGACATTGTTCAACCAGTCTTTGGAAATAGCACTTCGGCTACGTCAGCCATGGGGGTCTGTGTGGGTAGGTCTGGAAGGTTCTCATTATTTTCATGATGTTACTAAAAATAGCCTGGAATTCAATAGCAACCTGTCCTTTCGTCTTGTGAAAGGATTAGCTGTCAACTTGAGGAGCAATGTAGAATTTATCAGAGATCAACTATCTCTGCCTGCTGGAGATGCCTCTTTGGAAGAGGTGTTATTATCACAAAAGCAATTAGCCACTAACTACGAATCGTACCTCTCTGTAGGATTTAGCTATACTTTTGGCTCTATTTATAATAATGTTGTAAACACACGCCTGTAATTAATAGATTTTTAGTGTGAAGTTATAACCGGACAAATACTTATTGTGCGGTTATTTTTTTGAATTATTGGTCTCGGGAAATTGAAATAAAGAATGAATATGTGGAAGTACTTCAGCTACGACAAAGGTACTTCCACCAATTAATACGACATCATTTTCGTCGCTCAGAACCAATGCTCGCTGTACTCCTTCGATAACGGATGGCGCAGTTTCTCCCTCTTTGCCCTGAGTCTGTGCTATCTCCAAAAGCTTTTTTTCTTCAAATCCTCTGGGGATTTCGGGTCTTACCATAATATAGTAAGCATTATTGGGAAGTAATTCTAAAATCTCATGGTGATTTTTTTCTTTAACCATCCCCCAGACAATGAGTAATTTTTGTACAGTCAATTGCTGAATTTGATGAATAATCTGTGCTATCCCTGATACATTATGTGCAGTATCTGCAATTACCAGTGGTGAGGATGAAAGAACTTCCATCCTACCTCTTAAACCGGATATTTCTTTTACTTTCAGTAACCCGTCCTCTACGCTTTTCGATGGAATATCAATTCCTTGAGCTTGGAGTTCATCTACAGCTTTTAGAACAGTAGCAATGTTATGTGTTTGATAATTTCCAATTAGATCGGAGCAAAGTGTATATTGTGTTTGCCTGTATAGATCTCTAACAAGATATTTCGCTTGGTTCCAATAATCCTCTTGTTTGGAGACATCATAAAATGTATCAGCGTAGGTAATCGGTGATTGGAGTTCTATGGCTCTTTGAGTGAAAACAGGTTCAGTTTGTGTTTGTGTTTCGCCAATAACTACCGGAATTTGAGGTTTGATGATCCCTGCTTTTTCCCATGCTATCTCTTCGAGTGTATTACCTAACATTTCCATATGGTCAAAGGAAATATTTGTAATAATAGAAAGTAACGGCTTTAATACATTGGTAGAGTCAAGTCTTCCTCCTAATCCCACTTCAACTACCGCAACATCGACTTGTTTTGTGGCAAAATAATCAAATGCCATAGCTACTGTAAATTCAAAAAAGCTGGGTGTTATATGCTCAATCAATGCTTGGTGGCAATTGACAAATTCAATGACCGTTTCTGGGTCAATATTTTGAGTATCGATCCTGATCCTTTCAGTAAAATCCATCAAGTGAGGAGAAGTATAAAGTCCCGTTGTAAAACCAGTACTTACCAAAATACTATGTAACATACTGGAAACAGATCCCTTACCATTAGTTCCGGCAATATGAATACTTTGAAACTTTTTTTCGGGGTTATCAAGTGCCTCACAGAGAAGTATAGTTCGAGTGAGATCTTTTTTTATTGCAGCCTGACCATCGCGTTGATACATTGGTAATAAGCTGAATAAATATTCAATGGTATCCTGATAATTACTAAATGCCATATTCATACAAAACATCAAAAATAGACATATTTTGCCTGGATAAGATGATACTAACAATACGCTACTCCTGGTCTCATCCAGCAAATTCATTCTTGGACGAAAAGTAGAAAATATAACTAATATAGTCCATGTACATGATAAACCTTACCATAGAAGAGAGGTTTATAGATAAATATTTGTATATGGATATAGCAGTATTCTGGTTTAGAAGAGATTTGAGATTACATGATAATGCAGGGTTACTACACGCTTTAGAAAGTGGTAAAAAAGTCTTACCCCTATTTATTTTTGACAAGGAAATTTTAGATCCCTTACCTGAAAAAGATGCAAGGGTGACATTTATCTATCAGCAGGTTGAAAGATTGCACCGAAAACTTCAGGAACATGGCAGTGGAATGTTGGCTGTGTATGATAAACCGCTGAAGGCATGGAAAGACCTGGTTGCAAAATATAATATCGTTGAAGTATATACTAATAAAGATTACGAACCTTATGCCAGAGAGAGAGATGATAAGATCCAGGATTTTTTGTCTTCACATGATATTTCTTTTCACACCTACAAAGACCACGTAATATTTGAAAAAGAAGAGATTCTCACCAACAATGATACTCCCTATAGTGTGTTTACTCCTTATAGCAAAAAATGGAAGTCTTATTTTACTCAGGACCATATAATCAGCTATGAAAGTGAAAAGAAAAGGGATTATTTCTTAAAATTTGACCAAGTGCCCAAAATCCCTAAATTAGAGGAAATGGGGTTTAGTACGTATGATATTGGTTTTCCCAGTGCTGAAGTGGATGAAGAGATTGTTGCGCATTATAAAGAGAGAAGAAATTTTCCTGCACAAAGAGGGACAACCCGTATGGGAATACATCTAAGATTTGGAACAATAAGTATAAGGTCTTTAGCCAGAACAGCTGTTCATTTAAGTGATACGTACTTAAATGAACTTATATGGCGAGACTTTTATATGCAGATTCTATGGAATTATCCTCATGTAGCGGATGGGCCCTTTCGAAAGGAATATGCCCATATACCCTGGAGAGAAGATCACGAAGGATTTGAACAATGGTGTAAAGGAGAAACAGGTTTTCCCATAGTAGACGCCGGAATGAGAGAATTGAACGAAACGGGATATATGCATAATCGGGTGAGAATGATAACGGCCAGTTTCTTGGTCAAGGACTTGTTGATCAATTGGCAATGGGGGGAAGCATATTTTGCCGAAAAGCTATTGGACTATGAGTTAGCCTCCAACAATGGAGGTTGGCAATGGGCTGCGGGTTGTGGCACTGATGCAGCACCTTATTTTCGAATATTTAATCCCGAATCTCAGTTAAAAAAGTTTGATCCTAAGATGAAATATGTTCAAAAATGGATTCCAGAATATGGCACTCCAACTTATCCAAAGCCTATAATAAACCATAAACAGGCCAGAGAGCGAACGTTGGAAGTATACAAAGAGGCATTAGATAAATCTTAGCGTCTTTGACCAATCGCGAATAAACAATTATCTTTGAATAAATATATAGAAAGATAATCCATAAGGCACATAATTACTTATCATAAAATCCTACTATATTTTAACACAATAACTCTATGAAACTTATCAACTGTATCGCAATTGTAGTTACCTTGACGCTGGGCTTGAATAGCATTTTTGCTCAGGATTGCTCTAAGTATTTCCCTATGAAGGAAAACACGCTTCTGGAATACACTTCATATGATAAAAAGGATAAAGCATCAGGAAAGTCTACTACCGAAGTAGTGGAGAAAAGTGAAAATGGAGGCGTAGTTGAAGTACAGATTTACAATACTATAGAAGATGATAAGGGGGAAATTGTCTCTGAAGGAAGCTATTATGTTAAATGTGAAAATGGGAAGTTATATATTGATCTTTCATCTAGATTTCAGGATGTATTCCAATCTGTTGAAAATATGGAAGAAAGTATGAATGTAGAAGCTGAATTTTCTGGTACTGAATTGATGATCCCCAATGATCTCAATCCTGGTCAAAGTCTTCCAGATGCGAATATCGAAGCGCAGGTTAGCGCAGGTCCGATGAAGCTCAGAACTTTTGTGAATATCACTAATAGAATAGTGGAGAGTAAAGATAGAATTGAAACTCCAGCGGGAGTGTTCGATTGTTTCAAAATTACGTCAGATATTGAAACTAAGGCTATGGGTATGGGTTTTAAAGGTCAGTCAATTGAATGGATAGCAGAAGGAATAGGAACAATCAAGTCTGAGAGCCTGAATAAAAAGGGAAAATCAACGGGATATACTTTACTTACAAAAATAGAAAATTAATTAAATGGAATAATTCATCACAATATTCCGGGCATAGCACCTATGCCCGGTACTTATGTTTCCCCTCACAGGAGGAAAATGGGGAAAGAGATAATTCTATTTTATCTATTAGGGAATTTTTATAAAAAATATTATTTTGTTGGTTAGAGATAGATAAAATTAGACAGAGGGTTTTCTCAAGTGTTTGAAACCTTCTGTGTGAAATGCGTTATATTTGAAATATAGCAGATATATGAATAAGGTAAAGGTAACACGCAGATTGGTCATATTAGGCGGATTGGGAA
Source organism: uncultured Bacteroidia bacterium (assembly GCA_964652565.1). Classification (GTDB taxonomy): domain Bacteria; phylum Bacteroidota; class Bacteroidia; order J057; family J057; genus JBCCTX01. Next base: position 37,476 of record CAZZEC010000011.1, read on the forward strand.
TACTACTAGGGACAGGCTTTGTGACCAATGGGGATAAATATTTCAAAATTGCTCAACAATTAGACATTTTTAGTAAAGTCTACAAAGAAATAAACCGCTCTTATGCTGATGAGGTGGATCCCACGTTACTTATGCGTAAAGCAATTGATACAATGATGGCATCCTTAGACCCTTACACAGTATTCATTAGTGAAAGCCGTATTGAGGATGCTAAATTTATTCGAACAGGTCAATATAGTGGGGTAGGAGCAGATATATATAGGATGAATGGAACAGTAGTAGTGAGATCAGTAGTACAAAATGGTCCTGCGGATCTCGCTGGTATAAAGCCAGGAGATAGATTAATTGAAATTGATGATGAGGCTAGTGATTCGACGAGGTCCATGGCAGAAATAGAATATCTCTTACAGGGTGAACAGGGCTCTGTTGTGAAATTATCAGTCGAAAGAGATGAAGAAGTAATATTATTTGATGTAACCAGAGACTATGTGGAAGCCTTACAAAGTAGTGTTCCATACTATGGCCTTACCAATGACTCTATCGGCTATGTAAAACTCACAGTTTTTAACGAGTCAGCAGCCAGAGATTTAAAGGCTGCATTGGAAACCTTGGCAAAAGAGCATCCTTCTATCAGCGGTGTCATTCTTGACTTAAGGGCCAACCCCGGAGGAAGGGTAGATCAGGCTATCAACATTCTCAACCTCTTTCTCCCTAAGGATGAAAATGTGCTGGATATGAAAGGGAGAAGTCCTCAACATACTCGTTCTTTTTCTACACAACAGGAACCTTGGAACACAGATATTCCCCTGGCTATCTTGATTAATGAACACAGTGCCAGTGCCTCAGAAATTGTGGCCGGTGCTATTCAGGACTTTGATAGAGGAGTTCTCGTTGGCCAGAAGAGTTTTGGAAAAGGCTTAGTACAGAATGTGCGCCCTTTAAGTTACAATACACAGTTTAAGATTACCGTTGCAAAATACTATACTCCCAGTGGAAGATGTATTCAAGCGATTGATTATAGCAGTGATGCAGGTGGTGTAAAATTAGCAAATGATGCGATTGAAACCCAGCAAGTATTTAAGACTCGCAATGGTAGAGAAGTATATGACGGAGCAGGGATTGATCCTGATATTGAGGTAGCATTGGGTGAAAAGCCTGCGATTCTGAGAGGGCTGATAAGCAAAGGGATAATATTTAATTTTATTACTGATTTTGTGAAGAAACATGATACGATTGCTGCTCCTGCCAATTTCCAGATATCTGAAACTTTATATAGTGAATTTGTTTCTTATGTCAATAATGGAGATTTCACGTACACAACTTCATCCGAGCGTAGTACTAACGAATTTCTACAACTTGTAGATGAGAAAAACTCTTGGGATAAACTTAAGACTCCATTAGATGACATTCAATCGACTATTGTTTCAATGAAAACGGACGATTTAGAGGAATTTAAGGAGGAGATCTCTAATGAGTTAAAGACTGAAATTTTGCGCAGGTATTATTACGAGTCAGGAGTCACAGAAGCCTCTTTTTCAAATGACCCCGTTGTTGTTAAGGCCTCAAAAATTCTATTGGATGAAGATACCTATCAGAGTGAACTTACGATCCCGTAAGTAATCCATGCCGATCCATAGGCAAGTATCGTAAGATAAACAAACATAATAGCAGTCCAGAACCATCCAACCTCTCTTTGTGTTACCGCTAGCGTACTCATGCATTGCATAGCAAATGCGTAAAAAATAATTAAAGAAAATACTACAGCTCGAGTATATATGGGTTTACCCGTCTGAGGATCTTTTTCTGCACGTAACCGTTCGATTAAAGATTTACGTGCCTTGTTTTGAGCCAACTCGTCTTCTGCTGCATCTGGATCTTCCTGATTATAAATTATACTCATTGTACCCACGAATACTTCTCTGGCAGCAAATGAGGTAATCAGACTAATTCCTATTTTCCAGTCATATCCAAGTGGTGAAATTACTGGTTCTATCCACTTTCCTGCATAGGCAGCATAAGAGGATTCCAGAAGCGCTGTTTGCATTTTATGTTCCAATTCGGATTGAATAGCTGGATCCTCTTGTTGAACAATCTGCGAATGGAATGTATTTCTTATTTCTTTGCGTTCTTCCTTGGGTCCAAAGCTAACTAAATACCACAGTATTACAGAGATAGCAAGAATAATTTTCCCAGCTCCAAAGACAAAATCCAGTGAACGTTGATATACATTGAGAAAAACATTCCTCCATCGAGGTACGCGATAACTGGGCAGTTCCATGACGAAGATTCCATCAGATTTATAGCCTAATATCTTTTTAAAGATCCAAGCTACTAGTAAAGCCATGATAAATCCCAGAAAATAAAGTCCAGTCATAATCAAACCGCGTTGATCTACACCAAGTACTCTGGTAGGGGGAATAAACATAGCAATGAGCAAGGTGTAGACAGGAATCCTGGCGGAACAACTCATCAGAGGAGTAACCATGATGGTAATCAACCTCTCTGTTTTGCTGGGGATATTTCGTGTCATCATAATAGAGGGTATAGCACATGCCATCCCTCCCATCAAAGGGATTATTGATTTACCACTGAATCCAAAGGGCCTCATAATACGGTCCATGAGAAACACAACACGAGCCATATATCCAGATTCTTCCATTACAGATACAAAAAGGAACAGAAAGGCTATCTGTGGAATGAATACAATGATTCCTCCAAAGCCAGTGATGATCCCTTCAACAATCAGTTGTGTGAACCAGCCTTCAGGTAGTATGTTCGTGGTGAATGCTTTCAATTGCTCTACCCATACCTCTATCATTCCCATCGGATAGTTAGCCCAAGAAAATATAGATTGAAAGACGAGGATGAGGATACCTATAAATACTAAATATCCCCAAATTCTATGAGTCACTATAGTATCAATATATGAGTTTGTATTTGCGGAAGATTTGGGAGGTTTATACACTGCGCCTTTGATGAGTTCATCAGCGTAGTCATATCGGATAATCAATTCATTGGCTACGAGTTGATGGCTATCTTCTGAGATATTTGCCATTTCTTGGTAGGAGTGTATGGATGCTCTGGGAATCCAAGGAAATTTATCAGGATCTAATAATATTTGAAAGGCAAGGTATTCATTTTCAATTTTGAGGAGTTGTTGTATTTCCTGTAGTGGTTGTGAAAATCCAGCTGGAATCTTCATGATCCGTTTCTCTGGGGGAGCTAGTGAGGGAACAAGATACTGTTTCAATTCCGATATTCCCTGTTTTTTCAGAACAGAAATAGAAACAACAGGTATTCCTAATTGGAAGGACAACTTCTGTATGTCGAGTTGAATGTTTTCTTTTTGGAGGAGATCAGCCATGTTTATGGCTAATATTGTGGGGAAGCCCAGGTCAATTACTTGCGTACATAATGCTAAGCCTCTTCTTAATTGAGTTGCATCTGCTACTACCACAACCATATCTGGATAATCCTCATGATGTGGATTTCTTAATATATTACAAGTTATTTGTTCATCTTCGGTTTCAGGATATAAATTATTGGTTCCTGGCAGATCCACTAAATGAACAGTCGTCTTTTTAAGTGTGAGTTCAGCACTTTTCCGTTCTACTGTTACACCGGCAAAGTTACCCACTTTTTGATTAAGTCCCGTGAGAGAATTAAAAAGAGAGGTTTTTCCACAATTAGGTGTGCCGACAAGAACTATTTTCTTGGAAGATGTAATTACATTTTGGAGACCCATATGTTGGAAGCATCCTTTTTACGCAAAGATATTTTAGTACCATTAACTCTAAAAGCGATGGGGTCGCCAAAGGGAGCTATATCAGTAATTTGGACCTGATCACCTTCCACTATACCCATTTTCAATAAGGTGAGCGTAAGTTCTTTAGATCGAATTTCAGTAATTCTACCCAATTCTCCTTTCGATATACGATGTAAGGGGAAGATTTCAGGAGTAGATGTGTCAGCGCTTTCAGGATATACTGTAAATTCACGCATATTGGTACTTCTTAATAATATACTATAACTACAAATATAAGCTTTTTTTGTCTTATTTAAAACGAGTCTAAATAAAAACAGTTATTGTAGTTAATTTTTTTTATCATTGAAGCTTGAAAAAGGCATCTTTATGGAATCTTTTGTATAATGGTACCAGTTTTAATACATTAATGAAATGAATCTAATCCCAGTCATTGATGATATTTTTCATCAGATAACATTTTTTCTCACGAGACTTGAAAAAGAAGCCTACAAAAAGCCCCTAGAAATTTTTTCGGGATCCAGTATTGGACAACATACAAGACATATCATTGAGTTTTTTCAGTGTCTTACCGATCAGATAGAGCAAGGGCTAATAGATTATGATGCACGTAAACGAAATAGCGTACTGGAGGAAGAGCCCGAAGTTGTGATTTCTGAAATGGAGAGACTTAGTCAGGTATTATTAACACTTTCTCAACCTACTAATCTTGCCTTGACCTCAAGCTATTTACAAGGAGAAAGTGGAGCTCTATCAGTGAATACTTCCATAGAAAGAGAGCTATTATATAATATAGAACATGCTGTACACCATTTAGCCATGATTAAGATGGGAATTAAGCAGGTAGCACCTGACATGATACTGCCCGAACAGTTTGGGATAGCAAAGTCTACTATCTCCTATTATCAACAGAAACAATCAGCATAACTTTGGTACAAAGACTTAAATATTTTCTGGCACGCACTCCTTTTTTTATTCGATTGCTCCATTGGGAGTACTGGCCAATGTATATAATATACACACCAGTAGTTGTGTATTGTTTCTTTTTAGCTATAAAGGCTAGAGCGTGGGTATTTTTTAGTGCTACTAATCCAGGAATTGTACTCGGAGGACTATTTGGAGATTCCAAGATTGAAATTTTGAGAAAATTGCCTCAGCAAGTTATTCCTCAAACGTTGTTTATCCCTGCAGAGACCACAATTGAAGTAGTTTTCCAGAAAATTGCCCATTCAGGGTTACAATATCCTATTATTGCTAAGCCCGATATTGGTGAAAGAGGTTTTCTGGTAGAAAAGATTTCAGATCGGGAAATGTTGAGAGAATACCTGCAAAAACATAATCTGGACATTATATTGCAAGAATTTATTACTTACCCAGAGGAAGTAGGAGTTCTGTATTACAGGTTTCCTGGTACAAAACGTGGAAATATTTCCTCCCTGACGTTAAAAAGGTTTCTGACTGTTACCGGAAATGGGTCTGATACCATTGCAGAACTTATTTTGGCAAATCCCAGGGGAATATTACAATATGATGCATTGCTCGATAAGCATCCTAGTTGGGAGCATACCATACTTGAAAAAGGGGTCTCCAAACAGCTCGTTCCTATAGGAAACCATTGTAAAGGCACGATGTTTATCAATGGAAATCAATTGATAGACGATCAATTGATTCATGTATTTGATGAGATCTGGGATCAAATGGAAGGGATGTATTTTGGTAGATTTGATATCAAATGTGATAGTTTGGAAGATTTAAAAGAAGGAAAGAATTTTTGTATTCTTGAATTTAATGGGGTAAAATCTGAACCTACACATATCTATCATCCCGGATACTCCTTATGGAAAGCATACAAAGAGCTCTTCCATCAATGGAAAGTGATATATGAGATTAGTGACGCTAACCATAAGCTAGGGGTGCCATTTGGATCATTTAAAGACATGTTTAAGGCGTACGTTGCTCACAATCGTTATAAAAAACAAGCTGATCTTACCACGATAGAATTAGCTACAAGTACACAAGCAAAGGGATAAAGACTGGTAATAAAAATAACCCATCACCCACCATTCTATATTTTTCATCTACTTTAAACCAATTGGAGAATACCAGTATTAATATCAATCCAAACACCATCATCCATATAATAATCTGTACTACCCGATATAAATAATAGTCTGTATAGCATAATACATAACTACTTATAAGAAATATACTTATAACAAATAGAAATATAATTCTTTTCGTGTAGTTAATACCGATAGCTCTTACCCAAGAACTGTGTCCGTCTTTCTGATCTGTTGTTATTTCAAACAGTGAAAATAACAACAGATTTATCATGGCTATCATAAAGAACTGAATGGCGATCAAGATATATTCTGTAGGAATAGGTAGTGAATGTACAAAAACGGGCCCCAACCAAATACCTAGTGTATATATGAGACCCACTCCTAATTCTTTCTGAAGCCATATAGATACTTTATTTTTAAATAAAATGATAAGTCCCAGGTGTAAGCATCCCAAGAAACCTACACCTATCCCCATGTATATAAGTTGGACAGGCATGAACATAGGGAGGACAACTATACACCCGATCATTGATAGAGACCATATAAAGAGAATCTTCTTAAAATGTAATGCATGGAATAAGTGTCTATCAGTGTGTGCAGAGGTTCCCAATCTATAGGCATCTAATAAATGATCTCCCGTATAAAAGATCCACACTGAAATGGGTAGTGCTACCCACCACGTCCAATGCATGTATTGTCGGAGTAAAGTAGCGGCAAGCCAACCTGTAGATAATGCTCCCAGAACTACGTCAATGCTTAAGATCCTCAGAAAGCTATATATCTTTACCAATTTTTGCATGTAAGATCTTCACTAGGGATTCCTTTGCTCATCAAACACTCGTCTCACAGAATCATTATAAACGTTAAGAAGACTATCTCTTAATTGTTTCAAGGAATCTTCCATTTGCATATGATGATCTATGAATTGAGATATTTTGATGGAATCGCTAGTCCAAATAGAATCGCGTATGGCGTTAGTTCGTTCTTTGGCCTGATCAGGATAGGTACAACGCTGCAATGAGAAGACTGCAATAAAACATAGAAATATTTGGCGTAGGAAACGATACATGTATGTTGTAATCTTGATAATAGTCTTAGTTTTACAAAGCTACGGCAAAAACTAGTAAGTACTTATTAAAAATAAATTTGAGTTACTTATGGGTTGTAAATACTTAGTATAAACGTAATACCACATGTCTTTCATTTATCATTTGACTAGCCCTGAAGCATGGGAGAAAGCACTGGATAAGGGTACATATCAAGCTGATTCCCTGGAATCTGAGGGATTTATACATTGTTCTACGAAAGCTCAAGTCATTCCTTCCGCTGACAAGCATTTTTCACATGCGCAGGAGTTAATCGTGTTGGCCATTGTAGACAAACGTGTCAAATCTCATTTACGTTGGGAGCCTTCTCGTGAGGGTGAGCTATTTCCCCACATCTATCATCCTATTTCTTTAGACATGGTAGAAACCACCTATATGTTGAGTAGAAATAATGCTGGCAAATGGGAATGGATTATGTGAAAATCCCTTATAAGTGAGAAAATGCTCAATAATATTTTCTACAGTGAACAATTATATAGATGTACGAATATCAATATCTGCCTGTATCATGGCAGATTGTGGTACTAAAAGAGGTAGAAAATGTATTACAGAAAACTACCATATCCCCCCATTTTTAATTTACAATATCCCATAATATTCGTTTCGGCATAGCGTTTGAATATCTACTGACGTAAGCACATAATACATATTATACATTTAACAACTTATAAAAACAAGGCTCTATAGAGCTAATAGGGGGATTCTGTCTCAATCTCTCGAGGTATTGAATTTGACTAAGACAAAAATTTTTCCATGGCAAAGGAAATTTTAAGAGGCACTTTAACAACCAAAACATTCAGACGCACACTAATCAAGCAACAACAACATGAAAAGAATTGACTGTAACATCGCTGTAAGTTTGATCTTTCTAATGATCACTTCCTTTGTACACGCACAAGATACATATTATTCTCAGGGAACAGGAGATTGGGGAGATATAGCATGGAATACTGAGAGAGATGGTACGGGTATTACAACTATCATTCCTGGTTCAGGTAATAATGTTGTAATTCAAAATGGAGATACTGTAATCCTTCCACTCAGTCCAAACTATGAGGTAAATAATTTAACAGTTGAAGAAGGAGGAGTACTTTACTCAAATAGAAGTAACAAGAACAATGTATTTTTGAAAATTTATGGAACGGACGTAATAATTAATGGCCAAATAGGCAACGGAGATATTTTCGATGTTATTGGTTTAGAGTTTCTTAGTACAGAATGTACTATCTCCGGATTAGGAGAAATTGATCTATCCAGAATAAGAAAGCCCGAATTCGTAGGTGATTCTGTAACTACCCTTACGATAGATACAGATCTTAATTTAAGATATGGCAACAGTGATAATCTAATCAATCAACGAACTGTGTTGTATAATGAGTTTGCTGAAACTGTCTTTAATGTCATTATAAATGAAGGAGTTACAGTGAAAGCAGTAGGAAATGAATTTGGTCCTAGTAGCATATCTATTGATGGCCCAGATGGTACAAACAGTACTTCAGGTGGAATTAATCGTATGGGAAGTATTACAATTAATGGTACCCTGGAAGTATCAGGGGATGTATTTGTAACAACAGATAATAACAATAGCACTGATATTACCTACACTGTGAATGGTACACTTTCTGTGGGAGGCAAGATCTATGGAAACGATAAAAAAGTAGATCCTGATGGAGAAATTTCAGGAACAGATGTACCGGGAGATAGCGATGCAAAGCTGGTTGTTAATTCGACTGGTACACTGGAACTCACAGGTGGAGGAGCAGTCATTACCAACATAGACGGAATACGCGACGACTTCCAGTTTGATGAAAATGCACAGATTATTTTTAACAGTACTGAAGCTCAGGAGATCTATTCAGGTTTTACCTATCCATCTATTACAGTAGATGGAGGCGGTATCAAGACCATTTCTACAGATAATACAGAACTAGAAATCACCCATGAGTTAATATTCACAGATGCATTGATACAGACGGGTACTGTACCTGTGTATGTCAGCAATACAGAGCGTGAGGCTATCCAGGGAATGGATGCTGATTCGTATATACAAGGTACACTCAAACGAGCCGTAGTTTCGGGGTTTTCCTACCATTTCCCTGTGGGAGATGCAACGGATGGCTACAGTTCTATGGATATCGACGTAACAGAGACTGGAGTAAATACAGATATTGCGGTAAGCTATACCAATTATGTGGATACAGAAATGGATGATACGGTATCTTGCGATATCGATGGTCAAGGGCCAACTGCGTTAAATTACGACTGTGCTACAGGAAAGTGGATCGTCGATGCTGAAGAATTTGGATATGAGATGACGCTAAATCCTAGTGAAGCAACCATCAACCGATGTGCATCATACGAAAATCCTACTATTAGAAAAGACGGTACTACCTATTGTAATACAGGCATAGAAGACGTTCCTTTCAATTCATTTTCGGAGTTTAATATTGCGACTGCATCCAGTTTTTCCATCTTGCCTGTAGATCTGGTATCCTTTGACGCAACATATGAAGATGAGGGATATGTAGAGATTACCTGGGTTACGGCCAGTGAATTAAACAATTCCCATTTTGAACTAGAACGCAGTGTAGATGGTGTTCACTTTGAAGTGATTGCATCAGTTCCAGGTTCTGGTACTACAGATGAGCCTCAATATTACGTGTATAGAGATACTGATACCTTTCAGGGGAGATATTATTATCGAATGAGACAAGTTGATTTTGATGGTTCGTATGAATATTTCCATACCGTGGAGGTATTCGTAGAAGGAACTGCTTCAATAAATGTATTGGCTGCATATCCCAATCCTGTTGAGGATGCTTATCATATGGAGATCACCTTACCAGGTGAGCAACCTGCCACTATGATTGTATACAATATGCAGGGTAACGAGGTGTGGGGAGGACGTATTACGTCAGGAAGAGTGGGATATCATGCATTTGAATTAGATGCTTCTTCCTGGGAGGCGGGAGTATATGTATATAGATTGAGTACAGGAGACAATCAAATCCAGGGTAAAATCATCAAAAAATAATATGGATACCATCCTGTTACAAGGAGATTATCAGACCGGGGTGTAGGAAAAGTCTTCCCATGGACCTGAGTTGGGAAGTGGAAGGCTAAGTGTAAGAGGAGTTTTAAGCGTTGGATGGGTAAATGTAAGTTGTTGGGCGAATAGGCAAATAGATTTATCCGGGTTAAAATTTGTTTTGCCATATTTGACATCACCTACAATGACACAACCCATGCTCGCTAACTGAACCCGGATCTGATGTCTCCTACCTGTCAGGGGATGGATTTCGAGTAACGATTTGTCAGTGAGTGTCTGTCTAAGCCGGTATGTAAGCTTTGCCAGCTTACTATGGGCGACTTCTTTGGCGTAGGCGCGCATAATATTTTTGCCGGAGATCTTCCGAAGATAATGCGTGAGTTCTCCATATTGAGTGGGAGGATTGCGATGAGTGATGGCAAAATATGTTTTATGGACTTGGCGCTGTTGGAATTGTGTGGATAAGCGCGCCGCAGCCTTGGAAGTTTTTGCTAAAAGCATAATACCTCCAACCGGACGGTCAATTCGGTGCAATAAAGCCAGGTAAACGTTACCTGGCTTTTGATATGTTACCCTGATATATTCTTTTACCCAGGAAAAGACACTTTCATCTCCCGTTTCATCGCCTTGAGAAGGAATACAAAATGGTTTATTAACTGCAATAATGTGGTTGTCTTCAAAGATGATATCGATCTTCATGGGATTTTCTGCCTGAGAATAAGAAATCCTTATGCCTTTTTATCATTTAGTAGGATTCAGAATCGTCAGGAAATGATTGACTTTTAATATCAGAGATATATTGTTCGAATGCGTTTTTCATGACGTCATAAAGATTGGCATATCTTCGTAAAAACCTCGGACTGAAATCCTTGTTAATACCTAACATATCGTGAGTTACCAACACCTGTCCATCGCAACCCGGACCGGCGCCAATTCCAATTGTTGGGATATCAAGCCCTTTCGTAACCTCGGTAGCTAATTCTTGAGGAATTTTTTCCAATACAAGCGCAAAGCACCCTGCTTTTTGCAATTTGATCGAGTCTTCTATCAATATGGCAGCTTCCTCGGGATCTTTAGCTCTCACAGTATAAGTGCCAAAATTATATATGGATTGTGGAGTTAGCCCCAGGTGTCCCATCACGGGAATTCCTGCTTTCACAATTTTTTTTACAGAGTCAACAATACTACTCCCCCCTTCCATTTTAATAGCATGTGCTCCGGATTCCTTCATGATCCGTATGGCACTTTTTAGCGCAATCTTACTATCTCCCTGGTAGTACCCAAAGGGAAGATCTACTACTACTAAGCACCTTTGAACGCCACGTACGACACTGCTTGCATGATCAACAATTTGGGTTAGTGTGATAGGGAGTGTAGTCTCGTGACCATGTATGACATTTGAAGCAGAGTCACCAACAAGTACAACATCAATTCCTGCATCGTCAAGGATTCTAGCCATTGAAAAATCATATCCTGTCAACATAGATATCTTCTCTCCTTGTCTTTTCATATTCCTCAAAATATGCGTAGTAACCCTTTTTACATCGTTTTTTACGGTAGACATGATGATGTTTACGTTAATAAATAAGTAAAAATTTTCTTTTCATATATCGTTGGAATTTACGACAATAAAATAGGGTATGAAAATTCAAGCTTATGGTATGTAGGGATTGGTTATACACTGAATTCAGCATTCCCTTGGAAATACAATTTTCGATGGGTGAGATCAAACGCACAAAGTTGTCCCATTCCATCCTGATAGGTAATAAAACATCCATTATCAATATCGAGCACTGGCACATGATCCCAGTTGTTGAGTAGAGAAAGTATAGAGTCATCGCTTATAGGGGTATGTCCATGCACGATTATTCTTCCTCTTAGCCATTCGAGATCAATATCTTCGTACCAATCTCTTATCCATAACATGGATTTAATATCTTTAAATGGATGAATCACTTTCCAGAGAAAGTCTGAATCTTCTTGATAGTTATTGGAAGGTTGAAAGTTTAGTCCCGCATGGACTAAGATATATTCATCTATTTCTAAATAGTATTTAAAGTTTCTGATGAGGCGAAAGTATTTTTCAGGAATATCTTCTACATCTTCTACACCAAAGCTGTCTAAGGTTGACTTTCCACCGTTGAGTAACCATACATCTATGTCTTCATCATCCTGGAAAGCATTCAGCATCATCTGCTCGTGGTTTCCCATAAGACATTCCACCTGATAGCCATTGTCATTGAGCTCGATAATATAATCCAATACTCCTTTTGAATCTGGTCCTCTATCTACATAGTCCCCCAAAAGAAATAGCTGGTCCTTTTTTGTAAATTCAATACTTTCTTCCAACAGTTTCCTGAATGTCTTCACACATCCATGAATATCTGAAACGGCTATTTTTCGCATAATAATTAAACAATTCCTCGTTACTAGCCTATAAAACTACAATTTTTTTATTTCGTATACCTTAGGTAAGATAATATAATTTATATCTGGAAAAGAATTGAAAGTTTTAAATTTAATCTTATATTTCCAGACTACTTCATGTTAGTTGAAATGAAACAATACCGGCATATAGGTTTCGGTCAGGAAGCTAAAGTCGCATATCACGTCTTGGACCCTCAGTTACAACAAGAGATTCTTGAGTTTTGTGATAAAATAGAGAATGGCGTGACAGTTGAGCAGCTTAATGTAGAGTCCATCCCCCAATATCCTTCATTATTTGCAGTTAAGATTGGGGATGATTTTAGGCTGATATTTCAAATAGAAAGTGAAAAATCCCCTTCTATTTTAATTCAGGGGATTCTCAATTATTATTTTTATCGTCAGTACTATAGAAAATAATGATACTATTTCTTAGTCTTCATACTGCTGCAAGACTTAGAATACAAATGTTTTTCAAGAATTGTAAGTAGTATCGTTCTTTTGCTATCAACCTCTCCTAGAAGTTGCTCTTCAACCCCTTGTCTTGACAATAAGCGTAGGTTTCCATTTTCTCTGGACCACGAAAATGTATCATCCTGACTTCTTATTACAAATCCATTATTACTATTTGCAAAATCAAACGAGTTGAAAAATGTATTATAGCTTTGACCTGAAGGTACTGTAGTCTTTGTAATCACTTCACCATCTTCTGCTTCAGATATAAACAGCTCTGTTATACAAGTGCCTTTTAGCCTTTCATCATCAAATCCCAAAACAGTCAGCCGAACTATTTTCCATTCATCATCTATCTTTCTAAACCCAATGGTAACAGTTTCTTTTCCTTTTACCCATATGCCTTCAGGTTCTTTGATTTCATAATCAACATGGTATACAGCCCCTCCTGTTTCCGATTTGGCATGTATCCATGGGATATCCTGAAGTTCATAATTTAACTCAACTCCTTCTGTTCTCAACAGTTTATTCAGATGTGACTCCAGGCCCTTGTAGTCAGATTGATATACTCTTGAGTTACCTGAAATACCAAAGTAATAAATACTTGAAACCATATCTTTGGAACAAAGTCCAAGCAAAGCATCTTTATCTCTCGATTCAACTATATTACTATATAATTGAATATATGTCTCAACCTGAGATTTTATGGCTTGTTCTTCACTTTCCTGAGCAAGTATATTGTTGGGACAAATAATAGAAAACAAGATAATTACAAGGCAACATGTAGTTAGTAACTTTTTCATAAGTGATAGCTGTAAATTCTCATATTAACATCTGTATGAATTGACATTTTACTCGGAAGTACGGAGTTTGAATACATAAATCCAAAGGTTACAAACTCAAAGTGTTAAAGTATTACTTATTACTAAGTACCAGCCTGTAGAGGGTCTAAGATAAATTCAACCCAATCTATAAAAAACATGTTGCCATCTTTTGTATGACTATATGAAAATGAAAAATACACATCGTGTTTGCCAGTTGTTTGAGTAATATTCAATGTGTAGGGTCGTAATTCGTAAGTATTGTCCTTATTCGATTCAGATATGCTAAGTTGCCCAATTTCTGTACCTGTCTCACTATCCAAACGCACAGAGATGATTCCTCCAGCTACAGGCTGAGCGTTCACTAATATATCTGATACATGTGTTAGGTCTATGTCTTTCAACGCGATATAACCATCTTTTTTACTGCAATTCACAGCAGTTATGTTTCTATTTTTACCAACAATCCTTTTGTTGACATCATGTAGGAGATCAAAGTGCTCGGCCTGTACCCTCGGATGGCGAAGTACAAAAATAGATCTTCTGGATATTTCAGGGATATTTTTCCATCCATCATCTGTATACGTAGCACTTAGCACGTATTTACCTTGGTCATCAGAAGTTGTGTGTTGATTTGTAATGATTGTTCCTTCTAGGGGAAGATTTTTACTGGGTTGTTGGCCTAATGATAAAATATATTTAACCATTTCTTGCGTTTCAGCTAATGAATGTTGGGGATGTCCAGGCATGATTTTCTCTCCCCAGACCCCATTACTGCCTTGAATAATTTTTTCGGACAAATATGCCAGCGCATCGTATTCATTCTTATATCTGCTTGCTACTTCGCGGTAGCTAGGGCCAACAGAAGCAGTATCTTCTGCATGACAGGTATAGCAATCGCTATTCTTCACTAACCTCATACCTTTTGTGAAGCGCAAAGAGGGCTGTATGTTAGCAGTAGGATCTGCTAACAGGACTTCAAGATCCTGTCCATCATCTACAAACACAAAACTGACTTGTGCCTTACCCGGATCAATACCTCCTTGTAATTGGTCTTCTTTATCTTCAATATCTATAGCATAGGCATGTTCTGATCGATCAAGGAAAAACGTCTGATTGCCTTCAAGTGCAATATTTATCTTAGGAGCTGAGTTACCCACCCTTATTTCCTGAGTAGCTGTTGCTTCACCTTTTTGGGTATCGGATGCTTTGAGTGTTACCCTGTAAATTCCTGCATCTTCAAATATATGAGTTATCGTTTCACCTGTTAAGGGATTTGAAACACCTTCAATAAACCAGCTAAAAGAAAGAGAATCTGTATGATCATTATCATATGATTGAGAAGCAGAAAAAGTAACAGTTAGGGGATGCGCACCCTCATTAGTATTGGCCGAAATAATGGGAACCGGAAGCCTGTTTCCTTCAGCAAATTCGATTCTAACTAGTTTTGCTTCAGGGTTATTCATAAAATAATTCTGTCCATATTCCAGTATGTACATAGCTCCATCAGGACCAAATTCCATATCTATGGGTTTTGAAAGTGGCATATTTGGCATAAATGGTTCAATCCTTGTTATATCACCTTCCCGATCCATTGAAACTACCTGAATCCAACTTCTCGCCCATTCATAAATAAACCATTTCCCATTATAATACCTGGGGAATGCTGTGGTTGAGTTTGGATCATAAGTATTTCGATAATAGATAGGACCTGCCATAGCACTATTGGAACCTACTCCCATCATTGGGAACTCTTCAGATGGCCCTTTTCCATACCAAATAAATGCTCCTCTTGCAGGTGGAAGCAGGTTAGATCCCGTATTGTATGGGGAGTTATTTACTGGACGCGCAGGATCAAAATAAGCACCTACAGTATCCATGGCAAAATCTCTATCGCGATATGCTTTATTATTACCTACAAAATAAGGCCAACCGTAGTAACCCGGAGCGCGCGCCTGATTAAATTCATCATAACTTTCAGGGCCATATTTCCCAACTCTGGTAACATCTGGTCCTACATCACCCCAGTAGACAAATCCCGTTTGGTGATCTACGGCAATACGAAAAGGGTTTCTGGCACCCATAACATAAATTTCTGGACGACCTTCAGATCCATCTGCTGGAAATAAATTACCTTCAGGGATATTGTAGTTCCCGTCGGGAAGAACTTTGATCCTCAAGATCTTTCCTCTGAGATCCTCAGTATTTGCCGAAGATTTCTGAGCGTCGAATGGGCTTCTTCCCGGACGTTCATCAATGGGTGAGTATCCATCAGATTCTTTTGAACTCGTATTATCTCCTGTTGAGAGATATAGATTACCTTCAGGTCCAAACGTGATAGAACCCGCAGAATGGCAACAGGTCTCTCTTTGCACACCGACTGTTAATACAACAACTTCTGATTCCAGAATAATAGAATCCGTTCCATGCATTTCAAATCTTGAGAGATATTGACTATCAATATCGCAAGAGGGTGAATAGTACAGGTATATGAAATGGTTATCTTCAAAATTGGGATCAGCTTCGACACCCAGAAGGCCGTCTTCATAATTCCCTTCTATACATACGTCAAATTTTGAAATGATACGTGTAATGGATGTTTCTGGGTCAAATAGCTTCATATTCCCTTTTCTTTCTATATATAGGACCTTGCCATCTGGTAGTATAGTAAGTTCCATAGGCTCATCCACATTTCTGTCATCCAACACGACTTTGGTAAATCGATTAAAATCTGGTGCGGGATTTGTTTCTATCTTACTCCCCCAAAATTTATTTTCCCCAATCGTAAATTGCAATGCTTGATGTATCTGATCTTTATGGTCGGTAGATGACATCAATGATGTTAATTGAGTATTGAGTATAGCGATATTACCTGATTTAAATGAACGCAGCTGAAACAAGCTTTCTTCCGAATCCAAAACGGGGATTGCAGTAGTGGAATCATTGTGATAAGAAACGGTATGCTGATACCAGGGCCAGGTATAAGGTTTCTTCAGGACGGAGGCAATCGTCATTAACCCACCCCCGGCTTCGATGTATCTTTCTATATCAGTCTGAGAATGAATACTAAAAGCATCTACTTCAGCATGTATCAGGATGAGGGAACTATACGCTTTCAAATTATCTAACCGAAGCATCCAGGAATCCGAAAGTGTATCAATGATCATTCCCTGTTCAGTTGCTACTTCCTCGAATATAGAGAGCAAAGGAGACGCGGAGGGGTTTTCAACATCTTCTGATATATAGATTCCAATACGTTGTTCTTTTCTTTTAAAGTTTTGAGACTGATTGCAAGCTGTAAATAGCAGGAGGGTAGTACTTAATAAGTACAAAATTTTATTTAACATAGTAGTGTGAGTCTATCATTGTATAAATTGCGGGACATCGAGAGCTATATTCATTTACCAAATATATAAATCCGATTGGAAAAAAATGTTAGAAGATTACTTAAATCGAGGAAAGCAAGCTTTTCAAGCGCAGCGTTATCAGGAGGCATTTCAACTCTTTAGTCAGGCAATAGGTAAAATTGAAGATCAGGATGGAGGAGAATGGTTGGAGGATCAAGTATTAGCTGAATTGTACATGTTGCGGGGTACCTCACTTTTTGCCCAGAGTGAGAAAGAAGCATTCGAGGACCCAGATATTTTTAATCAAATCATAGATGATTACGAGCAGACGCTGGAAATGAATCCCGACCACATTGAAGCGTATGTATTACGCGGGAGATTATATCTTAATTGCGTATTCACAGATTATAAAGAAGAGGCACGTAAGGATTTTGCAGAGGTACTGCGTAGAGATCCTGAGCACTGGGAAACCCTGAATTATATGGGGCAATTATTTTACGATCAGGAGGAATTTGATAAGGCCATTTATTACTTTTCACAAGTAGTAGAACGCGAACCTACCGTAGAGAGTTATGAGCTAAGGGCTTTGTCCTTTTTCCAAAAACTACCGCCTGATTATGCTTTGGCTGCTGCAGATTTTGAGCGAGCTAAACAGATGATGCCCGAACGGGAGGAATTTTATATTTGGAGATCTCAATGCTTTATAGAACTGTCATTGATTGATGATGCTATTGGTGAATATGATCAATTAATTGCTCGGTTTCCTGGTGAGGCAAGATATTGGCTGGATAGAGGTACTATTAAATTAGGAGTGGATCCGGAGGGGGCGTTGAACGATTTGGAAAAATCCATAGAGTTATCTCCCAATGCGCTAGCATACAACAACCGAGCTTACTATTACAAAACGCAAGGCCAATGGGAGCAGGCATTAGCAGATGCTTTGTTAGCGCTTGAAATAGATCCCGATCTACCTATTGTATATGCTACGTTAGCTGAGATCTATGCAGATGTAGGAAATGTTGATAAGTTTTATCAATACCTGGAACTTGCACTTGAACATTATTATGACGACATCGTAGACGCGAGAAGCGAGCCATCTTTTCAACCATATGCAGATGAACCTCGATTTTTGTCTTTATTAGATACGTTTAATCCCAAGTATCATACGAATTGATAATAAAGCTGCACGAATATTCAAAAGTACTATATTTTTACATTGTGTTTTATATAAAAATTGCAGGTTGGCAAGACCTTTGTTTAGTATTAGTAAGTAAATGATAATTTGAAATAATATGTTTCGAAAAATTTTTAAACATCCTGTGAGTTTATCTCTAATTGCTGCATGTCTGTTCTGGGCGTGTTCGCAAACAGTATTTACAGGACGATCGCAACTCAGATTTATCCCAGTAGCTGAGATCAATCAAATGAGTTTTCAACAGTATGATTCATATTTAAAAGAAAATAATGTCATCAGTAGTGGTGATAAGGTAGAATTAGTAAAAAGGGTGGGCAATGACATCAAGGAAGCAGTAGAAGTATACTACAAAGCCATTGGACAAGAATCGGAATTAAAAGATTTTCAATGGGAATTCAATGTAGTGGATGAGGATGTTATTAACGCATTTTGTATGCCAGGAGGAAAAGTTGTGGTATACACGGGCATTATGAGAGTAGCGGAAAATGAAGATGGCTTAGCAGTAATAATGGGGCATGAAGTTGCCCATGCGCTGGCGCATCACGGAAATGAACGTATGAGTCAAGGATTATTGGCGCAGACTGGGTTAACTACGCTGGATATCGCACTAAGAGAGAAACCCGCTGCTACACGAAATTTGCTATTAGCAGCTGCGGGAGTAGGTGCTCAGGTGGGAGTTATGCTTCCCTTTAGTCGTGCGCATGAATCCGAGGCAGATGAGATCGGGTTGTATCTCATGGCCATGGCAGGGTATGATCCTACTGAAGCAGCACCCTTTTGGGAGCGTATGGCTGCCAATAGTGGTGGGCAGGCACCCCCTGAGTTTCTCAGTACACACCCAGCACCGGGTAATCGTAGTGCCCGCTTACAAAGTCTTGTGCCTAAAGCAAGAGAGTACGCAGCAAAATATCCCGTACCCAGAAGTTCAAAATTTAGAAGATAATTATCATCCCGTAGTTGGACTGGGAACAGATATTCATGCTCATAAGTTTGAATATTTGTTAACTTCCCGACTACGGGAACATTCCCTTTTCTTACTCGAAGTCTCATTTTATTTTTTCCCTCCAAATACCTCCCAAACATTTGATTTATACGTTGCCCCGATCGGCAGCATTTCTTCTTTGATCTTTACCTGATTTCCTTCCATATACTCCATGAAAGATATATTGCATACAAAGGATTTATGAATTCTCAAGAAAGAATCTTGAGGCAACTGAGAAATCATAGATTTCATCGTGTCCTTAGTAACCCATTTCCCTTCAGTAGTTATTATCTTTAGATAATCCCCATAAGATTGTATATAGATGATTTCTTCACAATTGACCCTAACCCATTTCTTATCAGATTTGATGGTAATGACTTCAGGAAGTGATCTGGTATATGATTGATCTTCCATGTGTCTTTTGACTTTTTCAATAGCTTTTTGAAATCGCTGGAAAGAAAAAGGTTTGACAAGATAGTCTATAGCATCGAGCTCAAATCCTTTCACAGCATAATCAGCATAAGCCGTAGTAAAAATGACTTTTGGAGGCTGAGAAAGAGAATGTAGTAGATCGATCCCATTTATTTCAGGTAAATGTACATCCAAAAAAACAAGGTCTGGACTGAGAGATAGAATATGTTTCCATGCATCTCTACCATCTCCACTGCAATGAATCAACTGCAGGATGTCGGTTTTTTCAATAAAATGCGCTAGTATTTCCCTTGCCAATGGCTCGTCTTCTATGATCATGCATGTGAGAATTCTCATAACAGGTCAATCGTTAATGTTACGTTAAATACATCCTTGGAATGAGAGATTTCCAGATGATGCTTATCAGGATATCTTAGCTGTAAACGCTTTCTTACGTTATCAAGACCTATCCCATCTGATTCAAAAGGGTCGGCAGATGAAGAATGAGGAGCATTATTGCGTATGTCAAGTTGTACGCTCTGGGGAAATATCAAAATGTTGATATGGATGAATGCAGTTGCTTCTTTATCCCTTAGCCCATGTTTAAATGCATTTTCAATAAAGTTGATAAATATTAATGGAGCAAGAGCCTGATCTTCGATATCTCCCTCAACATGTAAATGAACGATTTCTTTGCGTTCTATTCTCAATAATTGGATATCTACATAATCACGTATGAATTGAATTTCTCTTGACAAGGGAACTACCTCTGTATTTGCTTCATAGATCATATATCTGAGTACTTCAGAGAGTTTGAGTAAGAGGTCAGGTAATAGAGGGGATTGTTTGAGCGATAATCCATACAGATTGTTAAGAGAATTGAATAAAAAATGAGGATGGATTTGAGACTTAAGTGCGCTTAACTCTGCTTGTACCTTCTCTTTTTCCATATTCATCATCCTCCGTTCTGTTTCTCTAAGTCTGAACCAAGACTTAGAGAGATGAAGAAGGGTAGGTAAAATGAGATATACAGAAAAATATAGAATCAAGTATCTAGTAGATATATATGATATCAGGTAGAAATCAGGAAATAGCCAATCTGAAAGTTGTTGGAAAGTAAACAAATGGATAGCTCCCATGAGAGCTATTACAATCACGAGGGCAAAAAAGTACAACAGATATTTTTTGTGATTGAGCAATAGGGGAATCATTACCCTCAAGTTTAGATATACCCCTGTAACTAAAGCAATATGAAATAGCCCAGCATAAATATGATCAATGAGGGCTATCTCTTTATCAATGCTAAAGTGAAATAACAATATCATATAGGAAGCACACCAGAATATGATGTGCTGTATGACTGTTAGTCTTAGGATAAATTGAGAAATGGGATTCATCTTCTATATAAGATACTGGGTTCTTCAAATGCTTCAGGGTCATCGGCATACTTTTTCATAAATTCCTGAAGCTCATTGGTAGAAGCCGTCAGTAAGGTATAATCACCAAACATTTCATGTTTGAGCCGAATGCGGTTTTTCTCAAATAGTTCATCCA
>CAZZEC010000011.1:58743-60870 GCA_964652565.1 uncultured Bacteroidia bacterium
AGTGATTTGTCAAAAATTCTTGTTGAGAGATCCCATAAAGGGTAAATTGACGAAATTAGGCATCCTTCCAGCAGAAGAATAAGGCAACTTGCACATAGAATAACATTAATGAATCTTTTCATAACTTTTGTTTTCTGCTAATTCATCAAAATAAGTTATTTCCCCAATTTTTGTCGATCAACTCAGTCCATTTGTGGACAAACATTGCTGAGGGCTCATGTCCAGATGGTATTCCGAGTAGAGGTTGTACGAGTGTAAAATAACCCCGGGAGTAAAAGAAGAAAAGTGATAATTAGTTCAATGAATAATATGCGAATACCAGGTTCAAAAATGGACATATACGTTAACTGGGCGTGAGGAAGTGTTGAAATCCAGTAAATGATGTCAGCGAGAATAGAGAGTAATAATTCGGCTAACCAAGCTAACACATGTGATACATAGGGCACGTACATCAATAGGACAAATAAAAATCCAATCCAAACGATCACAATGGACAGGAGAGATATCAATACATTCGTGAGTAAAAAGTACACTGGGAAAGCACCGAAGTTAACCCAGACCAGGGGTGCAGTGCTAACGGTTGCACATAGGGTAATCCCTATCCAGGAATAAAAATAATTCAACACCTTCCAGGGAGTTTGTATAAGTTTCTCCCATTGACGATACAATATAATAATCCCCCACACTGCTGTATATGATAATTGAAAGCTTATCGAAAATACGATAGCCGGTTCCACAATCATCTGTATTATACCCGAAATTCCGATAATATTCAGGATGTGATATCTCCAGGACAATAGTTTCATGACTATCATAATACCAAACATACAAGTAGCCCTAACAACTGCAGGAGAAGCACCTGTAATTCCCATGTAGATGATAAGGATGAGTAAAATGATGCCGTACTTGATTTTTTTTCCATGTAGGATGAGATGAAAAAAACTCAATATGAGTTGTAAAATCATATAGATGATTCCTATATGCATCCCAGAAATAGCCAAAATATGACTGGCTCCTGCTATGGCAAATTGTTCTCTAATATCTGGGGATAGTGTAGACTTGTCCCCTAAAAACATAGCTAATGCCAATGCGCGTATTTCCGGGTTGTAGAGCATTTGATTAAAGCGAGCGATAAATATTTCTTGCATTCGGGAAGCAGTAGATCTGAAACTGATCTTTCTCCTTCCTTTTTCCGCTTCCTTTACATACATGACATGCCAAATGCCGCGATTATTCATATAAGCTAGATAATCTCGATAATAGCTTTGGAGCGTAGTAATGTTTCCCTGTAGGTACACCGTGTCAAAGCGAGAAATTTTTATGTCAATTTCTTTGTCCAGGTATACTTTAAGCTTTCCCTGTATATTCTTTTGGTCCATTTCGCTTTGATATGCAGATGCATCTATAATGAATGATTGCCCTTTCTCTTGCTTCTTTACATGGCTGCTTACTACACCTCCTAGGGAGACTTTGCGACAATTGATGTGCTCGATTTCATTTGGATGAAGCTGTCGGTGCTGATCCATCAATAGTATTCCTATAGAAAAGAAGGTGGTTGCAACGCAAATGGTAAATATCCATTCGTAGTAAAGATCCGTGATAAAAGTATCAACGAGTAATAACCCAGCCATGACAAATAGTGAGATGATACAGAAACCTATGTCAATGTGGGTGTCCCATGTATTGCTTAATATTCCCAGAAATAAAGATAAAGCGATAAAAAATAGGGGATAGTGGTATATGGCTTTCATTGTAGAAAGGTGATACATCCACCTATATCTACAATGGAAAATTTTCTCCTAAAGTAAAAGTCAATATTTATGAAATAGGACAATATTATTCAATCCTTTCAGATAGAAATTTGGGTCTTCAAGACCGGATTGAACAGATTGTTTGTTATCCGGTCCTATTCCTGGTTTAACTCCTTCGGAGTTTCAGAAACCCTGAAAGGGTTAAACCAGGAATAGCCGTGGTATTCCATCCAGCATCAATCCTGGAGGGATTTAACAATATGATAGTTTAGCATATTTAAATACGTCCATCCTCTTAAGTACTCGGACAATATTACATATGTTTTTGAAACTTAATCAGTACAAATCACATTATCCCCCTGCAGAGATGGATAGA
>CAZZEC010000012.1:0-60672 GCA_964652565.1 uncultured Bacteroidia bacterium
TTTATATTTTATTTTTTATTTTCCATTTACTTCTTTCTTCTTATTTATGATTATAGACTACGGACTACAGACGACAGACGACAGACGACAGACGACAGACGACAGGAAAATTTAACCACTAGAATGTAGTTCATAAAACAATACAACAATATAAAAATCCTTCACAATGACCGATAAAGATCTTCAACCCAGCGAAGCAGAACTCGAAATCCTACAAATACTGTGGGAGATAGAGCCAGCTACAGTACGAATGGTTCATGAAACACTGAGCCGGAAAAAACAGGTGGGTTATACCACTACACTCAAGCAGATGCAACGCATGTTGGACAAGCGGTTGCTCACACGCGAAGAACAAGGAAAAACGCACCTGTATACAGCCATAGCCAGACCCGATGAAATACGAAAAAATTTGTTTGACAGATTGGTAGATACGGCTTTCGAAGGTTCTGCAATGAAACTCGTGATGCATGCTTTGGGAGGTTCAGAGACCTCTGAAGAAGAGATTGAACAACTAATGAATTGGTTAGAACAGCAAAAACAAAACAAAGATCGCCATGAATAATATACTCACACACCCCATTACCGAAGCACTCGGTTGGACCTTGCTTCATTCGCTATGGATATTTTCAATCATAGCTATTGGATATCGTTTGGTAGTAGCCTTGCCTGTAGCTCAGAAAGCGCAACATAACTACGTGCTATCGCTCAGTACCCTATCGATGATGTTTTGCGCAGCAGCATGTATCTTCTATTGGGTATACCAACCCTCAATACCTACTGCCGAAATATCTTTAAGTGAACAGATCCCTTTAGTAGAAGTTGACCCCAATCTCGTTGTCAAAGACATACCCCAAGCTTTTCCTGAACATATCACATCTAGTGTACCATCCATTTCCTCCTCTGTAATTCCCTGGTGGGAACGAATGTGGAATAAGACCCAAACGCATGCAAAGCCTTACCTACAGATAATGGTGATGGGGTGGGGGATAGGAATTGTCTTGTTAATGCTTCGCTTTATTGGAGGATGGAACTATCTCAATCGCTTACGAAGCCTTGATACACTACAAGTTGACCCTAGATGGAAAACTCAACTAGCTACACTCGCTGATAAAATGGGTATTCATCGCCAAGTACAGGTATTCATCTCTCGCCGGATCCATGAACCATTAACCATCGGTCATTTCAAACCAGTTATACTGATACCTGTTGGACTGCTGACCCAACAGCCACCCGAACAAGTAGAAGCCATTTTGCTTCACGAATTGGCCCATATTCGCCGCTATGATTTCCTGTTTAATGTATTACAATCCTGGATAGAAATTCTCTTTTTCTATCATCCTGCTGTATGGTGGATCTCTCAGCAAACCCGGGAGGCGCGTGAACATTGCTGTGATGATCAGGCAGTTTCCATTTGCCAAGATCCATTGCTCTATGCCCAGGCATTAGCTCAAGTACAACTGAATAAAGTCAAGGGGAAACATAATCCGGATTTAGCCCTTTCTGCTTCGGGTAATAAGCCCAGCCTCACGGATCGTATTTATCGGATCATGGGTGAACCCAAAAAGCAGTTGTCTCCCAGTAGAGGAACGCTTGTAGCAGTCATATTGATGATTAGTGGATTCATCTTTGCTTTTCAGCAGGTTCAACAGGAACTAGACATCAATGAAAACGATAGTACTGTGAACAAAATTTTAGAGGTTACTCCAGAGACATCCGTAAATGAAATACGGGAATGGATAAGGAATGTAAGTATATCAGATTCATTAAGTGTACGCATTTATATTGATGATATTCTAGATTCCATTAACAATCAAATCAAATACTTCCATCAAGATACTACTCAGGAATGGTCCCAAGATTTGGAAAATCTTGGGCGAGAAGAGCTACGTAGGCGAAATTCCAGAGATATACAATGGAAAAATATGAAAGGGCTGGTTATTACAAATTCTGGCAAAAATGAAATATTTATTAAAGGCCCTCAATATGATTCCACGTTCTCTCATCTAGCTTTCATTAATGACGTTAAACAGAAGGTTTATGTATTAAATAGACAAATTGCAAGTATACAATATTTTTCTACAGAAAATTTAAAAGGAGGCGATATTAATACGGTATTGGAACCAGATGAACTTGATCAAGATCAGTCTATACTTTCCTTGTCCGCTCAATTACAGTCATTATATCAAGATACGTTGACATTTGAAACCCATTCAGAAACTTCGTTCGAAGGATTAATAGCCTGGAAATATACACTTCATCTAAGAGGGATTAATTGGGATTTCAGAAATACACAATGGGACCATACTACAGGTAAGATGGTACGCCTTGCTGGTACTTGTTTTAAGCAAAATAGTAACACTATTTCATACGATATCTATGATAGAGATACAACCTTATGGAAAATCCCTCCTCAATCTGATAGAATAGAATTTTGCGATACTAAGGGCAAAAACTTTATGACGATAGTATTTCGCGAAAATGATCAAATTGATGTTGACTCTACCGATCAAGTCAGGGCCCATATTTTTGCAAATCTTCAAGAACCACAGAATGCTAAGCGTCTCTCTACTTTACGTCCTATCAACGCTAATAATCGATCAATTGATATAGCGAATCGTAATTTGAATATGCGGGAAAAAGGCAGGCAGAATAGCAAAGGTATTGGGGATCCCCACATTTCTGAACAGGATAGTATTGTCATACGTGGAAATCATTTGTATAAAAATACACGCAAGGTAAATGCTGTTAAAGTTATGGGAGATGCATTAGCTGTGGTAAACGGAGATACTATGTCAGCTTCAACTTATATAAATGAAATATTTGTTAAAGCACCTTTCGATAGAGGATTTATCCACGTGATTGAGGGTGAAAAATTAAAATCATTTCGGGACCGAAATCCTTGCTTCAACGATTTGGGGTATGATAAAGCAGAACAAGTAATGATGGTCGAGTTCCCTACTAATACCAAGTCCCAAGTAGATGGATTATCCTCACAAATGAATGAATATATCTATCGTGAGCAGAGGGTCCAGGAGAGATCATTTTTCTTTTTGAATGTAGCTGATACTTCTAAGCTGAACTTTTCATACGCACATTCTGAAATAAAATGGTCGATGGATGAAAATAATTCCTCTCATACATATGATTTGGAAATAAGCTATGAAGATGAAGTATTTAGAAGAATTGAAGAAGTTTGTTGTGATACGACAGGTTCTTTTCAGAAAATTTCGTGGTGGGTATATGACGTTGAGGAGGCAATCACCAATTATGGATTTTCAGGAGTATCAGGATTATTAATTGCACATCGAAACGAAATTGGATTGCAGTTTCAGAAAAATTCTCCTTACTTTAATATAGAAAGAGACTTTGTAGTTAGTCCTGATTTTGTGGAGGGAGTAGAACATACAGATAACAAGACTTATGTATATTTGAATACTCCTGATCCTGATGTATTTAGTAGGAACATGGGAATGACTAACTTAGACATTACTTTTGGATATAAGGATGAGTTAGCAACCATTCCGCGAAGAGGTAAACCCACAAGTATAGCCATAGTAGAAAAGAAAAGAGCGCTAAGTATCTACAATAGATCTGGAACCACGCATTTGGGAGTGATCGCTTATGGAGATAGTACCCAAAAAGGATCTATCAATAGTACTGGTATTATAAAATCTTTTACCATCTATCCCAATCCCCAACAAAAAGACATCACGCAGATAGAATTTGAACTAACAGAATCTGCCCCTGTAAAGCTCTCTGTCATGGATGTGTCAGGTCGTGTTATTGCAAGGATCGTTGATAATACATTAAATAAAGGATTTCATTCCTTTGAATGGGATAGCAGTGATCTGTCCTCAGGTACATATATCATTATTCTTGGTACAGGAGGAGAAATGTGGACAGAAAAATTGATTAAGAATTAATAAGATAAAATACTGTAGGAACACGTGGCAGCGTGTTCCGCCCACAGGGAAAAAAACGGATAAAAAATACAGCGTGTTCCGCCCTCAGGGCAAAAAATGAATAAAAAAAATATTGCCATGAACAATTTACTCACACATTCCATTACCGAAGCACTCGGATGGATCTTACTACATACCTTATGGATTTTTTGTCTGATAGCCATAGTATATCGTATCCTGTTGTGGATACCTGCTACTCGCAAAGCGCAAATCAGCTATGCCCTATCGCTTGGCACACTTTCCCTGATGTTGGGATCCGCGATATTTCTCTTTTGCTGGATCTATGAGCCACCAGTACACTTTGTTGAAGAACATGTGGTCCAGCATATGCCCACATTCTTACCAGAAATTTCCCCCTTAGACACAGTACCATCGCAAGTTCCAATTCAAACATTGGATACATTGGATCAAGCGATTCAATCGTATACCCTTCCTGCTATTCCATGGTGGAAACGGGGAGTAGAAACGATGCAATCTTATACCGAACCCTATATTCCCATGATTGTGTTGGCATGGATACTGGGCATAGCTATTCTCATGATACGTTTTCTCGGTGGATGGACCTATCTCCATCGCTTGCGCTATCAAGACACCCTGAAAGTAGATCCAAAATGGGAAAAACAATTGTCTGAACTTGCTGATAAAATGGGCATTCATCGTCAAGTACAGGTATTCATCTCTCGACGGATCCATGAACCACTAACGATCGGTCATTTCAAACCAGTTATACTGATACCTGTAGGACTGCTGACCCAACAGCCACCCAAACAAGTAGAAGCCATTCTACTACATGAATTGGCCCATATTCGCCGCTATGATTTCCTGTTTAATGTACTACAATCCTGGATAGAAATTCTCTTTTTCTATCACCCTGCTGTATGGTGGGTCTCTCAGCAGACCCGGGAGGCGCGTGAACATTGCTGTGATGATCAGGCGGTTTCCATTTGCCAAGATCCATTGCTCTATGCCCAGGCATTAGCTCAAGTACAACTGAATAAAGTCAAGGGTAAGCAACATCCAGATTTAGCCCTTTCGGCTTCGGGTAATAAGCCCAACCTCACAGATCGAATTTATCGGATCATGGGTGAACCTAAACAGCAGTTGTCTCCCAGTAGAGGAAC
Organism: uncultured Bacteroidia bacterium; assembly: GCA_964652565.1. GTDB lineage: Bacteria > Bacteroidota > Bacteroidia > J057 > J057 > JBCCTX01. The sequence continues at coordinate 5,084 of CAZZEC010000012.1, forward strand.
GATAGTAGCAATGATTCTATTAATCAGCAGTTTTATCTTCGCTTTTCAACAGTATGTCCCTCAGGAATACATGTCTGATGACACAACGGAAGAAGTTAGCTGGGATTATCTATTTTATAATGCTAGCCAGAATTCCGATAGAAAAGAAATGCAGGAGTGGATTGATGCGGTGAAACTACATTCGGGAGTAGAACTTCAGATAGAGGACAATATTCAAGGCAAACAGGAGCGTGGTCACTTTTGGGTGGGAAATGCATCCGGAAAAGATGAGTTATTTTCAATCAGCGGGGACCTCGATCAAGTTTCTTTGATATTTGATCGGAGAGAAAGTATCGTGTACATGATTAATTATTCCTATCAAAAATTGGAATATTATGAATTGGATACGCAGTTCAAAGGAAATTATAATCCTTTTATTGCTTCTGCTCTGGATAAAAAATTTACAGATGATCTACTGAAGAAAGAAGATTTTTCAACATCCTTCAAACAATCCTACCTAAGAAGAGGAGCACTTAAAATCAATTTTTCCATGGAAAAGGCTTGGGTACTTTATCAAAGCCCTTTTGATATCCTTCTGGAAGATAATAGTACCATTGAAGACTTACTCGAATGGAAGTTTTTTACAAATATTCAACATGTAGGGTTTGAAGTAAAAAGTCTGGATTGGGATGAAGAGACGAATAAACTGAGACGTATCACAGGTGCTTACAGGACTACTAATCAAACTATTGAATCATTCGATATACGAGATTTTTCTAGAATTTCCTTTCCTGTAGATATTGATGCAAAAGTGATTCGAGAGGATGGAGTAGAGATAGATAAGCAAAGTAAAGCAGAATATGAGAATAAGGAGATCGTATATTTTCTGGATGAAAAGAGGGTCGACCGCAAAGTGATACAGGATTACTAGTGAGGGAGTATTATCATTAGGATTGATAAAAAGGAGCGGAGACCCTCACCCAAAAGGTGATCAAAGGGCAATGATATCAATTTAATACATCACCATTCGCATTCTTTCTAGGAAAAAGTTTATTAGAAAAGGCTCGTAAATTAGTACGTTAATAAAGCAGGCCGCCGGGAGGCGGCCTTGCTTCTTTTTCCAAATCAGTCCATTTCTATCCAAAAACTAATACAAGAACGATCTTGGGCTAGGCGGAACGACTGATTTATTGCATGTTATATTTAAATATGCCGATTTTTTGCGACAGGAATAGTCCTTCTTCGATGAGGAATAGATATGCTTCGATGAATTACAGGATATTTCGATAAAAAAAGAGGGCGGGTATAAACCCGCCCCTTCGTAACAACCATGAAAACAACCCGTCTTTAAGACCCAAAGGTCTCTATAAGGTCACTTTCATTCTATTTTTTTTCTATATCCAGAATTTTCATCTCTGTTCTTCTGTTCATGGCGCGGTGTTCATCACTGTCATTAGGTACTAAGGGTCGAGTTTCTCCATACCCTTTGGCTGTGATTCTTCCTGACACAATCCCTGAATCAATTAAATAATTTTTTACTGCCTCGGCTCGATTCTGGCTCAAGAGGAGATTGTCTTCATCACTTCCCACGTCATCTGTATGGCCTTGCAGTTCTATGCTTAATCCTTCGTTGCGTTCGAGATACTGCCTGAGCTTTTTCAATTCTGGAAATGAAGTTTCTTTGAGTTCATATTCTCCGGTATCAAAAAAGATATTATTCAATACAATATTCGCTCCCTTTTTGATGGGGGTCATATCGATGATCAAGTCGAAATACACATCATCTGCTAATTCCTTCAGATAAAAATGCTTACTGGTAAACAAATACCTGGGGGCTTCCACAAAGGCTGCATATTGCCTGTCTATGGGAAGGCTCATGAGAAAAGAACCATCCTCCCCATCAGAATACTGTGTTCGAAGGGTATCGCCGCTTTCTACGTCGATCAATTGAATCCTTGCAGCAATCGGTTGTTGGGTAACACTATCACGGGTAATTCCGCGGAGGAAGGTTGCACGCTGTGGACGTATCCCTGGGTCCAGGGTAAACTGATAGATATCACTTCTGCCTATTCCCCCACTTCGCGTGGAGTTGATGAATCCCAGATCCCCTTTGGCATTGACAAAAATATTGGCTTCCTCTCCGATAGAGTTTAATGGATACCCTAAGTTTACGGGTTCCGACCAGCCACTGCCCTCCTTATGGCTGATAAACAGATCCTGTCCTCCAAATCCAGGATGTCCATCAGAAGCAAAATACAGCGTCTGGTCATCCGCATGTATAAAGGGACCTCCTTCATTTCCAGGAGTATTTATTGGAGTACCTACATTGACAGCCTGAGACCATCTCCCATTCTTGAATACACTTTTATAGAGGTCTCTTCCTCCTATCCCGCCTGGTCTATCCGATACAAAATACAGGGTCTTGCCATCATGTGATAAACAAGGCTGAGACTCCCATTCCATGCTATTAATGCTTTGCCCCATATTTTGGGGTTTACCCCAGGTAGACCCTTTTTTGACTGCGTAAAAAATATCGCAACGACCCAGGCCCTCAGGATGATCGCAAATAGTGTAAAAGATAACCCTTCCATCCTGACTGACTGATCCGGCACCTTCATTTCGATGGGTATTAATCGGCTCTCCCAGATTGGTGGCGGGTTTCCATTGACCATCTTCATAGGTACTGTAATAAAAATCTTCAGGGTAATCTCGCAACAAAGGATCAAATCCGCCAGTGGAACCATTTCTACGGGAGGTGAACAATAGATAGCGATCATCTGCTGTAAGATAGGGTAGGTAATCATCACCCGGAGAGTTGACCAGTACGCCCAGATTTACAGGGCTAAAGGACAGGGAATCGGAGATAGTTTCACTGGCAAATTGTGCACTTTTCAGGTGCTTTTGAGCAATTTTCCTCAATTGTACATTTTGAGGGCCAGTTGCTAAATACCGCTCCAACTGTAGAACAGCATCTTGGTATCGCATGAGGTGATAATACGTTTCCCCTAGATAAAAACCCGTATATGAATCGGGATTGATGTCATATGCCTTTTCTAGATGGGTGAGGGCTGAGGAAAATTCATCGATCAAAAATAAATTAAGTCCCAACTCATAATGTGCCTGTCCAAATTCGGGCTCGATCTTAATGGCTTGTTCATACAGGTCTGCTGCTTTCGCCCGATCTCGCATATTTGCCTGTTCTCTTGCTTCCAGATATAGTTTCAGGGCCTTTTTAGACTTAATTCCGTATTGTTCAGGCTTTGTTTTTTGTGCCATACATACAGAAGAATACCACATGCAGGCATAAAAAATCACAAAACTAACTTTAAGCTTCAATATCATGTCAAAAGAATATGTAAATTAATATCGTATTATGCATTGAATGAATATACGTTTACCCAAGAAAATTGGGTTGTCCTCTCGTAAGATATTTAACACTAAAAAATTATTCTATTAATGGTTTCCATGTTTACTTCTACCGACCTCGAACAAATCCAACAAAAGGGAATGACCATTGAAACGGTTCAGGACCAATTGGAGAATTTTGAAAAAGGTTTTCCTTTCCTCGACATACAAAGAGCTGCTACTGTAGGTAAAGGTATCATACAACTCGACCTTGCTTCAGTGGATCGATATATCATGCAGTATGACAAACTGCTTTCCGATCGCGAAGTCCTGAAGTTTGTCCCTGCTTCTGGTGCTGCCAGCCGAATGTTCAAAGCCTTATTTGCCTTCATGGAAACCTACGACGGATCTCGTTCTGCGTATGAGGCATTTTTATTAGATCAAAGTAAAAACTCATTGTTTAGCTTTTTTCGCAACTTGAATAAATTTGCGTTTTATGAGGAGCTGAAAGCTGTGGTATCTCCTTCTATGGGAGAACTCCTATTGAAGAAACAATATACCCAAATATTGAGAGCTTTACTCACAGATGAAGGTCTGGATTATGGAAATTTACCCAAGGGATTGTTAACCTTTCATACCTACCCTCAAAAAGCGCGTACAGCGGTCGAAGAACATCTCATGGAAGGGGTTCAATATGGGAAAGACGCTGCAGATGTGGTAAAACTTCATTTTACTGTATCCCCTGAACATCGCATCAAATTTGATCAGAAGATCAAAGAAATTGTACCAGAATATGAGTCAAAGTATCTGGTTACCTTTGATATTTCTTTCTCAGAACAGTTACCTTCTACAGATACTATCGCTGTAGATATGAACAATGAGCCATTTAGAAACGCAGATAACAGTATACTGTTCAGACCTGGAGGCCACGGCGCCTTAATCCACAACCTGGATCAGGTCGATGCAGATATCGTATTCATCAAAAATATCGATAACGTAGTACCTGACCACTTAAAAGGAGAAACCATCCGTTATAAAAAAGCATTAGCCGGTATACTCCTTACCTATCAACATAGAATATTCCATTATCTGGAAAAATTAACCGGGACTTATCCTGGTCAATATCTTACTGAGGTAGAAGATTTTATGGAAAAAGAACTCTGTGTATTGCCTCCTGAAGGGTACACCAGTTACAATTGGGAAGACAAGCTTAAATACTTGATCGAAAAGCTGGATCGTCCACTGAGAGTATGTGGTATGGTAAAGAATGAGGGGGAACCGGGTGGTGGTCCCTACTGGGTGAAAAATTCGGATGGATCTACTTCGTTGCAGATTGTTGAGAGCGCACAGATCGATAAAGAAAATGAGGAACAATATGCGCTCATGCAGAATGCTACGCATTTTAATCCCGTGGATTTAGTATGCGCAACCAAAGATCGCAATGGAATGAAATACAATCTGTTGAAGTATAGAGATCCATCTACGGGATTTATTGCCTATAAGTCCAAAAACGGAAAAGAACTTAAAGCCCAGGAACTTCCAGGACTTTGGAATGGAGCCATGGCATATTGGAATACAATCTTCGTAGAAGTACCCGTCATTACATTTAACCCTGTTAAGACTGTAAACGATCTGCTAAGGCCACAGCATCAGGGGGAGTAGTGAGATGAGATATTGTTAGATAGTTATATGGCTAAATGGTTGTATGGCTAGAAGGTTGTATGGTGATATTGTAGAATTGTGAAACTGTGGTCCGTCGTCTATCGTCTGTGGTCTTACTATCGTCTGTCTGGAAAATAGAAGAATGAACCTTATCTTGCTACATCAGGTTATTACCTAAATTTATTGTAGCATGATAGATATTGATACATCACCGATCAAGACAGATTACCTGGTGATAGGAAGTGGAGTAGCGGGGTTGTCCCTCGCACTCAAACTTGCCAAAGACCATCAGGTTATGGTGATAACTAAAACAGATCGTGGAGAGACTAACACGCGTTGGGCGCAGGGTGGAATAGCGAGTGTTACAGATGAAGCTGATTCATTCCAAAAGCATATCGAGGATACCTTAGACGCTGGGGACGGACTTTGTCATGAAGACGTAGTACAGATGGTGGTCGAGAATGGCCCGGCAAGAATAGAGGAATTGATCAACTATGGCGCACATTTTGACCGGGATGATCAGGGAACGCTGATGCTGGGAAGAGAGGGAGGGCACTCCGAAAACAGAATTTTACACGCCAAAGACGCCACAGGTTGGGAAATCCAACGTACGCTTCTGGAGCAGATACCTTTACATCCCAATCTTACAATAGTAGAAAACTTCTTTGCGGTTGATTTGATCACCCAGCACCATCTGGGGATGTATATTAACCGTGGTACACCGGATATAGAATGTTATGGAGTATATGCGCTGGATCTCAATACGAGACATGTAGTAACAATCTTAGCTAAGGTAACGGTGTTGGCTACAGGTGGAGCGGGTAATGTCTATGCTAGTACCACCAATCCTCCCATCGCAACAGGAGATGGGATTGCTATGGCATACCGAGCGATGGCTCGAGTGGCTAATATGGAATTTAATCAGTTTCATCCTACTGCATTTTACGATCCAAACTCAAAGCCAGCTTTTCTCATTACTGAAGCTTTAAGAGGTAAAGGTGCTGTGTTGAGAAACTCCTATTCCAAAGAGGAATTTATGCATAAATATGATTCGAGAGGGAGTTTGGCGCCAAGAGATATCGTAGCTCGTGCTATAGACAATGAGATGAAAATTTCCGGTATGGATTTCATGATGTTGGATGCTACACATATTCCCAAAGCAGAATTGTTGGAAGAGTTTCCCACCATATACGAAGAATTATTGAACAGGGGGTTGGACATGTCGGAGGAAATGATCCCGGTAGTACCTGCCTCTCACTATATTTGTGGAGGAATACTCGTAGATCATCAGGGGAGAAGTTCTATCAATCGCCTATATGCTTGCGGAGAATGTACCTTTACGGGATTACATGGTGCCAATAGATTGGCTTCCAATTCTCTTCTTGAGGGTGTGGTATACGCGGATAATATATATCACACCATTGAGGGTATTCATACATCACTTACCTGGAAAACAGAGATTCCGGAGTGGAATGAGAAAGATGTGGTGAATACTGAGGAATGGATCTTGATTTCCCATAATTTTCGCGAAGTACAGACATTGATGAGCAATTATGTCGGTATTGTCAGAAGCGATTTACGTTTGGAGCGAGCAACGAGACGCTTAGAACTCATCTATCAGGAAACCGAAGCCTTTTATCAGAAAACCAAGATTTCACCTGAGCTATGTGAATTGAGAAATATCATCACTGTCGCATATTTAATCATTAAATCTGCAAATATTCGGAAAGAGAGTAGAGGATTGCATTATACGACAGACTATCCTACGAAGCGATCTCAAATATGGGATACAATATTGTAAGCGGTCTATAATTAAGATTTCTCTACCATCTCTACCCCTGTCCAGTCTTCACTAATTCCCTCGTGGATATAATGAAGACAATAGTGGTGATATCTATGCGCCGCTAAGTCATGGGGATGTTCATCGAGTACTTTTTCAAAAAAGAGGGAGGCCTGGTGAAAGTCTCTATAGAAATAATGCTTGAGACCTGTTTCAAAATCTTGAAGTGTTTTTTCTTTGAGTGTTAGGCATGAATGGGGATCGCCGTGATAGAAATCATATACTCCTATGGGCTCTTTTCTACCCTTTACAGCGACTCTGCCTAAAAAACGATATTGATAAATGTTGGGATTTTCCATTTCTAGCACAGTACATTCGCTGATAAGGGTATAATTGCCAAAATGTTTGGTAAGTCCTTCCATGCGTGATGTAGTATTCACCGTGTCAGAAACGACTCCTGCTTCGATTCTCATATGATCGCCAATGATACCCATCATCAATGGACCCGTGTGTATGCCGATCCCTACTCGGATAGGAGGTTCTTCCTTATTAGCTCTATCGTTGTTGTATGCCTGTATCGCTTGATGTACTTTCATTGCAGCTTTTACCGCCTTGTCTGCTGAATTGAGAAAAATTGCCATTACGCCGTCTCCAAAGTATTGATTGACAAACCCACCATGAGCTTTAATAATGGGACCAACTTTTCCGAGATACTCATTCAGAAAGCAAAAATTTTCCTGAAGTGTCATTTGCTCAGCAAGGGTAGTATAGGATCTGATATCGCAAAATAGTACGGTAACATTCTCTTTCTCAACACTATCTCCCAACTGAATCTCTTCCACATGCTCCCTTCCTAAAGAATGTATGAATTCATAAGGAACAAAGCGAACCATCGCAGAATTGACTTTGGCGAGTTTTTCGTTCAACAGTTTTTGTGCCAGGAGCTTTTCCTCTTGGGCATATCTCTTGTCTCTTTCTGACTTTTGCATTCTATACCCCAATCCCAGTGAAAATATCATGATATGGATAATGAACGTAAGGAAGAAAGGAATAAATGTCTGTATATCCATGAAATTGCGTAGTAGGAAAAGGGAGAATCCCAGAACAAAAATGACTGCTGAGCCTGCAATGAAATAGAGTGCCAGGCGGGATTTTGACCGGTATAAGCTAATGAAGAAGGCCAATAAAATGGGAATATCAATCCCAATGAGAATATGGACTATATTATAGACCCTAAGTCTGTCAAAGGTTATATATAAATATCCAAGTAGTCCAATAATCATGATGAGCTTTGCATAGATAATCCATTGAATCCACTGGTCCCATTTAGGAGTTAGTCTTTTTGTCTTGAGAAAGCTTCGGGCAAACTGATAGTAGAATACGCTAATGAGCAATAAAAAAGTGACGGCCAGGTATTGATTTACGATGGGATTCCATAGGCTATAAGTAGATGCGATGGCTTCGAATACCACTACCAGACTTAGGGATAATACATAAAGCGAATAATATAGATAAGATCGATCCCAGGTGGAAAAGAATATCATGAGATGGTAAAGGACCATGATCAACAGAATAGCTACAAAAGTGATATTTGCCAGGGAATGATTGAACATAAGTTCATAGGTCCTTAACCCCCACTTATCTCTGGATGATATTTCTGAGTACATCATAGGGAATGAAGGGCCTAACTGAGCGTTTCTGATGAATACATCTAACGTATCCTGAGACTGGGCCGTAAATCCCACACATTGTTGTGATCCCACTCTCAGATCTTTGAGGATGGGGAGGCGCATTTTTCCAGAACTTTTATGGAGGATTTCACCGGAAGAATACACAAAAAACACATCCGAAAGGTCAGGTGAAGAAAAGGATTCCTGGTTGAGATAGAGGACCCATTCGCGATTGTCCATTTCAGAAACAGATATTCTAAAATGTCCCCATAACGCCTTGCCGGGGCGTATTAGATGGGCAATTTCCTGGTAAGGACGAAATTTATTAGTTTGATCGATCAATTCTTCGATGTTAAAAGAATCGCCGGTTTCAATCATCAAATGTATATCTTCTACCGAAAGCTGGATAACAGAATCAGGATGACGAAGGTCTATGGTGTGTTGGCCATGTGAAAAATATACTGAAAGTAATAGAGAAGCAAACAGCGCAGAATGCCTGATATAGAGGTTGGATAATATGTACGAAAGATACAGTTCCCACATGTGAGAAGGTTGGGGTTGAAAAGGGTTACTAGGAATATACCAGTTTTATCAAATAATGTTTCACTTCACATATCAGATGTTTCGTTTAAGGCAAAAAATATACCAGACACAAATCCATTCGAAGATAAATATGCTTTATAGATAGCAAAAATTAGTTAAATGATAGAATGCTTGTTTAGCGCGCCTGTTTAGGTAATAAAATGCGAAATGTCGTCCCTTTTCCCAGTTCAGAATATTTGACGAAAATTTTCCCACTGTGATATTGTTCAATAATTCGTTTTGAAAGGCTCAAGCCTAATCCCCATCCCCTTTTTTTAGTCGTAAAACCAGGATCAAACACTTTTTTGAATTGCCCTTTGGGTATACCCTTACCTGTATCTGTGATGTCAATGAAATATTGATCCCCTTTTTCCCCTGCTTCAATGGCAATTTTACCTTTTTGGGTATGTATGGCATCTAAGGCATTTTTTAATAAGTTTTCAATCACCCAGTCAAACAATTGTGGATTGATGTTGAGTATACTGGAAGGGGAGATTTGGTTTTCTACTTCCAACTTGATATTCCCTTTTCGTGTCATTCTCTTAGAGACATAGTTGGCAGAATGGTCCAGTACTTCTTTCAGGCTTATAGGTTGTAGTTCTGGCTCAGATCCAATTTTCGAAAATCTCTCAGTAATGTTTTCCAGTCTTTTGACATCGTGCTCCATTTCTTCCAACATGGAATACTCATCCGGCTTATTTTCAGATTTCATCTTGAGTAATTCGATCCATGCCATCAGACTGGATACTGGAGTACCTAGCTGATGTGCAGTTTCCTTTGCCAAGCCTACCCAGACACGGTTTTGTTCATTTCTCTTGGCGACGGCAAACCCAACAAACACAACGGTAATAAAAGTAAATGCGACAAGCAATTGTAAAAAGGGAAACCACCTGAGTTGTTTGAGAAGAAAAGATTCTCCATAATATACATACTGAAATTTTCCTGGAGCATATTCAACAGTAATAGGGTCATGTTCTGCCTTATACTGTGCGAGTTTATTGTATTTGATCTGTTCAATTTTATCTTCCGGATAGCCTGTATCAATTTCGGGGTAGATAGAAGTAATAACTCCTGTTTCATCGACTAACAGGCGAGGAATTTTTTTATCAGGCTGAGATACGATTTCATAGATAAATTCCCAGTATTTTATTGCAGCGCTTGAATCGGAGTTATAATCCACATTGGCTATGATATCAACTGCTGTAGCATATAACTGCATCTCCTGGCGCTCCTTCTCCTTCAGCTGGTTAGCTAAATAATGTGAATATGTGAGTGAGCCCACCAACAATGCCATTGCCAACGCATAGATGATAATCCTCACAATCCGTCTTGTATTTATTACTTGCATAAATCTAGAATTCTCCTGAAACTTGCTTAACTTATTTTTATATTTAGGGGTTAATATAAGTAAATAGCGATAACTACAAGAGGCAAAAACTATGGAATACGCGCTAAAGGCCGTAATACTTTCACATGAAAATGCGCCTGTTGACATTCGTGAGTTGATATACTTGCCTGAGGATAATTGTAGAAGTCTTTTAATCAGGGTTTCTGAGGTGCTTGGCATATCGGAGTTATTGGTGTTTTCAACCTGTAATCGAACTGAGGTATATTATGTATCTGAATATGATTATTCCAAGGAGATAATCACGCTCTTGTGTCTGGAGAAAGGTATAAATGAAAGTGAGAAATATTACGCTTATTTTAGGATAATAAATGATAGCTTTTCGGCGGTTAGGTACTTATTTGAGGTATCAATGGGTCTACATTCTACAGTCTTAGGGGATATCCAGATAGCTAATCAGATCAAGAAAGCCTACACTTGGTCTCATGAATTACAATTAGCAGGTGCATTTTTGCACAGGCTGTTGCATACTATTTTTCACACTAATAAAAGAGTTCATCAAGAAACTGCGTTTAGAGACGGTGCTGCTTCCGTGAGCTATGCAGCAACGGAGTTGGCGGAGTCTTTGACTGCACATTTGTCTGAGCCAAAGATATTGGTTATTGGCTTGGGTGAAATGGGTAGCGACGTTGTCCGGAATCTTGACCCCCTTAAATTTGAGAAAATAGCTATTACCAATCGTACGATTGATAAAGCAAAAATACTTGCAGAAGAAATACCAGCGGAAATAGTTCCTTACGAACATTGGCCCTCCGATATTTCAACGTTTGATGTAATTATTTCAGCCGTAAGTGTATCTGAGCCTATCATTACAAGTGATTTGCTTCCATTAGATCGTCTACAGTCTCAGTTTTTTATAGATTTAAGTCTCCCAAGATCGGTGAGTACTAATACAGAAAGACTGCCATATGTTGTATGTTATAATATAGATGACATTCATAGTAGAACTGAAAAGGTGTTGACCCGACGCAGAGCTTCTGTAGTGGATGTAATGCACATCATAGAAGAGGAAATTAAGGGGTTCTCTGAATGGCAAAAAGAACTCATCATTTCTCCTACCATACATAAAATCAAGGCAGCACTAGAACAAATTAGAAAAGAAGAGTTAGCGCGATTCCTCAAAGGAAGTAATGATAAGGAATCCCAATTATTAGAAGAAGTTACGAAAAGTATGCTTCATAAAATTCTTCGCATGCCCGTCTTACACCTCAAGGCAGCATGTAAACGTGGAGATCAGGAAAATCTGATTGATGTCTTAAATGAGCTATTTGATCTGGAATCAAAACAGAAAAATATACAGGAAAAGAATAAGTGATTTTTTTCACTTACTACCCATCAATAGCTTAAGCCTACTCCAAAAGTGATACGTTGAAAAGTTATCTCTTCCAGTATGCGTTCATCCTCAAATCGAGTTCCTCTATATACCTCCTCGTAGGCCTGGAAATTATAGCCAATAGTGAAAATCCAGCGTAGTGATTGCTGAGTGAGTACCTGTATTCCCAAACCACCTCCAAAGCGAGCCCCTCCATTTACGTCACCCTTTTCAGTTGTCCATTGACCATCAACCCAGGCTTGCCTTTCTCTACCCTCATGAAGTGGGAATCCATATCCTCCCTGTAAATATATATGTGGGTAAATGTGCCCTTTAGTGGAGATATTAGTTCTAAATTCAGCATAAAGCGGTAACATTAAGCCTCGTTCTTGTATCTCCATACCCGTTCCTAACCCTGCAAATAAACTTGGATGAAAATAATAGCCTTGAGTTGTTTGTAATGAAGGGATTACTTCCTGGTCATATCTTGGGTTACCATTTGCTACAAGCATCGCAATACTTACAATACCGCTATATCCTTTGTCAATAGATTGATAATTTTTGGGAATAGATTTGATGGGTTCAATTGTTACCCGGCTTATTTCTTCATAATTAAACCTCCAGGTGTTTTCATCACTCGATTGAATGGTAATATATTGATCCTTGATATGTTCGAGAATGTTGCCACGTATGATGTTTCCATTTTCCAGATAGATAACATCTTGATAGTTGCGATCAATTTTTTGAGCAAAACTCACAACATGTAGTAGTAGCAGGGCGACGAGTAAAGCGTAGGTCTTCTTCATGTTTTATGTAGAAAACGCATATTCCTGGGATAACGCTGCATCATGTTTAGAGAATAAAAAAAGTCATCCCAAAGTTGAGATGACTCAGTATTTATGTCTTAATATCTTATATCAGCATTAGGATGCTTTTTCCGTATTTTTTTCTGATTCCTTCTCTTTTGCCTCTTCTCGTTGCTGTCTTTCAGCCTCTTTTCTAATCTTTTCCTCTTCGCGCTTCTTGTTTCTTTCTTCCAGTCCTTCAGCGATAGAATCAGAGATAGCAGCTAATACCAACTCGATTGATTTCGCTGCATCATCATTGGCAGCAATAGGGAAGTCAACAAGATTGGGGTTACTATTGGTATCTACCATGGCGATGGTAGGGATATTGAGTTTTTGTGCTTCAGAAATGGCAATATGCTCTTTCATAATGTCCACTACGAACAATGCAGAAGGTAAGCGATTGAGATCAGCAATTCCGCCCAGTATTTTCTCAAGCTTAGCTTTTTCACGAGTCAGCATCAGACGCTCCTTCTTGTTAATACGATCAAAAGTACCATCAGTCTCCATCTTTTCAATCTTATTCATCTGTTTGATACTTTTTCTCACAGTGGAGAAGTTGGTCAACATTCCTCCCAACCATCTTTCTGTTACATAAGGCATATTCACGCGTTTTGCTTCGCGCTCCACGATTTCCTTGGCTTGCTTTTTCGTCGCGACAAATAATATCTTTCTTCCAGAAATCGCCAACTGGCGTGTAGCATGGCACGCATCATCCAGCATGCGCTTAGTCTTGTACAGATCTATGATGTGAATACCATTTCGCTCCATAAAAATGTAGGGAGCCATTTGGGGATTCCACTTCTTCTTCAAATGACCGAAGTGAACACCAGCATCCAATAAATTTTGATAAGTAACCTCCATATATCTTGCAAATGCCTTCTTTAACGTTTTGAGAATTGTGTGCTCTTTCTTGCTTTCTTCTTACCGTATTTCTTACGTTCAACTTTACGCGAATCTCGGGTAGTAAATCCTTCTTTCTTCAACGAAGGCTTAAACTCTTCATTTGTCTGAATCAACGCTCGGGACAATGCCAACCTTACGGCTTCTGCCTGCCCGTTGATTCCTCCTCCATTTACCCTTACTGTAACGTCAAATTGACCCTGACCAGTCTCCGTTACATTAAATGGTTCACGAACTTTCATTTTCAATAACTCGGAAGGAAAATAATCTTCAAAGTTACGTTTGTTTATTACAAAAGTTCCCGTACCTGGCGCGAGAAATACTCTTGCGACAGCACGTTTCCTTCTTCCAACAGCAACAACTTTATTCATTATATATCAATTGAGACGATGTTATTTCTTTTTGAGTTCGTAGGTTTCGGGTTGTTGAGCCTCATGAGGATGCTCGTTGCCAGTATAAACTCTAAGATTGTGAAAAATTTGTCTACCTAGCTTGTTCTTGGGTAACATGCGTTTAACAGCAAATTCCAAAATGCGCTCAGGATGCTTATCTAACAATTGATGAGCAAAAATAGAGCGCTGCCCACCGGGATACCCAGTGTGATGCAAATATTCTTTCTGATACCACTTCTTTCCCGTGAATCGAATTTTCTCTGCATTGATAACAATGACATTATCTCCACAATCAACATGAGGAGTGAAATAAGTCTTATGCTTACCTCTGAGCAGACGAGCAATTTCCGAAGCGGCTCTTCCCACCGGCATGTCCTCTACATCTACCAATAACCATTTTTTTTCAACGGTATTCTTATTCGCAGATACCGTCTTGTAACTTTGTGTATCCATGTTCAAGCTGACTGTAACTATGATCGCTAAAATGGTCGTGCAATTACGGATTTTTTGACTGAAAATGCAACTTTACAGAAGGTTTTAATTTATATATAACATTTCTTTATTACAACAAATAAGGTCTGATTGTGTACAAACGAAAAAAAAACCAACACGTACATTAGGATGCTGGGTATTACTAATCGTTATATAAATATATATCCATAACTTAGTCTTGCAGTTATTAGTTAGACGAGAGATTAATATAACCAGAAAAATGGCTTGATTGGGTGTCATTTAACTGGTAAATTTCATTTGAATACAATTGATTATACAACGAATAAGATGGAGGCAAAGACAATAATTAGAAAAGTAGGTCCTGTGGGTGCAATATGGATGTGCTTTTTGCTCCTATTTTCAGGAAAAATATATGCAACTCATAACCTTGCGGGTCAGATTGTTGCTGAATTGATTGAGGGAACTACATACCGTATTACACTTACTACATATACCGACCCTGCTCCTGCTGGTGTGGATCGTTGTTCTGCAGATATAGAGATTTGGAGTGTGGGAAGCAATCCCGTTCTGAGAGATGTAATAAGTGAGATACCGCGGGCAAATGGTGATTTGGATCGAAATCCAAACAGCGATTGTACTATTCCCAATCCCCGGAGAGGAGAAGAGGTATATCAAACGGTTAAAATGAATATATATACCACAGTATATACCTTTCCAGCCAATGCTAAGTTTGAATTGAGATATTTTGATGTAGCGAGACGCGAAGATATCAAGAATATTACCAGACCCGGTGAGCAAGCTTTCTATGTTACAACCATTCTCGATATACCCAATCCCATCCTTGGTACGAATAACACTCCTGTACTGTTAAATACTCCTTTGGATGAAGCATGTATGGGTAAGCTTTGGTCGCACAACCCTGGTGGTTTTGATCCAGACGGAGATTCTTTGGCCTATCGCATTGTAGCTTCCATGCAGTATGATCCTTCCAAAGGTATTTCGCCTCAAGAAGCTACAGGATATCGTTTCCCAGATGATAGTACTTCTTTTACACAGAATGGTCCACTGATACAAGATCCCATTACAGGTCTTATGACTTGGAGAGTACCTGGTGAAGAAGGGGCTTATAATATAGCATATGTTGTTGAAGAATATCGGAATGGGATAAAGCTAGGAGAAGTTCTTAGGGATATGGTGATATTTGTGAGGGATTGTGATAATAACCCTCCGGTTATTCAATCCATCACCGATACCTGTGTCACTGCGGGGGATATCATAGAATTTGATTTCCTGGCCTTCGATCCCGACCCGGAAGATAGTATATACTTGAGGCTGAATAATGCCGGATTAGGAAATAATGGACCTTTTTCACTAGATAATACGCCCGTTATTACAGGAGAAATATTAGATGCAGAACCTGGAATCAGAAGAGCATATACAGATCTCCCCATCAGTACGGAAAATACGCTGGATCGCTTTCCCGATTCTGTAGCATACATTGATACGATCTATGGCAACTTTGAGTGGGGGACGATATGTGATAATATTCGTAAGCAATTCTATCAAGTTGACTTCTTTGCCAACGATAACTTCGGCTACATCGAACAACAAGGGATAACACTATTGAGTGCCAATCATCTTGTGGCTATTACTGTGATTCCACCGCCTCCCTCTGAATTGTCAGCCACGAAACAGTCTCGACAGATCACGCTTCAATGGCTACCTTCTGATTGCGATAATGCCTTGGGCTACAATGTGTATCGAAAAATTGGTCAACCTGGCTTCATGCAGGATACGGTTTGCTGTGATATGAAACCTGCTGACCAGGGATATGAACTTATTGGGTTCACGGAAGGTTGGGATGCAACAACTTTTATCGATTCATTAAATGAAATAAATAATATTCAAGGGGAATCATTCTGCTATTTGGTAACCTCTGTATTCAGAGATGAATTTAATTCTAGTATCGATGCCAGACTGGAATCGTGTGCGAGTAATGAGATTTGTATAGAAGTGAAATTAGATACACTATATGCTACAAATGATAGTGTTTCTGTAACGGACCCAGTAGATGGTGAAATTTACCTAAGTTGGTCACAACCCAAGCAGGTAGATGACTTCTACCCTGCCCCTTACACTTACAGAATATTTAGAGGAGTTGATGCAGAGTTCCCTGAAAATGAAATTGCCCAATTAGCATACAATGATACAACTTTTACGGATGTAGGGATAAACACAGATTCTATTGGCTATAATTATAGAATAGAGTTATATGATAGCAACGATTCCATTGTACCAATGGGAGATACAACGAAACAACAATCTTCAAGTATTTTCCTGACCACATTAGGAGACAATGGAACGATTAATATTTCCTGGGAAGAAGATGTTCCTTGGCTCAATACTTCATATGAGATATTCAGAGCTATTGAAGGTAGTCCATTTGAATCCCTGGCAGTGGTAGATGGTAGTGGAAATTCAATCCACACCTATGAGGATTCGGGATTAGATAGAGAAACTAATTATTGTTACTTTATCAGGTCTACAGGTGGATATGACCCCATTGTTCCCAATATCAAACAGGTACTAATCAATGATTCTCAAGTTTCTTGTAGTACTGCTGAGGATAATACGCCTCCCTGTTTCCCGGAATTTGCAGCTCAGGGCGATTGTAATAATTCTACCCATATCATCACGATCACAAAAAATATGGAAATATGTGAGAATGATGGTGATGAAATTGTCTTATACTTTCGCGACAGAGATGTAGATAATGTTCCCTACATAGAAAGAGCAAGATTTGCTTATGGTGATTTTGGGTTAGATACCACATTGGTATTCAGTGTAGAAGAAGGCGCTTCGCTTGCAGGATGTTACGCCATTACTACCTCTGATACTTCCGGTAATGTAAGTGATTTCTCTCCCGCTCGCTGTATTGAATTTTGTCCTGGATTAATGATGTCTAACATCTTTACGCCCAATGGCGATGGAGTAAATGATTTCTTCACTCCTGTATTTTTCAGGGATGTAGTACTCAGAGAAATTGTTATCATCGATCGATGGGGAAATGAAGTTCATACAAGTCAAGAGGATATTTCCAGATTGTGGGATGGAAGAGTGAATGAAGGTTCCATGGCCAAAGATGGAGTATACTATTACTATATTCGCTATGAGGAATTGAATGTAGAAGGTAATATACCTCAAGAGGCCAAAGGTTGGGTGACTTTGCTGCGATAAGAATATTGCAGAATGGAAATGTGGTATTGAAAGAATGTGGATAATTGTGTGGATAACCTGTGGAAAAATGAGGATAAATACAAAATATATTGAATAATATCACACATTAGCACTTCTTTCTTCATGTACATACAACCTTTTTCCAGAGTAAAGAATACTTATCTTTGTACCCTGATCAGCGATTGCTGAGATTCAATAATCTAATTTGTTCATGATTCAAAGGAAAGATGGATCATATAGTGTAACACTTGTTTCACTCATGATCTGTTTATGGCTACTAGGTTGCGCCAACCAGATTTCTCCTACAGGAGGAGAGGCAGATAAAATTCCTCCAAAGATTACTCGCACAGTCCCCAGCGATCAAGCCCTGAATATAACGGGTAACAGTATCAAAATTTACTTTGATGAAGCTGTAAAAAAACCTGCTTACGGTACGGAGATATTTATTTCGCCCCTGCCAAGGGTTCGGCCAATGTTATATATGAGTGATAATGGGAAAAGACTTAAGATTAAGTTTGCTGAGGATCTTTTTCCGAATACTACCTATGTAATTACCGCCAAAGAGATTGTAGATTTTTATGCCAGCAATAAATTGGAAAGTGTATATACATTTGCTTTTAGTACGGGTAATGAATTGGATAGTATGACGCTTTCCGGTCAGGTGCAAAGTCCTGTGCTTGGTAAGGGCCAGGAAGAGATGATCCTGCTGTTATTTCCTGCGGATAGTATAGAAAACAATGAAATATTTCTTGAGCAACCCCGGTACATCAGCCAAACAGATGCTTCTGGAAAATTTTTCTTCCAAAATCTCAGTGCGATCCCTTATAAAATATATGGTGTCGTAGACAATGATCAATCAGCTTCCTATAGTCAAATAGCAGAAATGATTGCCATAGCCCCAGACCCATTGATAGTGTTTGGGGATACAGGGGCTACTGAATCTCTCAAGTTATATTCTTTTTTACCTGATGACCAGGCACCTCTTTTTAGTGATTATTTATGGTACAATGACTCTATCCTCTCTCTGGAATTGTCAGAAAATTATTTGGTAGATACGCTTGTGATATCGATGTTGGATTCGTTACAAGAGAATGAAAGAAACGTACCACTCTATACCCGTATACCAAACAAAGAACATCAATTGTTGCTGAGGAGTAGCTATCCATTGGGAGATAGAAGTCATGTAAGCCTTTCCAATCTGGTTGATAGCTTGGGTAATAGAGAAGATACTGTCTTTCAACTTCGCCCTACTCGGAAAAGAGTACCAGAAAATCCTTTATTAATCAAACCATCTTATAATCTGGCTGTTGAGAGAATGGAGTTTTACACAACATGGCCCTTAACTCTATCCGATACTTCATATATGATAATGACAGATACAATCACATATAAACCCACAACTTCTGACACCGTTCCTGGTCTCCCGGCAATCAGTGATGATATCCCGTATGTCAATAGGATTCCCTATCAATTACAGGTTGATGGATTTAAATCTATTCTTTCTCTTAAAGAAAGCCCTGATCCTGACATGCCCTATATCTTACACATTAGAGGGGATGAATTGGGATATGAGGATACTGTATTTAGATATCGACTGGAATGGCCAAATCCAGAAGAATATGGTACATGGTCTGGGGTAGTGACGTCACAGGAATATAATGGTGGTTATGTGTTAGAGCTGTTAAAAGATGATAAACGAGTGCGTACTACCTATGATTCAACCTTTAATTATAGATTGTTAGAGCCAGGGACCTATCAGATTCGTGTAATTTTGGACGAAGATGCAAATAATACCTGGACTCCGGGATCTTTGGACCCTTATCGACTTCCAGAAAAAAAATATCTGAGTACCCTCAAGGCTACTGTCCGAGCCAATTGGGACATAGAAGAGGATACCATAGAAGTATTTACTGATATCCCCATCCAACTTCCAGCACCTGATTCTACTGATACTGCGGAGAATACATCCCCAGATGGACAGAGAGATAACAGAAACAGGAGAAATTAATGCGGCAAATATATTCAGATATTTCGACTTCAAATACCAAAACTCGGCCATTTAAAGCATTGATCCTGCTTTTTCTGGCAAACATTATTTCAGGGTTTGCTCAGGGTATTACCATGTTGGCAATACCTTGGTATTTAGTCCATGAGATGGGGGACGCTGATGGCAAGTTTCTGAATGCAGCGATGATTGGTACTATTACGTTGTTGTCTCTTTTTTGGGGAATCCTGGCAGGAACGATCATAGATCGATACAATAGAAAGCATATTATCATGTCCTTAGCAGCTACAGGTGCCTGTATTTTGCTCAGTGTATCGTTGTACGGATTTTGGAAGGGAACGGTCCCTTTTATATTGATGGCACTTATATATTGTAGTACTGTATTCACCTACAATGTTCATTATCCCAATTTATATGCCTTTGTGCAAGAGCTTTTTGAACCCAGATATTACGCAAAAGTCAATAGTGCATTAGAAATCCAGGGCCAGACTACCTCATTTCTGGGCATGATGATGGCAGGCATATTTATTGGTGGAAGTCCAGATGTAGATTGGTGGCCAACTTTTCTGACCATACAACCTTGGAGCTTGCAAAAGATATTTTTGCTAGATGGTGTCACTTATATACTGGGATTTATCCTGGCTTCGCAAATCCCTTATATTCCATCAGCCACCAAAAGGGTTGATCGCGGAGCGTTGTGGAATCGGATTGTACAAGGCTTCGATTACTTATGGAAACACAAGCCTTTACTTATCTTTGGAATAGCATCATATCTGATGTTTTTTTCGCTGCTAGTACTGGTACAAGTCATGATGCCAGTATATGTCAATGATTATCTCAGGGCTGATGCCATTGTTCTTGCATCATTTAAAGGAATATATTCTCTGGGAGCTATAATTGCAGGTGTTTTGGGACTCAGTATGTGGGTGAAAAGAGGGCATTCTATTAAACAAATAATATTTTTACTCTTATTGGGTGGAGCTGTATACCTTGTATTAGCTACAACACACTCGATCCCGCTCGCCTTAATGTCAGCTTGCTTTATTGGAATTTGCAATGCAGGGACCCGAATATTGAGAATTACGTATATCGTGAAAATTGTACCTAATCACGTCGTGGGTAGAGTCAACTCCTTTTTTAACGTCCTGAATGTAATGATGAGATTTACCTTTATCATGATCATGACCTTACCCTTTTTTAGTAAGCCGGAAAATGGAGAGAACATCGTATATGCTTTCGGGATACTCAGCATAGTCTTAATTGCTGGTGCTATTGCACTAGTATATAATTACCGTTCTTTCAATCAAAGTGCTGCCCTTGAACAAGGCTAAATTTTGTTTACGCCATTTAAAATAAATGCAATAAGTGTTCCTGCATGTATGTTCGAATTTTTCCCTGAGCTTCTACTTGTTTCGCAATAACATCAGATGACTCTGAAGAAGTTCTATGTAACCTGATATGTATGTAGTAAGTATAATAGTTATACACAATGCTCAAATCATATTTTTCATTCTGACATAAACAGAACAAATCCAGGGGATATATCATGAAATTCATTTTATCATTGTTGATCAATGGCTTCATTGTCTACTTCGCCGGCCATTTATTGAGCGGGGTTGACGTCGATAGTTACTTTACAGCTATTATTGCAGCTATTTTTATTGGTGTTGTCAATTTTTTTGTGAGACCTATTCTTACCCTTCTAACCCTCCCATTAACAATTATTACTCTAGGGCTTTTCTTGTTAGTAATAAATGGTGTAAGCATATTAATAGCCAGTAGCATTGTACCAGGTTTTTTTGTCAATAGTCTGGGTACTGCAATCCTTTTCTCCATTATTCTTTCTATTGCTAATTTAATATTAGGTGAAATGGATAAGCCAGCCAGAAAGGATTATTAATACATTAAGAATCTAAGAACCTGATGTTGAACATCGGGATAGGTAAAGTAATTAAGGTGGTGCATGTTGTTACTATTTCTAAATGTCATGCGATTTGACACGGGGATGTAAAAAAAGGATTCATCGATCAAACTCCTTCTCATATCTGTAAAAGCTAAAGGTCTTGTATCGTATGCGCCGTTTGTGGGTACGACTCCATCATTAGCTTCTCCAAACTCTCTATCCAGAATATCATCTATGGCCTGTTTGCCCATTCTTTTTATCCAGCCCGCGTCATCTGGCGTAAAGTCGGTAGAAATGGAATAAAATTGAGTACCCTTCAAATTGAAGCTATTAAGCTTTTTGAGATAATCATTATTAGGAGCTTGACATTGTAGACCTGGTAGTCCTGCAATTGTACCATGTCCCAGGATCTTTACTAAAGCAAGAATGCCTTCAAGAATAGTAGAAAATATATTTACAGGTAGGAAAGTAAGTAGATTGGTAAACCTGTCAATGAGTTGTATCATTTTTTCAGGATCTGCGAGGACCGTTCCTCTGTTAGGTGAAGCGACTAATAGTGCTCGGTCTATCTTTATGGGCAAAGAATTCAATTGAATTTGACGTATAAACTCTCTTCCCACAATGCCGCCTCTACTTGCTGTCATGATATCGAGATGAATCGACTTATTTTGGAGAAATGTTATCAGCTCCGAAACGTTTTGAGTAGGTGTATGATGCAGCGTAGGATGATTGAAAGCAATAATCCTTTGTCTGTAAATATTCGACAACTCTTGATACATCGCGCTATCTATCATTTCTCCAAAGGAACTCTGAGTGGTTCCAAAAGTGCCATGTAGCAGTAACAGGATCTTACCTTGACGTAAATATTCCCAATCATTAATAGGCGACACTTTTTCACTGGAATTGGGATTTACCATATGTAATCCATAAGGTCTTTTATTATTTTCCCATTTCGTAATAATATCCAACCCTTTTCTTCCTACCCAATCTTCTGACTTCCACGCGATGAGCTTGATCAATTTTCTACCGATGCTATACGTAAGTGTGCGTGTATGAGCAGTTGGTGATGTGGGTCCGGAAATATAAAAAGTGAGGTGAGAATGGAGGCTTCTGCTCACCGTTCGAGATTCCTGAGGCAGTATCCATTCATATCCTCCTTCCGCATCATAGGTAAGCAATGCATAGTCCTTTTGAGCATCAGCAGGAACCTGAAAGCTGATAGGAATTTGTGGTGGATAAGTATCCATTCCCGGTTCCAGTGAACGAGATGAATGTGCTCGCGTTTGCAGATCAAGCTCATATTGCTTGACTAATTCGATATCTGCTTGTTGAAAAGCATCTTCCCAAATATCTTTAGCTGAAGTACTGCCAGAGAGAGATCTGGTAAGGGGCGTTGAGGAAGACAATTCTTTGATAGTACCCTCAGCATTAGGTATTGAAAAAGAATATCCATCTGTGAGGTCAATATCGTTAGATTCTGAAGTAAATGAGAATGTGTCTTTTTCGAAGGAGTTCATAAAAGGTATATTTCCATTAATTTTATGGAATATAGGAATTTATCTGCTTTGTGGAATAGAATATTACTAATTAGGAACTACATAGGCAGAGCAAAATTCAATATTTGACCACGCGTTGAGGGATATTCAATCTAATACCTCCGATGATACTGGCGGATGTTCTTGAGTTCTCTTGTCGATAACGTCCTTCAATCTCTGCATAGATATCTGTGTTCCATAGCTGATAAGTGAGTCTTCCATACACCTGGTCTATAGTTAAAGGGCTCCCTTGACCCACAACCTGATCAAAATCACCTGCTCTATTTGCCGCATATGTGAGATTAATATCAGAACCAAAATTTATCCCATTTTCATCTAATCCTTGCTCTAATTGATTAAAGGTAAGTTCTATATTTAATGCAGGTAGCGGATGGTATCTAAACGAAAGATACCAATTCTCCAGGTTGGCTCCAGATGCATGTCCAAGTGATTCGTCAAAGTTTGAATAATTTGCAGCGATGTTGAAATGTTGGTAGGTGTAAGGGCGTAATCGGTTATATTCAGCTATGAGGTCGAGAGTAGGTATATTGAATGCGTCAATATATTTTGCTCCCAGTTGAAAACCGTATTTATTTCCCCAGTAATTAGCGCCTTGATTTCGCTGACTGATGTTGAGATCATCTATGACAAACTGCCCATATAGCTGAAATTGCTGGAGAAAGTTCCATTTACCTGAAAAACCGATAAATGAGTTATCGGGGCTACCTAAGCTTTGTTCTACTGATCGATAGAAGATAACTGGATTTAAATACTGTACTTCAAATCCTCTTTTACCATTGGGAAGATAGGGGACATATACGATGGATTCAAAGATGCTAAAGGAGAGTTTGGGGGATGGAAGAAAACTAAGTTGGTGGAAAACTGCATATTTTCTAGGGTAGGTTCCTTCAGTATCCGTCTTTCCAGGAATATAATCCAGCATTTGAGAAAAATGATTGACATATACAAACTTCCATATACTGGATTGGATATTAACAAATAAGTGGTCTGGTGCATGATCGGACAATAGCAGACTTTGAAAGCCATGTCCCCAAAATACCCGATCTTTTCCCGCTTTTATCCGAATTTGAGGTACGGGACTGAAGGTGAGGTATCCTCGGGCACTAAAGAAATCTAATCCATTGGGTGTACCTGAAAATTCCTTGACAAACGTTTCCCCTGGAAACCTGAGTGTTTCCTCATATCTTTCAAACATGAATGATGGAATGCGAATGACATTGTCCATTACATCCGTGTAAAAACCAATCTTATCAAAGATAGCACCACGTATCGACAATCCTCTGACATTATTGTAAAGTGTAAGTGTCTCCCTGTCATTGCCTTGGAAGGTATGAATATCTGTCCCCAGAGAGAGGTGAAAGGCGGGATTGATATACATCTCCAGGTTTGTTTTTTCTTCTTTCACATGATAGAGGTCTCTCCCATTGGTGTAGAATGTGTTCCATATCCCTTTATGTGAATACTGAGAGGCATAGGTATCGTCTACCAATATTCTCATCCTTTGATGCCAACCTTTTTCCAATATGCTGAGTTGTGTGGTATCCGTTTGAGAAAAAATACGCTCGAGTAGGTCTCTACGATAGGGCTTAAACGTTGTGGGTATAGGTTGTTGGGTGAGGTTTTTGATATCTAATCTATCTATGTAGTGGTAGATATCGTGATTGAGTAATATGTCTGTATCCTGTGCTTGAAAAGTGTAAGAGAAAAGAAGGCAAATAAATAATACAATAATATTTTTCATGGATGAAAAAATATGTTCGAATCCCAAAAAGTAATATATGATGGATAACAAAGGTCCAAAATGGGAAATTTTTTTTGAATTTCCGGGGGTAATATTTGTCAACTTCCCAAATTAGACCTAGAAACATGCACTTGTGCAGTAGATCAATCATATTCCTTATCCTATGCATTACAACATGGCATGACAGGAATTTATTGTAATAGGTTATCAAAGCGTAAAATACTTAAATTTGACGTATGGCGACGTTGGGGACATTACAAATAATTATGCCAGTAATCAATGATCTCGTTGGAGATCAACGAGTTCACAGAATGGCAACAACGCTATGGGAGATGGGATATAAGGTTCGGGTAATTGGGAGAAAATTACCTCATTCTCCACCTTTAAATGGTCGTAAATATGAGTGTATACGGATGAAATTGTGGTTTACTAAAGGTAAATTATTTTACCTCGAATACAATTTCAGGTTAGCTATATATTTATGGACACATAGTGTGGATATAATACATGCTAATGATCTGGATACTTTACTGGCAAGTTATCTCGTCTCAAAAATCAAATCAGTCCCTTTGGTCTACGACTCTCATGAATATTTTACCGAAGTCCCGGAATTGATTCATCGTCGATTTACAAGATATATTTGGTTGACACTGGAACGGTGGATATTTCCAAAATTAAGATACGCCTATACAGTAAATGAGTCTATTGCCCATATATACAGTCAGAAATACGGTGTGGAGGTAAGAGCTATTCGAAATGTTCCATTTAAAAGGGAAGATAAGCATCCATTATTATATCCAGAAA
This sequence comes from uncultured Bacteroidia bacterium, assembly GCA_964652565.1. GTDB lineage: Bacteria > Bacteroidota > Bacteroidia > J057 > J057 > JBCCTX01. The sequence goes on from CAZZEC010000012.1 coordinate 30,658, forward strand.
AACGTAAATCCAGGATACTCATCTATCAGGGTTCATTAAACATAGGGAGAGGGTTAGAAATGATGATTGAGGCAATGCAGTATCTTCCTCATTGCGTACTATGGATCATAGGGAGAGGAGATATTGAAATGAAATTGCGCGAGCATGCAACAGCGCAACCTTTTCCAGATAGGGTCATTTTTAAGGGTTTCATCCCTCAACAACAACTTCATACTTATACACTACAAGCTGATTTGGGGCTCAGTCTGGAAAAAGATATGGGAGAGAATTATAGATTAGCCTCACCCAACAAGGTATATGATTATATACAAGCAGGTGTACCTGTCATTGTCTCAGATTTACCTGAAATGCGAAGAATTGTAGAGACATATCAGGTGGGGGAGATATTGAGAAAAAGTGATTATTCACCTGAAAAATTGGGAAAGACCATACAAAACATACTCAATGACACATCTCGTTACAATCGATATGTTGATTCCTGTATCAAGACAGGAAAGGTATTGAACTGGGAGAATGAAAAAGACAAGCTAAGGAAGCTTTATCAAGAGTTAACAGCTAACGCTTCTCCGCGTGCTTTGGCCTGAACGATTGCAGAGGCAAACCATATAAATTCTTTGACAAACTTTTGTGTGTTACGAATCAGGGATTCGTCCGAGGGTTCACCATGCTCATCAAATATTCGCTGTATATATGGTACTAATAATTTATAGGGGATTGGATATGCACCTAAAGAAAGAACCAAATGTTGCATATCTGTTGAAGCATTGACGCCTCCAAATCTTCCTGAACCCGTCGCAACTACACCCATAGGTTTGCGTTGGAATTCTTTCCAGTAGTGATCTATGGCATTTTTGATCACCCCTGAATAACTCCCATGGTATTCAGGGGAGCAAAGGATAATCCCATCCGCTTGTTTGAGAAGAGTACTGATTTCTGGTAGGATATCAGGGGGATTTTCTTCTTGTTCCCATCTAGTCCTGAGAATGGGAATGTCATGCTCTGCAAGATCGAGGATTTCACAGTTAACATTCTCGTGTTGAGAGAAAATATTGGCAAGGTATTTACCGATTTTATCTGTCTGTCTCCCTTCTCGTACGCTTCCAATGATCAATACTATTTGCATACTAGCTAAATTACTTGCCTAAAAGTATGATTAAATAAGAGGTAATATGTTAAACCTATACCCCCTGCATATAGTTTGACCATACGGAAAATAAAATATACAATATAATGATCAGGGGTATGGAACTAAATTCAAGAAAAACAAAAGATAACCCACCCACAACAAGTAAGAGATATTTTAACAAATTATCTTTTAAGGACAGATTGGTAAACTTCAGGGAGATTAATTGAATATTAGATATCAATAATAGACTAGAAATGAGTGTAAGGATGATAAGTATAAGGGGGTGATTGATGATGGTAGATAACCACGTGTTGGGCTGAAAATGTATCATAGACCAATAAGATAGGATCAATAAGGTATTAGCTGGAGTTGGCAGCCCGTAAAAAGAGGATGATTGCTTGGGTTCAAGGTTGAATTTGGCGAGTCTTATCGCAGAACATGCAGGGATTAGCATCGCTATTAAACCCCATGAAATAACGTCTGTTGAAGGGAATACACTTTCTGTAGATACATTGATCAGCAGCATCATGATAAACCCGGGTGCAAGCCCAAAAGATACCATATCAGCCAGTGAGTCCAGTTGTTTCCCTATTTCACTAGTAGCACGTAGTAATCTTGCTGTAAGACCATCCAGAAAGTCGAGTATTAATGATAAGCCAAGTAAAAAAAGTACTACCGAGATCTGTTCCTGGAATATATAAATGATACTTAGCCCACCTGTTATGAGGTTACAAAGTGTAAGGATATTAGGTATGTATTGCTTAACCTGCATATAGTTTGTTTTGCAAAATGTATTCCCTAACAGATTCTGGGATTAGGTATTTGATCGATTTATTGCGTTGAATACATTGACGTATGTATGTGGCTGATATATTTAATAACGGAGCTTCCACAATGGTTACCGAGTCTAGATCTTCTAACGACGACCGTTGTGTATTGATACGAGGATAAGCATAAATAGGGTAATATTTGAGAATTGCTTCACTCTTTTTCCATTTGTGAAGATGTTGAAGGTTATCTGATCCCATAATAAGGTTAAAATGATACGATCTATATGTATCTCTCAAATGTGTAAGGGTGTCTATGGTATAAGAAGGTCTTGGAAGAGAAAATTCAACGTTTGATGCATGTAGTCGCTTGTTATCTAGGGTAGCAATTTCTACCATCCGAAGTCTATCGTACTCATTCAGGAGATTTTGCTTTTTTTTAAAAGGATTCTGTGGACTAATGACAAACCATACCGCATCCACAGGGGTCTCATTAAGCATCGTTTGAGCCAGGATTAGATGACCCATGTGTACAGGGTTAAAAGAGCCAAAATATAGTCCAATATTCATGAATACTATTGCTAATAGGAAATGCCATCAGAACTCGGGTATTTGAGCAAGACGGGAATAAATTCCCTCCAGATAATTGAGTAATGACTTTAAGTCTTCAATTGTTGTAAAGGGATTCATAATCGTAGTCCGCAAATAGACGTTGCCATGTAAAACGGTTTGTACCAAATAAAAATATCCTTCTTCTCTGGAGATTTGTCTTACTTTACGAGTGAGTGTATTGATATAGCTACTTTCTATAGAAGATTTCATCCATCTGAAACATACAATATTTGATTGTGGACGAGTCGCTAACTCCCAATTATCCGTTTGTTGGATAAGATCTGCAAACGACCTGGCCAAATCGTAGCAAGTATTCACATACTGATCAAATATTGAAGTCCCATGCGTTCGGAGCAGCGTGTAAAACTTAACTCCCATGATGAATTTTGTACACTCCACAGTTCTTCTCGCGATATTATGCCATTCTTCCTCTACTTCTTCTTCCAATAGATAATCAGCTTTCTGAGAAAAAGTTTGAAAGGAATGTAATCCATTTTTGAACACTAGTGCAGTTGTGAGCGCGGGGGTCATAAGCATTTTATGTAGATCTATGACTACAGAATCTGCGTGTTCTATCCCTGAAATGAGAGATTTGTAGGTGTCAGTATACATCACCGCTGCTCCATGCGCACCATCCACGTGAAACCACAGGTTGTATTTTTGACAAAACTTACTAATGGCTAAAAGGGGATCATAGGTTCCCGTCGAAGTAGTACAAGCACTTCCCACAACGCCTAACACCGTTATATCCTGTTGTTTTGCTTCATTTAGATATGCTTCCAGTAATTCTGTACGCATTTGAAAGTGAGAATTAACAGGAATTTTGATGACACCCTTCTCACCCCATCCCATGATTCTGGCTGCACGATCTACGCAATAATGTGCCTGTTCGGATACCATAATCGCAAATTGTCTATCAGTCCCTTTTTTCCAAACATCTACCTTGCCTTGTATTTGACGTATAGCAAGTAATGCCGTCAGATTGGCTAGAGAACCTCCAGATGTAAGTACTCCTCCAGCCTGATCATCCCATCCTAATTGTTTTCCTAAATGTCTGACTACCAGCTGTTCTATAGCAGTGCCAGCAGCCCCCATTTCGTATACTGCCATACCATTATTCAAATATGCGCCTAATAGTTCTGCTAACATGGAATCCGGTGCAGGCACAGCTACCTGATGACCTATATATCGATTGTGATGCAGTAAAGTAGATTGACCTATGATTGCTTGAAAATAATCGAAGAGGTTGTCGTTGGGACTGTTTTCAGCATCGTTTTCCCAAAATTGAAATACCTCTTCAGGAGATTCTTTCGGTATGACCTTGTCGGGAATACCTTGTAAAGATGCTGATAACTGATCAGCTAATATATCAATGAGTGCATGACCCTGAGTTCTGAATCTTTCAGGATCATAAAGGTGTTCTAGCGATGCTTCTGGGTTATTATCTCTCATGTTTTACCAGCTAGAGGAGTATCTTAAGCTCGGATTGAATGATGCTTGTCAATTCATTTACCGCTTGCTCCAGGATATTGTTTACAACTATATGATCAAATCTCTGTGCATAGGTCAATTCTTTGCGAGCTTTCTCCAACCGCATAGCAAGTTCTTCTTCGCTATCACTTGCTCTTTTCCTGAGCCTTTGTTCAAGCGTTGAGATATCCGGTGGCTGGATGAAGATCGATAAGGCGTCATCGCCATATTGTTCCTTGATATGCAGGCCTCCCTCAACGTCGACATCAAATATGGGGCATTTTCCTTTATTCCAAATTCTCCTGATTTCAGATTTTAAGGTCCCGTAATATCTACCCGGATATACTTCTTCCCATTCCACAAATTGCGCTGACGATATGCGATGAAAGAAATCTTGCTTTGTAAGGAAGTAATAGTGAATGCCCTCTTTTTCATATGATCTGGGAGTACGTGTAGTTGCAGAAATGGAAAACTCAAAAATATCAAACCTATGAGTTAATCTTTCTACCAATGTGGTCTTTCCCGCCCCACTGGGAGCAGAAATGATCAATAGCTTCTGAAGGTAGGTTTTGTAAACTTCTGCATTGCTCATCAAGATAATTCTTTGATTAGCTCATCTACTGTTAGCAATTGCTGCTCTCCACTTTTCATATGTTTGAGCTGGTATTTGCCACTTTTCAGTTCTTCTTCTCCGATCATAATTGTATACGGAACATCATTTTTATCGGCAAAGGAAAATTGTTTCCTGAGTTTGACATCATCAGGGTAAAGTTCTGCTGCAATACCCTTAAGGCGTAGTTGAGTCAATAACTTGAGGTTATGTGGTAAGGTTTCCTTTCCAAAATTGATCAACATTACTTTAACATGACTGGTTCTCAAGGATTCAAATAAGTCTAGCTCATTCATTACATCGTATATTCTGTCTGCACCAAATGAAATACCTACCCCAGATAATCCTTCTTTGCCAAATACACCCGTGAGATCATCATATCTTCCCCCCCCACCAATACTGCCCATATTGATATTGTTAATGCGAACTTCGTAAATCGTACCCGTATAATAATCAAGGCCACGCGCAAGTTGTAGATTGAATTCTACCTTACCCTTGAACGTTTCCATGAACTGGTACATATCAAAAACTTCTCTTAGTTCATTGACGCCTCTCAATCCTATTTCAGAATTCTGAAATGCACGTTCCATATATGCTAATTTCTCCTCAAAAGTACCTTCGAACAATATAAGTTCGAATATCTTATCAGCAGCTGAATCGGGAATATCTCGCTTAGTCATTTCTTTTTTCACTCCATCTACGCCAATCTTGTCCAGTTTATCTATGGAGGTACATATATCAGCAAACTTATCCTTCTGATTAGCAACCTCTGCATATCCTGACAGTATCTTGCGATTGTTAACCATGATGGTAAAGTCATCCAGCCCTAGTTGCGAAAGTGCCTCATCATACACAGCGATGAATTCCGCTTCATACATCAATGAGTCAGAACCCACAACATCAGCATCACACTGATAAAATTCCCGGTAACGCCCTCTTGCGGGACGGTCTGCTCTCCATACCGGTTGTATTTGGTACCTTTTGAAAGGGAAATTGAGTTCATTTTGATGCATGACTACTACGCGTGCAAAGGGGACAGTTAGATCATACCTCAATGCTTTCTCAGAAATTTCTGTGGCGAGTTTGTTGGAATCATTAAAGGAACCCGGATCTGCTTTTTTGAGAAAATCGCCTGAATTCAGAATTTTAAAGATCAATCTTTGCCCCTCCTCACCATATTTTCCCGTCAATACCTCTAATTGTTCTAATGCAGGGGTTTCTAGCGGTGCATATCCATATTTTCTAAAGACCGTTCTGATTGTATTAAAGATGAATTCTCTGCGCAACATTACCTGAGGCAGAAAATCGCGAGTCCCTTTTGGTAGACTTGGTTTTGACATTCTATAAACGCTTACTCAAATATTTTGCAAAGTTAACCCCATAAAAGTGCTTTCCAAAGAGGGAAAAATGAATTCTTCCCAACTTCATATCTATTTTACTATCTATAAAGTGTAGAAATTAATACCCTTTAGTAAAAGAATACCGTATATTTATAAATGATCATTTTGATTTCTTATAACAACCTAACATAAATAATATGGAAGATGCAATTAGAGGATTTATACTTATAATTGGTTCAATATTTATCATTTCTATGATAAGAAGTGGATGGTTTGTAGTCAAGCAGCAAACTGCAGGAATAATTCAGAGACTAGGTAAGTTCGAAAGAGTTGCATTTGCTGGATTCCACTTCAAAATACCCTTTATCGATCAGGTAGCTGGAAGAATAAATTTAAAGGTTCAGCAGTTGGACGTAAATGTTGAGACTAAGACAAAAGATGACGTATTTGTCAACCTGAAAGTATCTGTACAGTATTATGTTCTAAAGGAAAAAGTATATGAAGCTTTCTACAAGCTGGAAAGTTCTTCCACGCAGATTACCTCATATGTCTTTGATGTTGTACGTGCAGAAGTACCCAAAATGAAACTGGACTATGTATTCGAGCGCAAGGATGATATTGCCATTGCCATAAAAACAGAGCTTACGGAAGCGATGGAAGATTATGGATATGGAATCGTAAAGGCCTTGGTAACGGATATTGATCCCGATCAACAGGTCAAGATTGCGATGAACCGTATCAATGCTGCTGAGCGCGAAAAAGTTGCTGCACAGTATGAAGCAGATGCTGAACGAATCAAAATCGTAGCGATTGCGCAGGCTGAAGCTGAAAGCAAAAAGCTTCAGGGACAAGGTATTGCAGATCAAAGACGTGAAATTGCCAAAGGGCTCGAAGACTCTGTAGAAGCGTTGAATAAGGTGGGAATTAACTCACAAGAAGCATCTGCATTGATCGTTGTTACTCAGCACTATGATACTTTACAGGCGATGGGAACTCAGAACAAGAGCAATTTGATTTTGTTACCTAATTCTCCTTCTAATGCCAGCGATATGATGAACCAAATGGTGGCTTCCTTCTCCGCTGCAAGCATGATGGGAGAGGAGATGAAGACGAATGGCACAAATGGCCATCGGAAGGAATAAACATTAAAAATATAACGATTTGAAATAGCCGTTGGCAGAATGTCTGTCAACGGCATTATTATTTAACCTCTCAGTATTTCTACAATACAACACATCGATTTCACAATATATCAATTCCGCAATACATCAATACCACAATCTTACCAAGAGATCACATTCTATTTGAAAAGTTTCACGGCTTATCCTTATATTTATTATTCATCCTGGGCATATGCACTAAAAATTTTAATAGCTAGCAATCAGCAGCTTAAATAGATCCAATGTATAGATATGTTATTCATCATCGATTAATAATGAATTAGTTATAAAATTTGGTGCGTTTGCACCGATATTCATCCATTGATAATAATAGATATATGAAAGTTAGCACGAGGATACAATTATCCATTATGATGTTTTTGGAGTATTTTGTCTGGGGAGCCTGGTATGTAACAGTAGGTACCTATTTAGGCCAGACATTGAATTTTAATGGAGTAGAGATCGCTGCTGCATATGGCACTGGAGCGATTGCCGCTATGATTTCACCATTTATTGTAGGATTGATTGCGGATAGGTTTTTCCCCACAGAACGGGTCTTGGGAGTGATGCATCTGGTAGGAGCTATCTTGATGTATTTTGCATCGACGGCCAAAGATTTTGCAAGCTTCTATCCTTTATTGATGGGATATACGATTTGCTACATGCCGACCATTGCCTTAACCAATTCCGTTTCCTTCCACCAGATGAAAGATCCTGGAAAAGAATTTCCCACCGTTCGGGTACTGGGAACCATTGGTTGGATCATAGCTGGTTTGATCATCGGATTCATGAAGGTCGAAGCGCAAGCCTTACCTTTGCAGATCGCTGCTGGATCATCTGTACTCCTTGGGTTATATTCATTTACCCTTCCCCATACACCTCCTAAAGATAAAGGCAAAAAGATGGGTATAAGAGATGTATTAGGACTAGATGCATTGAAATTATTGAACACGCAGTCCTTTCTCGTATTCTTCCTGGCTTCGGTACTAATCTGCATTCCCTTGATGTTTTACTATTCATTTACCAACTTATTCCTTAATGAGATTAGTTTTTCCAATGCCGCGGGAAAAATGACACTGGGACAGGTTTCGGAGATGTTGTTTTTGTTGGTAATGCCCTTCTTTTTCCGAAAATATGGAGTCAAGGTAATGATGATGATCGGTATGGCCGCATGGGGAATCCGGTATTTGTTATTTGCGTTTGGAGATGTAAGCCCAAGTATGGTTTGGATGCTGTATGCAGGTATCATTTTACACGGGATCTGTTATGATTTCTTTTTCGTTACAGGACAAATCTACGCAGATGAAAGAGCACCCGCTAACCTCAGAAGTTCCGTTCAGGGGATGATGACCTTTGCTACATACGGACTAGGAATGTTCATCGGTTCATTGGTATCCGGTCCTATTGTAGAAAATTACGCAACACCAGATGGAGCCATTCCGCATATATGGAAACAAATCTGGATTGTACCAGCAGTTTTTTCAGTCATCGTATTGTTGCTGTTCGCCTTATTGTTTAGAGAGAAGAAATTGGAAGAAGTTCCTGGAGCCGATGAAGTAGGGGAGAATGTAGGGGGAATTAAACCTGAGGGAGCGATATAGGTGTATGCATCAATGCATATGGAAATATTTCCGCATGCATTGATGCAGCACAATTGAAAAATTATTGGAGTAATACCCCCTAAACCAGCCTCATTCCATCGGGGTCCCATTGAACGATTCGTTTCTCAAAGTAACTCACATTGGTAGCTAGTGCGGGACCAGCGGCTCTCAAGCCAAAAGTGGCATCTTCCACTACATCTGTACCTTTGCGAATAGCTTCATAAAAGTTGCGATGGTGCTCAACGTGATCGTTGTATCCTTCAGGAACAGTATACTCCAATACATCAGGAGCGATCATTTCCGGATTGGGAGGATATTTTGCGTTATATTCTTCTACAAATTTTGCCTGCATTTCTTCTGTAAACGTACCAAACGTATCCCATCCACCATATCCTGGGGCATCGGGCATACGACTGTAGACCACCTTAATTCCTCCCCATTGAATTTCCATTACTCCTTCCGTTCCAACCAGGCGTACTTTAGAGCCTCCCCCTCCGCCGTCCTGGAAATTCACACGCATCTGTACATTAAACGCAGGGTGTTTGGAGGTTTCGGGATAGTCAAAGGTTCCCAGAATGATGTCAGGTACATCTCTCCCATCTTTCCAATATCTCAACCCTCCGGTAGCATAGATTTTTTCCGGTCCATGTGAACTGACGATTAGGTGAAGTCCGGAAAACAGGTGAACGAATAGGTCTCCGGGAATTCCTGTACCATAGTCCCTATAATTTCTCCAACGGAAAAACCTCACAGGATCAAAGTCAACCTTGGGCGCATCACCTAAATAACGGTCCCAGCCAATGGTATCCCTGGACGCATCAGGAGGAATAGAGTATTGCCATGCGCCTAAAGCAGATTGACGATCATACCATATCTCTGCTAATATCAGGGAACCTAATTCACCTGATTCAAAGATTTCTTTAGCTTTTTGATATATGATGGAGCTTACTCTTTGACTGCCTACCTGAAGCACTTTTCCTGAAGCCTTTTGTGCTTCAATGACAGCAGCACCCTCATCCAGGTTGTGGACCATGGGTTTTTCACAATATACATGCTTACCCTTTTCCAGCGCGGCAATTGTCATATGATCATGCCAATGGTCTGGGGTGGAAATAATAACCGCATCAATATCGTCTCTGTCCAGGATTTCTTCATATACTCGCGTAGTAAACAGATGATCTCCATATACTTCTTTTGCGTGTGTCAGGTGCCCATCATACAGATCACACACAGCTACCAACTCGACTCCGGGAATTTTGATAGCAGAATTACAATTCTGAAAGCCTTGTATACCCATTCCAATAGCTCCCACCCTTATCTTATCGTTTGGGCCATACACTTTTTCCTCTAAAGAAGCAGCAATGAGTTCTATGGGCTTCTTATCTCCCTGGCAAGTAAAGATGGGTAAAACACCCGCAGCCATGGTACCCCCAGCTAGTTTTTTTACAAAAGTCCTTCGATTATCCTTTTGAGAATGTAGCATATCAAATTTTTATAATAATACTATAAAAAGTATTTCATCAAGATAAGCGATTCTCATAATTTATAAAAGAAATCCCAGGTTCACATGCAAATTTACAACTGACACAGAATATCTATTTTAAGACACGTTGGTTCAAATGTGAGCGAAACGCAGAACAAGTGCTTACATCAATGCGTTTACTATACATCAAATCAAATCATACATCGTTTTGTCGTCCATTTTGCAGCGTCATCTCACTTACAATCGTTTTTCCGGGGGCTATCGTACATAAAAAAGCTTCCATAATGGAATGCTTGTATTGTCGTCAACGTAAAGATGTAAATCGTTATATGTCATCCAATAGACAGCATGATAAGTTTTTTAAAGATTGAGGTAGGTGAGAACATGAGATTTTCGTTACAAATACAGGGTACAAATTTGCGGATGGAGTCTTATTTTCTAGAAGAGGCAGATGAGATGAAAGTATACATGGCAAAATTATCTTAATGTTAACAAACGTGTCTCTTTTAACAATATATTTTATGAAATGAATCTTTACCCCCATACAATCAACAATTAATAATAACTATGAATAGAAGAGGTCTCCTCATCGCTTCCTTCGTTTTGATTACAGGACTTGTAAGTTATCATGTATATCATCTTGGGGATAAAGATTATCATTTAAAGTCTCACCAAACCTATAAAAAATATCTAACCGAAGAAGATGTAGATATTGAGTCTGTCGTAGCATATGCCACTGGAACTCCAGATAATCCCTATGCAAGGGTAGATTTTGATAATATACGACTACGAGACCCTAAAACCCTTCGCATTCCACAACAGATGAGGCGTCGCGAATTGGCATATGCAAGGACTGCCAGCGAAAGAGTAAGCCTTAGCGCAAGACAAAGAGCCATAGATGTATCCTTTAGTGGTCGTGGGCCTGCCAATTTGGGAGGGCGTACACGCGCGCTTGCATTGGACAGAACAGATCCCAGTGGAAATACTATATTAGCTGGAGGAGTATCAGGAGGTATGTTTTATAGTGCTGACGGTGGACAATCCTGGACACGTACCACTCGTAGCGATCAGTTCCCCAGTGTCTCTTGCATTGTTCAGGATCCAAGACCCGGACGAGGTAATATATGGTATTACGGTACAGGTGAGATAACAGGGAATTCTGCAGATGGGAATGGAGGAGCTTTTTATAGGGGAGATGGTATTTATCAATCCTCAAATGGAGGTGCAAGTTGGGAGCTTATCCCCACGACGAGCTCTGGTGATATCACACAGAATACCAATCCATTTAGATATGTGAATTCCATTGTAATAGATCCCACCAATCTCAACCAAAATGAAATGTACGCAGCAGTAATCGATGGAATAATAAGAACCACGGATGCCTTTGTTACCTATGAATTTGTACTGGGTACACCCAATAATACCAGCTTGTTTACAGATGTCGCCATTACAACTACGGGTAGGTTGTATGCAACCATATCCGACGATTCGGGTAATAACCAGGATATAGGAATATGGACTTCTGAAGATGGTATAAATTGGGAACCTATTACTACGCCTATTAGGGTTCCATCTTCCGGATTCCAGCGTACAGTGATAGGTATTAGTCCCAGCAATGAAAATATCGTGTATTTCCTTCGTACAGATGGAAATGGTCAGACTTATCGTCTATTTAGGTATGATGCGACAACAGATATTTTAGAAGATCGTTCTGCTAATATTCCCGCGCTAGGAGGACGCTTGGGGGATTATGATTCACAAAATTCGTATAATCAGGTGATACGTGTCCATCCAGCAAATAGCGATATCGTTTTTATCGGAGGTACTAACCTGTATCGTTCTACCAACGGATTTTCAGATGATACCGAGACCAGTTGGGTAGGTGGATATTCATTCTTCTCCAATCGTCGGGGCCAGGTTAATCCTTATTTTAATCACCATCCCGATCAGCATGCGTTGGTTTTTTATCCCAATAATCCCAACAGAATGCTTTCTAGTCATGATGGAGGTATCAGTATTACCAATAATAATCTAGCTACAGATACTACACGAGTCAATGATCAAAATCAGGAAAGAGTAGACGAGGTTACTGTGAGATGGACGAGTCTTAACAATAATTACCTGACTACTCAATTCTATGGGATAGATATTGAAAAATTCAATGTTGGAGACAATTTGATTGCTGGGGGGATGCAAGATAATTCTTCCTATGCAGTCTTTGATAGTGATCCCAAAGCTGAATGGGTCGAGTTGTTCGGTGGGGATGGAGGGTACACTGCCGTTACCTACAACTCTATTGTGGTCTCGGCACAATTTGCTCAGATGGTCAGGTATGCATTTAGCGATGATGATGGTTCATTTGAAGGTGCAGAATTGATCAGTCCCCCAGGTGCAGGTGAGCAACCTTTTTTATTTGTAAATCCCATTATTGCCGACCCGGTAGCGCCCAATAAAATGTTTGTTGCGGGTCGCGAAGAAATCTTTTATACACGAGATATTCGTGAAAACCCTGAAGGCAATGATTGGCTTGTAATAGACGATTCCGTATTTCAAAATGCGGGAAATTTCTCAGCCTTAGCTGCTTCTACGACCCCTGCAAATATTTTGTATGGCGGCACAAGCAGAGGACGATTATTTAAAATATCGGATACAAATCGACCTGATGAGATTGAGGAGATTACAGGAGCAAATTTCCCGACTAATGGATATATTAATAATGTGGCTGTTGATCCAAGAGATGCAGATAAAGTGTTGGTTGTATTTTCAAATTACAATATTCAGAGTGCTTTTTACAGTGAGAATGGGGGGAGATCCTGGGTTACAATCGGAGGAAATTTGGAAGAAAATGCAGACGGTTCTGGTAATGGGCCTTCATTAAGATGGATAGAAGTCATCCCCAATGGAGTGGAAAATATATATGTGCTGGGAACGAGTATAGGCTTGTATTCTACTGAAAACCTGGATGGGATGCGTACAGAATGGGTTCAGATTGGAGAGGAAGCTATTGGAAATACAGTCATTGAGATGGTGAAAGTTCGACCCATCGATGGGACTATCATAGTGGCTACACACGGTAAGGGAGTATTTGAAGGACGCATGGATCTGGCATTACAGCCACATATTTTTATTACAGATTTCCCCTGTAATGATGCTGAGATTACTGCAATAGGTAATCAAACACTATTTACAGAAACCCATAGATTTAGTTATCAATGGCTGAGAAATGGACAAGAAATACGTGCGTTAAACGGACCGGCCATTGTGACAGATGGAACAGCGGGTAGGATACAGCTCAGGCTTACGAATGAGGTAACAGGAGAGATTGCATTATCTAATGAAATTGACATACAATATATCTATGGAGATCTATGTGGAGGAGAACTTATTGTTACATCTGATGAGCCGCTGATAGAACCAGAAGCGTTAACTTTCTCAGTATACCCCAACCCGGTTGTAGATGTGGTCAATCTTCAACCAGGGAATGCATTTTCATCTAGATTGAATGTGCAGATGTACGATTTACAAGGAAAAGTTCTCTATCAGGAAAATCTGATCAATAGAGCAACGATAGAAATCGATGTAAGCAAAATCAGTTCAGGCTATTTTTTCCTAAGAGTGAGTGATGGAGAAAAAGAGGAAGTGGTAAGATTGCAAAAGAGGTGACAGGAAATACTTAGGATATTTGTCTGAATATGAGTGATAGTTTTCCATGGCATATTTTTGTCTATGGAAAACTATCATTATGTATCCCTCGTAACTTTGATGAAATATCCTAAACTTCTATTTGCATGCAAGCCATTCTTTTTGACCAACCTGGAGAACCGGAGGTGATGTATATAGGTGAGTATCCTACTCCCCAACCCAAAGACGATGAACTGTTAGTACGCGTGAGAGCTACTGCACTCAATCGAGCAGATACGTTACAAAGGAAAGGAAAATACCCACCTCCCAAGGGAGCAAGCCCGATCATGGGGTTGGAAATGGCTGGCGAGATTGAAGCTATGGGAAAAAACGTAACGAAATGGAAGGTTGGTGATAGGGTAATGGCGCTATTGCCTGGCGGAGGGTATGCTACAAGGGCTGTCATTCCTGAAAGCATGGCGATGTCCATTCCCGACAATCTGGACTATGTCTCAGCTGCTGCGATACCAGAGGTATTTCTTACAGCCTTTCAGGCGATTGATTGGCTTGCAGGGTTACAAATAGAAGAAAATGTCCTGATTCACGCAGGTGCAAGTGGAGTTGGGACAGCAGCAACTCAAATAGCGATCGCAATGGGAGCCAACGTCTTTGCAACAGCTTCAAAAGCAAAACACCAATTGTGTTTGGATTTAGGAGCTAAGCATGTAATTGACTATCAGACAGAAGACTTTGAACAGGAAATACAGCACATTACAGAAGGTAAGGGCGTACAGGTAATCATTGATTTTATCGCAGCACCTTATCTGCAACAGAATCTTAACACGCTTTCTATGGATGGAAGATTAGTGATACTTGCTTTGTTGGGTGGAGTAAAGGTCGATGGTATGAATATGGCCCCAATCTTACGTAAAAGGCTCAAAATCATAGGTAGTACGTTACGTTCCCGAAGCGGAGCCTATAAAATATCTCTCACCAGTCATTTCTGGGAGTTTGCAGCTGAAAAATTTAAGCTTGGGATGATGAGTCCTATCATAGATTCTGTATATCCCTGGGAACAGGTAGCAGAAGCACATGACCGAATGGAACGTAATGAGAATGCTGGCAAAATCGTATTGGAGGTAAAATAGAAGGCAGGGCAAACGCACTAAAATCATTAACAGCTGCTAGTCAGTAGCTTAAGTTGATTTAATATATAAATAGTTTAATCATAATTTAATTAACAATGAATTAGTTATAAAATTTGGTGCGTTTGCCCTGAATAGTAGGTTAGGTTTTGTAACTTATTTTTATCTTTATCACTTTGATTGCGATTAATACTTCATATAACATTGATTTTATATTGCAACAGCAGGAACTTTTTTTATCTCTCCACGGGGTCACTAAACGATATGATAGACATCTGGCTGTAGATCAAGTTGATCTTCATATTCCCAAAGGGAAAATTTATGGCCTTTTAGGTCCAAATGGTGCAGGGAAAACTTCCATTATCAGAATGATAACGGGAATTACTATTCCTGATGAAGGGCATATGTTAGTGGAAGGTAAGCCCTGGTCAAGAAAAGAAATTCTTCGCATGGGGTATATGCCTGAGGAGCGCGGTTTGTACAAAAAGATGAAAGTGTTTGAGCAACTCACCTATTTGCTACAACTTAAGGGACTTGAGGCCAAAGAAGCAAAAAGTAGGAGCTTAGCATGGTTAACAAAGTTGGGGTTGGAAGAATGGAAGCATCACAAAGCCGCGGAGCTCTCAAAAGGAATGCAGCAAAAAGTGCAATTTATTGCTACTATAGCGCATGAACCCAAACTATTGATATTGGATGAACCTTTTTCTGGGTTAGACCCTGTGAACACCCAGGTAATGGAAAAAGAAATTCTGGAATTAAAAGAAAAGGGTACGACGATTATTTTTTCAACACATCGGATGGAGCAAGTTGAAGAACTATGTGACTCCATTGCATTGGTGAATAAAGGAAAAGTGATTTTGGAAGAAGAGATCAAGACTGTCAGAAAAAAATTTCAAAAAAATATCTATCATCTGGAATATGAAGGAGAGGATCAAGTGTTAGAGCAATTAAAAGACGTGACAGTGGAAATTGAGGAGCCGGGAGTTGCTATGCTTGCGTTTGGAAATAACCATGCTCAAAAAGCCTTGCTTCACCAATTGGTAGAC
Organism: uncultured Bacteroidia bacterium; assembly: GCA_964652565.1. Lineage (GTDB taxonomy): Bacteria > Bacteroidota > Bacteroidia > J057 > J057 > JBCCTX01. Next base: position 46,639 of record CAZZEC010000012.1, read on the forward strand.
CTGCCTCTGGAGATTTTGTCCTTTAGCATTCATATCCCTCGTCTCAATGAGATCTTCATAGATCTGGTTAGCGATAGAGCAACAACTGCATAAATATGATATATACTGTCTTTAAAAGAGAATATCTCAATATTATACAGAAGAAAAGTTTTTGGTTGGGAATTTTACTGATACCTATTTCTGCCGGATTTTTTGGAGGAATGCAAGTGTTGATTATGATGTATACAGAGGAAGAGGCGTATACATTATTGATCCCAGGAGAAGATACCCCAGACATTTTCCTAGCCGTGGCGCGAGGAGAAAATCAGGATGACCGAGTACAATTCCAATGGGAGGAAGGCAAAAGTCTGATGGAACTGCTGGACAGTGTTTCAAATAAAGTTGCAGTGCTTGAATTACCCAAGCTGGAAGAAATTGAACGCGATAATCCTAAATTACTATTTAGAATTCACAGCGAAGAAAATATAAGCATTTTACTACAGGAATCAGTTGAAGAGAGACTTGAACGTATCATAGAAACATATAAAATGGATATAGCAGGTCTTAATCAGGATGATCTGAGTAAGATGTCATTTAGCCTGCGGGGACAAACGGTCCGAGATGGTAAGACCTCCAATCCCTTTATTGCTAGTGCAGCCGGTTATGTCATGGGATTTTTGATGTATTTGCTCTTGACAATTTTCGGAAGTATCCTCATGCAAGGGGTAATCGAAGAGAAAACCAACAGGATTGTAGAGATCATAGTCTCTTCTATTAAGCCCTTTGACTTTATGCTGGGCAAAATTACTGCGTTAGCTGCGGCAGGTCTGACACAATTTTTTTTGTTAGCCTTTTTATCTGCAGGTGCATTGATGATCGTTTCCATTACAACAGGAGCCATTGTACAGTCCCCTTCCATTGAGATGGCTGATACAGCGCAAGCTCAGGAAGGTGCAGACATAGTTATGTCTGAACTTCAGGGTACAATTGATACATTTAACTGGAACATCTTATGGCTCTTTCCCATATATTTTATTGGTGGGTTCTTACTGTATGGCTCATTAATGGCTGCAGCAGGTGCTGCGGTAGATAATATCCAGGATGCACAGCAATTCACAACTCCCATCGTACTATTGATGGCTATACCCATTATTATGATGTTTAGCGTCATTCAAAATCCCAATTCAGGAATTGCTGTGTTCGGCTCATTATTTCCATTTTTCTCTCCCATTATCATGATGGCTCGAATAGGAATAACAGAAGTCCCATGGTACCAATTATTGCTATCTATCATATTGTTGATAGGTACCATTATGGGAGGTATTTGGTTTGTAGCCAAAATTTACCGCATCGGAATACTAATGTATGGGAAAAAGCCCAGTATAAAAGAAGTCTTTCGTTGGTTGAGATATTCTTGATTATTTTCTTTCCTCCACTTGCAACTCAATATTTTCTAATGGCTTGTCCACGAAGTGTTCAAACCAGAACTGTGCAGCTAGCCTGTTGGAATGTGTCCGCTTCGTTCCCCTGAATCCATGTCTTTGATTAGGATAGATCATGAAATCAAACTGCTTGCCTTCATCGATGAGTTTATCTACCAGTTGCATCGTATTTTGCATATGTACATTGTCATCAGAAGAACCATGAGTAATTAATAGTTTCCCTGTCAGACGGTCTGCATAGGTCATTACAGATCCATTTTCATATCCCTCAGGATTATCTTCAGGATGGTCCATGTATCTTTCAGTGTAAACATTATCATATAGATGCCAGTCGGTAACTGATGCTCTGGCCACACCATGAGTAAAGTATTCTGACCCATAAGTGAGCGCCATGCAGGTGGTATATCCTCCATAACTACCTCCAGTGATACCTATTTTTGTCTCATCGATAAATGGCTTTTGTCTGAGCCATTTGACAGATTCTATCAAGTCATGCATTTCCCATTTCCCAAGATTTCTATGCATCAGCGCTTTTCCAGCTTTTCCAAAATGCCCTGAGCCTCTGTGATCTACAGTAATCACGATAATATCCTGCTGTGCCCAATAATGATTGGTATAGCTGGCATATCTATTTCTTACCCTCGCACTTCCAGGTCCACTATATATCTGATAGATAACCGGATACTTACGCGTTTCATCAAAATCAGGAGGTAAGGTCCATATAGCCGGTAACTCAAACCCGTCTGTACTGGGAATTGTAAACATTTCGACCTTTCCTAGACGGTAGTTATTGACGTTTTCATGATAGGTGCTCCCTAGTGTTTTTAGTATATCCCCATTTACGTCTCTTAGCACAGTTGTTCCGGGTTGATTAATGCTACTATAGGTATCAATGATATAGTTACCTGATGGAGATACCTCACAAGAATGTGTTCCAGGTTCTGGAGTGAGTTGAGTAAGTTCAGTACCATCCAGATTTATTCTGAACAAATAATTATCAGTAGTTGCCCCTCTGTTCCCCATGAAGTAAAGTTGTTCTCCTTTTTGATTTATTCCTTCAATGCTATTTACATCCCAGTTGCCCTGAGTAAGCTGTTTTACTAGCTTGCCATCCATATCATAGTGATATAAATGCCTCCAGCCATCTTTATCAGAGCGAAGAATTACCCCTTGATTGTTGGGCAAAAAAGTGATGTCTTTAAAGAATTCAACCCAGGACTCTTGCTTTTCAGTATATATGTGTTTTTTATCACCCGTCTCTGGATGAGCAGAAAAAATCTCTATATGGTCCTGGTCTCTATTCATCTGTTGAAACCAAAGTTCTTTGCTATCAGGAGTCCAGAATGGCCATGCGGTATATTCAAAATTTTCGTTAATATCTACCCAGGTAATTTCCCCGGAGTTGATATGTGCAATCCCCAACTTTACTATTGGACTCGGATCACCAGACTTGGGATAGCGTTGCGCTTCGAGGTATCCATGTACCCCATCTGCAACATAGATAGGAAATTCGGGTACGGGGCGATCATCAAATCGCAAGAAAGCTAGCATTTCGCTATTGGGCGACCACCAAAACGCAGCATAATTACTTCTTCGACCCAGGATCTCTTCCATATATACCCATGAAGCCCATCCATTATAAATGAGATCTGTACTATCATTGGTTAGCCGGTATTCATTTTTCGTACGAATATCCACCACGCACAGATTTTTGTTTCTGGTAAATGCTATCAGGTTGCCATCAGGGGAAAAGCGAGGATTTTTTACTTCTTCAGTATTGGGTAATTCAATGACCTGCTCTTCCGAAGGAATGACACAATAGATATTTCCTTTATCTCTAACCAAAAACCGCTCAAAATCTTCATGATAGGCAAAAGGTTTTCTATTATTTACAGATTGGGGTAATAAGGTATTTACTTTCTGAAAGGGTGTGTAAACTTCCGATTCACCACTTGCAGCTTGTACTCTGACCCATCTAACAGTACCTTCATTAGATTCTGTCATCAAGTAAGACTGATCATCCATCCACGCTTCTATTTGTGGAAGCGATTGTGATAATAATTCCCCTTTGCCCTCAAATACTTGTTCATAGGAAAAGTTTTTCTTTTGAGCATGTGAAGAAGTTATACAGAGTAATAAGCATAAGGAGATGTTGAATAGTTGTACTACTAAGTATAGAAGATCTTTCATTGTGTAGTTATTAGCTTGGGTGTTAGGTTGGTTTATGAGTATTTGAGATTAGTCGCAATTTGACTGTATCTCATCAATGACTTTTTCGGTTTTTTTAATTTTGTAATAAAAATCTTTCACAGTTTCAATACACTCCCTCCGATTCTTACCTTTTACGTAGTCATTGGATTTGATATAGTCTATCACCTCATCTTCCTTTTCAGTAAATAGTTCAATAACTGCTTGTATCCTATCCTCATCCGCACAAATAGATCTAAATACCTGCCGATCCATTTCACCGACATTTGTATAAGGGGCATTGACCATGAGTGAAAAATCAAAGTCATAAGGTACAACCAACGGTTTGTGATCTTCCATTCTTTCAAGGATTTCTATATTTTTATTGAGTTGAATATCCCAATCCAGGTTACCGATCATACACTGGAAAAAATGGAGTTGAGTTAATAGCTCAAGGTCAACGTCTTCGGGTTTAATATCATCATCCTGAATGTCTTCTCCATTGACTCTTTCAGCTAACTCGTCATCATCTTCAATGAAAAAAGCGTACTCTTCCTGAGGTGGTAGCACGCCTTTAAGGTCCTCATAGGTGATCTTAGCCATTCTTACCTGAAAACTATACTCGGTAAATAAATTGTACAATTTATAAACCAGATATTCCCTTCTTACGTAGTCGCTCGATTCGCAGTGTGTTACGAGTTTGAGTTTGTTTTGCCCCTCAAAAGGACCAACTGGAGGGTCCTTTTTTTTCCTAAAATCGAATTCCAACGGAGGGAACACACAATGAGCAGGTCTTCTTCGAAAATTTCCCCTCAATGTCACTTTTAGATCTGTAATTGCATCAGAACCATCTGGCAACTTCTGGATTAGTTGAGCCTCAAATTCTTCGGGATCATCATCTTCCTTAGCAGGTTTGAGTCGTGCTCTTTGAAGCTTCTCAATATCAAGGATAAGGCGAATCTCGACCAATTCCTCTGATTGAAAGAGCGGTTTTTGACTATATAATGAATAAGAAAGGAAAAATGTGCAGCAGTACGCTAAAAAATATCTATAACAGTGCATAAACGTAAGAGATCAATTTGTATGTTATTTCTGGAATAATTCAGACAAACTAAAATACCAGAAATTTCGTTATTTATGGCGTATTTGTAACTTCGTTTCTTAAATAAAATACGTAATCTTCAAGATTGAGATATATATGAAAAATATTTCTTGTGCTATTACTTCTATAATATGCATAATCTTTTGCTCTACGTCAACCATAGCTCAAAATGACGGATCGGTCCCGATATTATTATTTGAGGGAGATACCGTATCCAAATCAGAGTTTGAAAGAGTATATCAGAAAAACAATGGAGGGTATGATGAGGCCAGCCAGCACGATCCCGAAAAGTATAGAGAATATCTGGACCTATACATTAATTTTAAGCGCAAAGTATTTGAAGCAGAAGCTCAGGGGATACATAAAACGCCTGAGTTTCAAAGAGAGTTTGAAACTTATCGCAAACAACTGGTCCAACCTTACCTATCAGCTACAGAAGTTGAAGAACAATTAATCAAAGAAGCTTACGAAAGGTCAGAATACTTGATCAATGCCAGCCATTTGTTATTAAAATTGACCGAAGATGCTTTACCCGAAGATACGTTAGAAGTGTATCGCAAGATCGTAGCGATAAGAGATTCTATCATCTCTGATGCATACACCTTCGAGCAAATGGCAAGTAAATACTCTGAAGACCCTTCTGCTCAGCAGAATGCAGGGAAATTGGGATATTTTAGTGTCTTCGATATGGTATATCCTTTTGAAAGTGCTGCTTATAATACATCGGTGGGAGAGGTCTCGAATCCTGTCAGAACAGTTTTTGGCTACCATTTGGTTAAAGTAAATGATCGAATTCCTCGTGAAGGTGAGAAAATGGCGGCGCATATCATTATTAGGGTAGGGGATAGGTATAGTGCAAAAGATACTGCACAAGCTGAAAGTCTCATTCAGGAAATTTATGAAAAGCTAGAAGAAGGAGCTGATTTTGCTGAAATGGCAAAGCAATACTCTGACGATCCCAGTTCTTCGAATGAAGGAGGTAATTTAGGAGCTACCAGGCTACTTCCCCAAATGGAGCAGCAGAAATTGCAGCTTTCTGGAGGAGAGTATTCTCAGCCTTTCACTACTCCCTATGGATGGCATATTCTTAAAGTTACAGATGTGATTCGAAGACCTTCTTTTGAGGAGTCTCAAAGCAGTATCAAACAGCGAATTTCTCGTGATAGTAGGTCTAAGCTGAGTCAAGAGGCATTACTCAGTCGTATAAAAAGTGAAAGTGGGTTTGAATTCGATGATACCCATTTCAAAGAATTCTTAGCAGAGGTTGATGCTTCATTTCCCAGAGGTGTATGGAAGCCAGATAGTGCCGAGATGGATATGTATCAAAAAACGCTTTTTAGTGTAAAAGGGGAATCTCCCGTTCTACTTCAGGACATGATAGATTACTATCAGAAAAATAGATTGCGTTACCCCCGGCTCTCTCCAGAAAGAGCAGCTGAAGTAGTCAAAGATAATTTTGTCAGGCAATGGCTTCTAACTTATGAAGAACAACAATTGCCCGTTAAAAATCCTGAATTCAAGTATTTGCTCAAAGAGTATAGGGATGGAATTCTATTGTTTACCCTCATGGAAGAGAAAGTTTGGGAAAAAGCAGTAAAAGATACTACAGGTCTGGAAGAGTATTATCAAAGTCATACAGAAGATTTTTATGCAAACGAAAGCGTTGACGTAGTAGAGTACCGTTGTACTTCAGATAGTATGATACAGGAAGTCAAAGAGTTACTCACTAACGATTTACGAGAAGATGAAATAGATTCTGCCATCAATCGAAACTCTGCACTGAATGTACGGATCATAACCATGAATTATGAAAAAGGGAACTCTGAGTTAAACCCTGATATTTTCACCCAGCCTGTAGGTCATATCACAGACATTGAAAAAGAAGATAATGCATTTGTTATCAGAATGATCAAGGAAAAATTTGGGGCAGGTGTGAAGCCATTTGAAAAGGCTAAATCAAGTGCGATCACAAAGTATCAGGACTATCTGGAAGAACAGTGGTTGGAAAAACTCGAAGAGAAATATCCTGTAGAGATCAATGAATCTGCATTTGATCAATTATTTCAATAATGTATTCAGTAGAGTGAAAGATAGTATCTAAATCGAATAGTTTGTGTGTGAAATATTAGTATTCATTAAGTCTGTTTTTTACTCACGAACATGAACCCTATGTATTGATGTTAAACGTGCATTCATTGAAAGGAAAAATAAGTTAATAAATATACATTTGAGTGATAAAGGGGTTGTAAACACAGAAGGTAGTACTGGTATTATTTAGGATATATTTTGATACTGGGAATTAGCAAATGGAAATACTAACTTTATTGCTTAGTGCGTGTCCTGCGATACAATGAATAGGTCAGGATGAGAGAAATTATAATAAGATTTTCCATGAAACATTTAATGTATCTAATTATAAGTGGTAGTGCGCTACTAATCCTATTTTCAGGCTGTAGAAATAATAATCGTACTTTTCAGGGGGATGCTGTTGCACGGTATAAGCAGGAATATCTGTATGAAGGAGAGTTAACCTTTCATTTACCCGGCGGATTGAGTGAATCAGATTCGCTGCGATTGGCGAAAAAATATGTTGATGAGTGGTTAACCGCCAGAGCGATTGAGGATAAGGCGAGTACTGTACTTCCAGACCTTGATCAGGAGATCATGAATAAACTCGAGATCTACAGGAGTAGATTAATTGAACATGAATACATGGATCACGTTATTGAGACAGAACTTTATCAAAGTATATCAGACAAAGAACTCAGCAATTATTACAACAGAAATAAGGAGCGATTTGTAAGTAAAGCCGACTTTTATAGCTTTTTTTACCTAAAGTCAAAGGACCCTTTCGAACCCAGACACATTGCAGCGATCAGAAGTAAAGATGAAGACATGCTACAGGAATTAGTGGAGTGGTGTACGAGTAGCGACCAGGTGGAGTATAAATTGGATAGTATTTTCGCTACTGAGAATGAGTTGGATATGATAAGTAAAGGATTCCCGCTAAATATCAAACGTGTACCATTAAACCAGGTTTATACGTATGATTATGCAGATCCTGAGACAGGCAACGTTACCCATCATTTATTTAAGATGTTAGGCAGGGTTAAGGAAGGAGAACAAAAACCGTTGAGTATGTGTAAAGAAGAAATAAAAGCGATTGTACTCAATCAACGCAAGCGGAAATTGATGGATCAGACTAAAAAGTGGTTGTTGGATCAGGCTAAAATGAATAGAGATGTGGCAATTTTTTAGAAATAAATATATCGACATAATTATGAATATCAGGTTATTGCTAGTGATGTTACTAATAATAGGTGCTGGGCGCTCCTATTCACAGGTCTTAGACCGTATTGTAGCTGTGATTGGAGATGAGGTCATATTGGCATCTGATGTGGAAGACACATATAATTACGTTATCCTCAATGGCGAAAAGGATGACGGAACCTTGAGATGTAGAGTATTGGAAAACCTGATTGTAGATAAGCTCATGTTGAATAAAGCAGAGCAAGACAGTCTGGTGTTATCTGAGGGACAGGTGGATGCAGAGGTGAATAGAAGGGTGGATTATATTCTGAATCAAATGGATGGAAACCAGAAAGAATTTGAAGAAATATATGGTAAGCCAGTATTAAAATTTAAAGATGATATACGACCCGAGATTGAAGATCAAATTTTGATCAATCAGCAGCGTTCACAGATCATTGAAGAGGCTAAAATAACTCCAAGAGAAGTTAAAGAATTTTTTAAATCCATACCTGTCGACAGTCTGGGGCTGTTACCTGCTGAGGTACAGCTCAATCATATTGTAATTAATGTTCCCTGGTCTGAGGAAAGTAAGGATCAGGCACGGGAAGAGTTAGCAGATTTAAGGAAACAAATAGCAAATAAAGAGGGTGAGTTTGCGGATTTGGCAAGAAGGTATTCGGATGATGGAGGTACTGGAAGAAGAGGAGGAATGTTAGGTACATTTGGAAGAGGGCAAATGGTTCCGAAATTTGAAGAAGTTGCTTATGGATTGCGAGAGGGGGATTTATCTGATATTTTCGAAACGGAATTTGGCTATCATATTATCCAGTTGCACAAGCGTCAGGGGGAGTTAATTACTGCAAGTCATATACTCAAAAAACCTCGTCCAGATGTAAAGGGTGATTCGCTAGCGATTGAGAAACTCAATGAGATTCGCGAATTGATTGATCAGGATTCTCTTTCTTTTGAGGAGGCGGCTATTGTATTTTCTCAGGATAGAGCTACCAAAGACTGTGGTGGATGTATTACCAATCCCAAGCAACCCGGTGAATTAAGTGTTCCATTGGATGCGTTACCCGCTGATATGTACTTTAAAGTAGAAGAGATGGAACCTGGAGAAATCTCTGAACCGCTTAAGCTAGACGAGATAAGCGCAGGAGGACGGGTATCCTATCATATGATCTACTTAAAGAAGAAAATTCCTCCCCATGCACCTAATCTTAAAGATGATTATAAGACCATTTACAATGCTGCATTACGATCCAGACAAGGTGAAATAATGGAAAATTGGTTAGAATTGGCAAAGAAAAATATATATATTGACATCAAACCTAATGAGTGTACCAACGCTCTGAAAAATTGGATTAACTAATGCAGAATTACAATACGGAAGTTGAGGCAGCGGATGCTCTGGCTCACAAATACCAGGAGCTCAGAAAGGAAATTGCTAAAGTAATTGTTGGTCAGGATAATGTAATAGAAAAGCTGCTGATCGCCCTTTTCTGTAAAGGGCACACCCTTCTAGTGGGAGTTCCCGGGCTTGCTAAAACATTATTGATCAGTACTATTGCAGAGGTATTGGATTTGAAATTCAGTAGGATTCAATTTACCCCAGACTTGATGCCCAGTGATATAGTAGGTACTGAGCTGTTGGAGATAGACGAAGATACCAACAAGAAGTATTTCAAGTTCGTTCGAGGGCCTATATTTGCCAATATTCTGTTGGCTGATGAGATTAACCGTACGCCGCCCAAAACCCAGGCTGCGCTCTTAGAAGCTATGCAAGAGAAGAGGGTAACCATAGCAGGAGAAGTGTATACCTTAGAGCCTCCCTTTTTCGTGTTAGCAACCCAAAACCCCATCGAACAGGAAGGTACTTATCCCTTACCCGAGGCACAGCTCGACAGGTTTATGTTCAATATTACGGTTAATTATCCTTCTATGCAGGAAGAGATAGAAATCGTAAAACGCACAACGCGCAAACAAGATATCACTTTGAATACGATCATCTCCAAAGAGGAGATCATCATGTTCCAAGACCTGGTACGTCAAGTACCCACTCCTGACAATGTTGTCGAGCATGCAGTATCGCTCGTAAGTCGTACCCGTGTGAATACTGGGTATATTCCCGATGAGATCAAGCCATTGATTAACTGGGGAGCCGGACCCAGAGCTTCTCAATACCTGATCCTTGCAGCAAAGGCACTTTCTTTACTGAGAGGGAAGTATTCTCCGGATATAGAGGATATAAATCACGTGGCTACCTCTGTGCTAAGACACCGGATTGTTCCCAGTTTTACAGCAGAAGCTGAAGGTATCACTGCCGATGATATTATCCATCGCATCATGTGATGGTAATTTCAAGTACTATGTTTGTCAAATTACTCCCCTTCAGGGCTGCTCGTGCTGAAGAAGAAGGGTAATTGGGAATGTATGATGAAATAGGACATGATTAACATTGTATATCCACTTATTAACATAAAAATATGTATATGTCATAAAAACATATGATTTATAGTAATAAATTTATGGATGTATTTCACAGATATGGATATATGAAAAATGTTAGATATTCAATACAAAGTTAAACACTGTAAGAAAATTCTTTTAAAAGAATTAAGTAAAATAAATCGATACATTTTTGATCAAAAAATCCTCATTTTTACACTAAAGTAGGTAATTTACTGCATTTGGAAATGTCTTAATATGTAGATATTTATGATTATTTATGTGAAATGTTTTAGTTAGCAAATGTATTAACTCATAACATTTCGCAATGAAAATACTTGTTAGGATAATAGTACTGTATGTGCTAATCGGGAACTTATTGTTGCCATTAGTCTCTATATACGCTCAAGATTCGAGTCGTTTATACCGCAAATATCTCACACTTGACATACAAAAACAGTTGGAAGACAGCCTGCCAGGTGTGGTATCAGCAAGGCGGCAAATTGAGCGATTTACTGATTCTGTATCCGGTTTTTTGATTCCTCAGCCAGTAACACTGCCCATTGTATTTCATATCATGAATGCCCGGATTGGTCAGCCACTAGTTTCAGAGACGCAGGTGCGATCTCAGATCAATGCATTGAATAGAGATTTTAACCATGGGGATTACGCCATTCGTCATTTAGCGGATACAAGAGAAGGGTTTTCCAATCTGGTAGCAGATATGGAAATCTCATTTTGTCTTGCAGATTATTCCATCAATGGGCAGTCTTTGTCTGCCATTCATTATGTCAATCCTTTGCAAAGTACGTGGCCTCCAGATAACTCTATCAAAGTTCCCAACCTGGAAGGCTTTGCACCATGGGATCCCGAACATATCATCAATGTATGGGTAACAACCTTAGAGGATGGAGTAAGTGGCTTTGCTCAAATGCCGGGAGGGCCTTCAGAAACAGATGGAATAGTCATTGATTATCGTTTTTTTGGTAATCGAGATCCAATCGATACTCCTTATTATCAAGGCAAAACTCTTACACATTTGATGGGGAATTACCTGAATTTATATCCTATTTGGGGTAAAGGGTCCCTATGTTCGGATGATAATGTAATGGATACACCCATTCATAATACTTCCAATAAAGGTTGTCCTGCTTATAAACACGTGACGAGTTGTGGAAATAATTTGGTAGAAATGACTATGAACTTCATGGATAATACCGATGATCCTTGTAGTTATATGTTCACGGAAGGGCAGAAATTAAGGGTTCATGCTTTATTACATCCTGGAGGGGCTAGATATTCGCTAATGTTGGGTAACTTACATGAATGCGATACACTTGATGTATTTCGATTGGTTGATGCTTCGTCTCCAATGGAAAACAAGGAATCTATTAATCAAGTATATCTTTATCCTAATCCTGCAAATTCAACAGTAAATCTCGGAATCATAAGTAGCTGCACTGGAGAATTACGCCTTAGCATTGTAAATGCATTAGGTGCTATGATATACCAAAAAGTCTACAGTGTAAATAAAGGTCATCAAGAATACATTATTGAGTGTAGAAACTGGGCTGCAGGTATTTACCATGTCCAATCTATTATGGATGACCAAGCAACTATCCATCAGTTGGCGATCGAGTAACTCATGATATAAATAACAAGTAAAATATACTACAAATCTGAAAAATAATCAGTTATGAAGCTAATCACATGTTTTCTGATTGTCCTACATTTCTTTTTCCATAAATTTTCATATACTCAACCTAACAATAATCTACTCCAGGACGTAGTACTACCTGCTCCAAATGCTGCAGCGTTAGGAAAGTACACGGATATTCCCGTGAGTCATTTTACAGGGGTACCTGGCATTTCCATTCCAATATATACAGTACTAGAAGGGTCATTGATTTTACCCATTTCTTTGAATTACCATGCGTCTGGGGTAAAAGTTGGTGAAACTGCCAGTTGGGTAGGTATGGGCTGGAGTTTGGATGCGGGAGGGATGATTTCTCGTACAGTGTTAGGAATTCCTGATGAGCGATCTTTTGGATATGCCAATTATGGTAACACGCTAACAGCGGATTTTAATGATGGAGGCATAAGCCAAACGATATCCGACGATATTATTTCTGGGGCGAAAGATAGTGAGCCCGATATATTTATGTTTAATTTTGCAGGCCAGTCAGGAAAGTTTGTTATCGATGGAGACAAAATTTGTCACTTGATTCCCCAACAAAATCTAAGGGTTGAAATAGAATGGGGAGTTAATGTTATCAAGGGTTTTACTATAGTTGATCCAGGAGGGATAAAATACATATTCGGCAATATCCCAGATACACTTGATGATAGAGGAGTTGAATCTTCGGTATTATTTGGTATTAATCCCGATAACCCTGATGCTGAGATTACAAACACTTGGTATCTTATTCGAGTAGAATCGCCAGATAAGATTTATAGAATAGATCTTTCCTATGCAGATGAATATTACAGCTATAATTATTTGGCTTCATGTAATTATTCGAGATTGATTTGTAATGTTAATGATACTCAAGGTATAGGAGGTGGTAGTGGAGGAGGTGAAACTACTATAGATTGCGGTGGCATAGGAGATGCTGCTACCGGGAAAAACTTAATTCGCAATAGTGTAAATGGAAAAAGGTTAACCAAGATAACTACCATCTCAGGTAATGTCGAAGTAAATTTTGTGGCCAATACAATACGGGAAGATTTAGATAATAGTACTGTTTTTGTAAGTGAACAAGCTCATTTACTGGATCAAATTAAAGTTGAGCATAATAGTTCCTGTTCAGTATGGGATTTTTCTTATTCCTACTTTAAAGACCCGTTATTATCTACCCGTTCAGAATACAAACGTCTGAAACTCAAGCAAGTTAAACAATCTGACTGTACCTATTCTGAGCAAATACCTCCTTATAAATTCTATTATAATGGTAGTCAGAATGCAGGAGATACGACACAATTTTTGCCTAATAGATTAAGTAAGGCCATTGATCACTGGGGATTTTATAATGGTGCAACTGATAATGAATATTCAGAAAATATTAATATCCCTTTAACTACCCTGGATCTTTTTGTGGGAGGGAGTATTTCTTATGGAGACAATAATCGAGATACAGATCCCACATGGGTAAAAACAGGGGTTCTCAACAAATTAGTGTATCCAACAGGAGGAGTACATGAATTTGAATACGAAGCAAATTCCTATGTACAAATAGGTACAGAAGTTATTGAAAATGATATCACAACACTTATTTCATGTGGTGAAGCAGGTTCTGAATGCTATGCTCCATATGCAAGGTGCTACAATTCAAAGCTTTCTCATGTGGTAACCTTTGATAGCTTAGCTCAAATTGATTCCTCAAGACTTTTAATAGACTTACGAGTACCCCCTCATTTAGTGGAAGGCTTCACAGGTACTATTCAGTGGAATTCTTGTTATGCTTCTTATAATTATAATCCCACAGCAGATATTCCTAACGACTGTTATGCCTATGGCTTTCACAGCATAAAACTGAAGGTGATTAAAGTTGCTGATAGCTCAGAAGTTGGAGAAATTAGTTCGGAAATAAATCTGATAGAAACCAATGAGCTTTGCATATCATT